>PULM01000067.1 GCA_003552345.1 Ectothiorhodospiraceae bacterium
TACCAACCCGTTTGCTCCCGGGTGATTAATCAGGGTTTAACGCAGCGGAAAAGCGCAGTCGCCGAGTGGGGCAAGCAGTCGCACCCGGCGCGGCGGCGCTTTGGTGGGTGGTCGGTTTCACCCAGAGAGCGGCGAGGACTCTGTTACAATCCCGCCGGCCAGACGCCCAGTGAGCGCCGTACTCCCATGACCGTCATCTCGCACCGCCACCAGTTCGTCTTTATCAAGACCCGCAAGACCGCCGGCAGCTCTCTGGAGCTGGCCCTGGCCAAGCATGCCGGGCCGGACGATGTCATCACGCCGGTGGCCGAGGGTCAGCGCAAGGAGCTCGGCTTCCCGGGGCCGCAGAACGACCGGTTTCTGGATAACGTCCGCCCGGGAGCGGTCATCCGCGGGCTGCAGGGCTACACCGACGACCCGCTGGCCGGCGAGCGGACCTGGCTCCAGGCGCTGCGCGACGCCACCCCCAGCTTCTACCACCAGCACATGAGCGCCCGGCACGTCCGTCAGCAGCTCGGCGCCCAGCGTTGGGCGCGGTACTTCACCTTCACCGTCGAGCGCAACCCCTGGGCCCTGGCGGTCTCGCGCTACCGCTACCGGCATAAACAGGGCAAGGCCCCGGACTCATTCCGGGAGTTCCTCGACTCCGGGATCATGGCGCGCAAGAGCAACTTCAAGCTCTACGCCGACGGCGAGCGGCCGATGGTCGACTACATTGTGCGCATGGAGCACTTGGCCGAGGACCTGGCCGAGGCCAGCGAGCGCATCGGCTACCCGGAGAACCTCGCCGAGCTGATCCAGGGCATCCACGCCAAATCCGGCGGCGGGAAGGTGGACTACCGGGCGTACTACGACGACGCCTGCCGCGAGATCGTCGCCCGGGAATGCGCGCGGGAGATCGAGGTGATGGGCTACGAGTTCTAAGCCAAAGCTCGCGGATCAGCGCCAGACGCTGGAGGCCTCCAGAATGTCCGCCAATGCCAGCATGCGGCGGACGTTCTTCCCGGTCATCGGCTCTACGGGCCGGGTGATGCGCCGCAGCCGTTTCAGCCGGTGGTGGTAGCGCGCCAGCGGCGCCAGCAGCTTTGGGTCAGTGGCGGCCTCGTACGCCGCCAGGGCGCACTGGCCCAACTCGATCCGCGGCCCCTTCTTCGCGGCACTCCCGCGGCCCAGGGCGATGGAGGCCAGGAAGAGCATCAGGTCGTAACAGGCGCGCGTCTCCGCCGGGACCACGGAGAGGTCCTCCTCGAAGTCGATCAGCGTGATCCGGCCCTGGTCGTCCACTAGGACATTGCGCACCTGCGCCGCCCCGTGCCAGTGGCCGAGCCAGTGCATGTTCCCTAGCGCGGTGGCGGCTCGGGTGGCGTAGTCGAAGGCTTCCGCGGAATCCGTGGAGAGACGCTTGAATGCCTTCTCCAGGCTCTCACCGCCGGCGGTCATGAGCAGGTAGTCGTCGCCTACGCCAATCAGCTCCGGGACCGATACCCCGTCCCGGCTCAGTGTGGTTAACCGCTGCGCCTCCAGCTGCAGCCGCGCGTAGCGATCCGGCAGCCGGAATGGAGCCAGTGGCAGCGGACGGGAGGACATCGCGGCGGCGGCCTGACGGGCGGCCAGGGCCCGTGGAAGGCTTCGTCCCTTGGGCTCGGGGAACTTCGCCACCAGCGGGCGCCCGGATTGCTCGACATGGACCACACCCTTGCCTCCGGCAGGTGCAGTCGCCCGGATCCGGGCATCCAACTCGTCGGGGACGGAAGGCGGCGTGTCGAAGGCTGTGGTCGGTGCGGTAGCAGTGGACATGGATGCTCGCTGGTGCCTCAGTCGGATTGGTCGGGTTCGAGTGCCGCCCGCCAGTCGCGTGCCGCTGCGAGGAAGGTCTCGCCCTGACGCTTTTTGCGTCGTGATCCGATGCGCGCCTCCATGCGCTGGATGACGGTCTGGGCATGCCGTGTCGTGTCGACGCCGGTCGCCTCGGCGTATCCGTGCCAGAAGGCCTGGAATGCGGCGCCGTCCGGGGCCGTCCCCTGCCGGCGCAGGCACTCGGTGGTCAGCTTGTAGAAAAAGCGCTGCAGCCGGTGCCGGGCGACGAAGGCTGGCACCGCAGGGACCACGTAGACCGAATCGAGGTCGAGCAGTCCCGCCATATCCTGCTCGCCCTCCGGCAGGGTGATGTTCCCCGGGCTCGGGTCGTAGTGGATCATCCGCGAGTTATGCAGCCGGCCCCAGGTGCCGCCGAAGGCGGCCATCAGAGCCGGTGTCACGGGTTCGCCGCGGCCGATGTGCTCGCGCAGCGTGGGCTTGGGCATCTCCTCGATCACCAGCACCGCCTCCCGGCGCTTGCGGGCCAGCAGCAGCGGCGTCGGCGCTGGGATCTGCAGCGCGGCCAGCCGACGCCACAAGGTGATGTTGCGGTGAGGGCTGCGGATCAGCCGTTTGATGCGTTCCTTGCGCCGCCGGCTGCGGTAGTGCTTGACGTAGACCCGCCCGCCGTCTGCGGCCTGACGGTAGATCCGCGACTTGCGCGAGGAGATCAGCTCCGCATCACGTGGGCTCTTACCATGCTCCAGCAACTGCAGGGCCGTTTCGGCCGCGTTGGGTTCCGCGGCGCGACCATCCGGCGTGTACAGCCGCACCTTGCCGACCTTCTGCACGGGGCGTTGAAGCAGCATCTATGCGGTTCCTTTTGCGGATTGTTCCGGGGCCGCCGGTGTGCCGTCCGGTGCGAACTGCATCCGGTACTGCCCGGCGTAGCGCCCGCCCTGCGCCAGCAGCTCCTCGTGGGTGCCGCGCTCGGCCACCTGCCCGTTCTCCAGGAAGAGGATCTGGTCGGCGTTCTCCACCGTCGACAGCCGGTGGGCGATGACGAAGGCGGTGCGCCCCTGCA
>PULM01000126.1 GCA_003552345.1 Ectothiorhodospiraceae bacterium
ACCGTCAACCAGGATTCAGCACGTGGACGGCCTCGTGGAAGTCGTCGACTATCTTGATGCCCACCGTGCCGTGCTTTGAACGCCATGCCTCCAACGCTGACACTCCACACCGAAGACCGCCTTCCAGATGCCCGGCCCAGCCGGATAGACGACGCGACACGCTGAGCCGGAACGGACACCATAAGGACATGGCCATCCGCTCTGACGCGACCACCGAGCAATCCTTTACAATGCTCGGCCAACGCGGGCTTTCGGTCAGGTGATCAACGGTATGGAGATCAGCGAGGCACGGCTCACCCACCTCAAGGAGCTTGAGGCGGAGAGCATCCACATCATCCGCGAGGTCGCCGCGGAGTTCGACAATCCGGTGATGCTCTACTCCATCGGCAAGGACTCCTCGGTGATGCTGCGCCTGGCGCTCAAGGCGTTCTACCCGGGCAAGCCGCCCTTCCCCCTGATGCACGTGGACACCACCTGGAAGTTCCGCGAGATGATCACCTTCCGTGACCGCATGGCGCGCGAGTCGGGCATGGAGCTGATCGTCCACATCAACCAGGAGGGCGTCGAGCAGGGCATCGGGCCGTTTACCCACGGCTCCAAGGTGCATACCGACGTCATGAAGACCCAGTCGCTCAAGCAGGCGATGGACCACCACCGCTTCGATGCGGCCTTCGGCGGCGCCCGCCGCGACGAGGAGAAATCCCGCGCCAAGGAGCGCGTCTACTCCTTCCGCGACCGCCACCACCGCTGGGATCCCAAGGGGCAGCGCCCGGAGCTCTGGCAGCTCTACAACGGCCGCGTCCACAAGGGCGAGAGCATGCGCATCTTCCCCCTGTCCAACTGGACGGAGCTGGATATCTGGCAGTACATCTACCTGGAGGACATCCCCATCGTCCCCCTCTACTACGCCGCCGAGCGCCCGGTGGTCGAGCGCGACGGCACCCTGATCATGGTCGACGACGAGCGCATGCCGCTGGAAGAAGGCGAGCAGCCGCGCTACGAGAAGGTCCGCTTCCGCACCCTCGGCTGCTACCCGCTCACCGGCGCAATCCGCTCCGAGGCCGACACCCTGCCGGAGATCATCCAGGAGATGCTGCTCACCCGCACCTCCGAGCGGCAGGGCCGGGTCATCGACCACGACTCGGCCGGGTCGATGGAAGAGAAAAAACGGCAGGGGGATTTCTGATCATGTCCCACGCCTCCGATCTGATCGCCACCGACATCGAGTCCTACCTCAAGCAGCACGAGCACAAGGATCTGCTGCGTTTTATCACCTGCGGCTCGGTGGACGACGGCAAGAGCACCTTCATCGGGCGGCTGCTCCACGACTCGGCGCTGGTCTACGAGGACCAGCTCGCTGCGGTGCGCCAGGACTCGAGTCGCTACGGCACCACCGGCGACGACGTGGACCTGGCACTGCTCGTCGATGGCCTGCAATCCGAGCGCGAGCAGGGCATCACCATCGACGTCGCCTACCGCTACTTCTCCACCGACAAGCGCAAGTTCATCATCGCCGACACCCCGGGCCATGAGCAGTACACCCGCAACATGGCCACCGGTGCCTCGACGGCGCAGCTGGCGGTGATCCTGGTCGACGCCCGCCACGGGGTGCAGGTACAGACCCGGCGGCATAGCTACATCTGCGCGCTGCTGGGCATCCGCCACGTCGTGCTGGCCATCAACAAGATGGACCTGGTCGACTGGGATCAGGGCGCGTTCGAGCGCATCCGGAACGAGTACACGGCCTTCGCGCGCCGGCTCGGCATCCCCGACGTGCGCTGCGTGCCGCTGTCCGCGCTCAAGGGCGACAACGTCGTCCACCGCAGCGAGCAGATGCCGTGGTACGACGGCCCAACGCTGATGGAGCTGCTCGAGACCGTCGAGGCCAAGGCCGACCGCAACCTGCGCGATCTGCGCCTGCCGGTACAGACCGTGATCCGCCCCTCCCACGATTTCCGCGGCTTCGCCGGCACCCTGGCCGCCGGTACGGTCCGCCCCGGCGATGAGGTCGTCGCCCTGCCCTCCGGACTGCGCAGCCGCGTGGAGCGCGTAGTCACCTACGACGGCGACCTGGATGTGGCCTTCCCGCCGCAGTCGGTGACCGTCACCCTGGCCGACGAGATCGATATCTCCCGCGGGGATGTCCTCGCCAGCCCACGGCGGCCGGCGACGGTGGACGACACCCTGGATGCGCGCATCGTGTGGATGGCCGAGCAACCCCTGCTGCCCGGACGCCAGTACGACATCAAGCTGGGCACGGCCACCGTCCCGGCGGTGGTCGAGCGCATCCACCACCGCATCGACGTCAACACCCTCGAGCACCACCAGGCGGAGGAGCTCGGGCTCAACGAGATCGGCCTGTGCCGCGTCCAGCTCTCGGCGCGGGTGCCGTTCGACCCCTATGAGGAGATCGCCAACACCGGCGCGTTCATCGTCATCGACCGGATGAGCCTGCACACCGTCGGCGCCGGCATGGTCACCCGCGCCGCCACCGAGGCCGCCGGCGCCGAGACCGACGTGCCGCGCCGCCAGCTGGCGCTGAGCAAGACCCAGCGCGCCGGGCAGAAGGGCCAGCGGCCGTGCATCGTCTGGCTCACCGGCCTGTCCGGCTCGGGCAAGTCGAGCCTGGCCAATGCCCTCGAGCAGGCACTGTTTCGCCGCGGCTACCACAGCTACCTGATCGACGCCGGCAACGTCCGCCACGGCCTGAGCCACGACCTGGACTTCAGCCGCGATGCCCGGGCCGAGAACATCCGCCGCATCGCCGAGACGGCCACCATGTTCGTCGACGCCGGTCTGATCACCGTCTGCGCCAGCCTCTCGCCCTACCGCGACGACCGCGCCATGGTCCGC
Organism: Ectothiorhodospiraceae bacterium; assembly: GCA_003552345.1. Taxonomy (GTDB): domain Bacteria; phylum Pseudomonadota; class Gammaproteobacteria; order Nitrococcales; family Halorhodospiraceae; genus Halorhodospira. The sequence goes on from PULM01000126.1 coordinate 2,854, forward strand.
GAGCG
>PULM01000224.1 GCA_003552345.1 Ectothiorhodospiraceae bacterium
AGAGGTGCACCTGCGGCGTGCCGGTGTCGCGGATGTAGGGCGAAACATCCACGTCGAAGCCGGAGAGGTCGGGATCGGTATTGAACAGCTCCAGCAGGTCGCGCCGGCGGAGCACCTGGGCAGTGGCCGGGGGCTCGGTGACCGGTGGCAGATCCTCGGGGGCCGCGGAGGGCGCGGCCTGGAGCTGCTCCCGGGCGCGGCTCAGCGACTCCGCCTCGTAGGGTAGCGCCACCCCCTTGGCCGTCTCGTCCACGTCGATCCAGTAGACGCGAGCGTCCTCGAACCAGCCGGCGCGGTTGCAGCGGCCGAAACGCTGCACCAGGGAGGCCCAGGGCGCGAGCTCGGTGAAGAGCACGCGGCTGTCGAGATCGACCCCGGCCTCCACCGCCTGGGTGGCGATGACGATCCGCCCGCCCCCCTCTGGCGCTTGGTGCAGCTGCGCTTCGATGGCCGCGCGCTCGGCCGGGCGGAAACGCGCGTGCAGAAGGAGCCGATCGGCGCCCGCGTCCGCCAGGGCGTCGTAGAGCGCCTGGGCCCGCTCCACGCGGTTGACGATGACCAGCGTCTGCTCGCCGGGGCAGTGGGCGGCACGGATCTCATCGGCCAGGGCGGCGACGTAGGCGTCCTGCCCTTTCTTGGTCGCGTCATCGAGACGGGTGGCGGCGGCCTCCAGCGTTTTCGGCGCGCCCACGCGGGCGGCCACCTCCGGCACAGAGCGGTCCGTATCGTCCAGAGTCAGCCGCGCCACCCCATCCTGGCGGTGGCGGCGGAAGTCCACGGTATCGAGCCACTCCGCCTGCAGGGTGGCGGAGACCCAGATGCTGCGCGCCGGCCCGGCCGTATCGAGATCCCGCCGGAAGGCCTCCAGCTGCGCGGTGGTGGGCAGGGCCGGCCCCATCAGCTGGATCTCGTCGAACACCCACAGGGCGTCGTTGTGCAGCAGGGCATGGTGGACCGGCCACTGGTAACGGCTCATGCCGTAGCCGCGCATCAGCGCGCGGGAGAGGAGCATGTCCTGAGTGCCCACCAGCACGGCGTCCTGCTCCGGATAGGCCGCCCAAGCCCCGCGGCGCAAATCTGCCTCACCGCCCATCAGCGCATGCACGGCCACCCGACCCGACTCCCCGGCATCACCGAGCACGCCCAGGCGGCTGAGCCAGTCCCGGATGTTTTGGACGGTCTGCTCGACCAGCACCCGCATCGGCAGGCACCAGATCAGCCGTCGGGGGGTCTCGGGATCGGGCGCCTCCTGCAGCCCATCGGGCCGGATACCGCGGCGATGCGCCCACGCCAGGGTGACGGCGGCGGTCTTGCCCAACCCCGTAGGAACTTCGAGGCATTCGGGCCAGGAGCCCTCAGCGAGGCGGCGCTGGTAGGGGTAAGGACGCCGCGCCTGGCCGAGCGCGGCAGCGAACAAGGTGTCGTAACTCATTCAAGCTCTCCCTAGCCGGCGGGTCGGCCCACCCAGGCACATCCCGACGCTATCCTGAAGCGACGACAGATGGCGTCGCGACCAGCACCAAAATCTCTGTGGGATCCACATTACCACCCACCGTCACAGGGATTAAGAACGCCGGCGCAGCAGCCGCAGTGCCCCGTGCTCCGATCGCCACCCCCTGGAACCCCGGCGTCTATTAACACATAGGCGCCGAAATGATAATAGTCTTCAGGGCTATTCACACTCGTGAGAACAAGCATGCAGCGCGGGCCCACCGGTAGCTACGTTCGCGTTTCCTCCGCCGCCAACGAGGAGGCGTGGGCGTTCATCCCCTCAGCACTGCCCCCGCAGCCGCCTCCGGACCTGAAGGGAGCACGCGGGCGGCTGCACGATCAGGCGCTGTTGGCTTGCGGGCGTCTGGACGCCATCACCGCACTGCTCCCGGAGCCGGAACTCTTCCTATACGCGTACGTCCGTCGCGAGGCGGTGGTCTCCAGCCAGATCGAGGGAACTCAGTCCTCACTATCCGATCTGCTGCTCTTCGAACTCGAGCAGGAGCCCGGCGTGCCTTTCAGCGATGTTGTGGAGGTCTCCAACTACATCGCCGCGCTGGAGCATGGACTGCAGCGCCTGGCCACAGGCTTTCCCCTTTCGAATCGCCTGATCCGGGAAATGCACGAGCAGCTACTGGCCCGCGGCCGTGGCGCCGACAAGCAGCCCGGCGAATTCCGCCGCATCCAGAACTGGGTTGGGGGAACCCGACCGGGCAATGCGCTTTTCGTCCCGCCACCACCCCAGCGCGTGGGGGAACATATGGCTGCTTTGGAGCGGTTCATCCATGAGGCCGAGCTACCGTTCTCGGCACTGATCAAAGCAGCACTGGCTCATGCGCAGTTCGAGACCATTCACCCCTTCCTGGACGGTAACGGGCGGATCGGGCGGCTGCTCATCGCCCTTATCCTTCATCAGGAAGGAATCCTCCACCAGCCCCTGCTGTATCTCAGTCTGTACTTCAAGCAGCACCGCGATGAGTACTATCGGCTGCTCGACGTGACGCGCCGTGACGGCGACTGGGAAGCGTGGCTCGATTTCTTCCTGGAGGGCGTTCTGACCACCGCCAACGGAGCGGTAGAGACGGCGCACCGACTGCTGGGCGTCTTCCGGGAAGATCAGCAACGGGTGGAGGGACTGGGACGCGCCGCCGCCAATACCTTGCGCGTACACCATGCCCTCGGCACCCGACCGCTGGCCTCGATCAATGATCTCGCCCAGCGTAGCGGGGTGGCCTACCCGACAGCTGCGCGGGCGGTCGAGGCGCTGGAACGCCTGGGCATCCTCCGGGAGGTGACCGGGCGGCGCCGCGACCGGGTGTTCGCCTACGAGCGGTACATCCAGATCCTCAATGAAGGCGCCGATC
>PULM01000144.1 GCA_003552345.1 Ectothiorhodospiraceae bacterium
CAGCGAGGGGGTGCTCATGGGGAATCCTCCGCGTTGCGGTCGAGGGGGATGTCGTAGGTGATCTGGGCCCCGTAGGCCTCGGGGGCGTGGGGGTCGTGGCGGACCTTGTCGAAGACGAGCAGCCGGCTGCCGAGGGTGAAGCCCTCCTGCAGGTCGTGGGTGACCATGAAGACGGTGACCCCGGTGCGCTGCCACAGGCTTTGCACCAGGGCGTGCATGTCCTGCCGGATGCCCGGGTCGAGGGCGCCAAAGGGCTCGTCGAGGAGCAGCACCCGGGGGTTCTTGATCAGGGTCTGGGCGATGGCCAGCCGCTGCTGCATGCCGCCGGAGAGCTCCGGCGGGTACTTGTCCAGCGCGTGCCCCAGGCCCACCGACTCGAGCGCGGCCACCGCCTCGGCCCGGGCGTTGCGCCGTGCGGCACCGAAGAGCCGCCCCAGCCACGGGGCGCCGGCCAGCTCCAGGCCGAGGAGCACGTTCTGCACGGCGGTCAGGTGCGGGAAGACCGAGTAGCGCTGGAAGACCACGCCGCGGTCCGGGCCGGGCTCGCCGGGCAGCGGGGCCTCGTCCAGGAGCAGGCGGCCGCGGCTCGGCGCCTCCTCGCCGAGGAGCAGCTTGAGGAAGGTGGGCTTGCCGCAGCCCGAGGCCCCGACCAGGGTGACGAAGGAGCCGGCGGCAACCTCCAGCGACAGGTTCTCCAGGACGACGTCGTCGCCGTAGGACTTCCAGACGTTCTCCAGGCGGATGGTGGCACTCATGAGCGGGCGCTCCTTGCGGCGTACCAGGGGAAGAACCAGCGATTGACGCCGCGCAGGGTCAGGTCGATGAGGAAGGCGAGCAGGGTGATCCACGCCACGTAGGGGAGGATCGTCTCCATATCCAGGTAGCGCCGGACGAGGAAGATCCGGTAGCCGAGCCCCTCGGTGGCGGCGATCGCCTCCGAGGCGATGAGAAAGAGCCACGCGGCGCCGAGGCTCAGTCGTGTGGCGTCGATCAGCCGCGGCAGGGTCTGCGGCAGCACCACCCGCAGCACGATCTGCCAGGTGGAGGCGCCCAGGGTCTGCGCCTTGATCAGCTGCTCGCGGGGCAGCTCTTCGACCCGTTGCTGGAGGTCGCGCATGATGAACGGTGCGATGCCGAAGACGATCAGCATCACCTTGGCCAGCTCGCCGACGCCGAAGGCGATGAAGAGGATGGGCAGGACCGCCAGGGGCGGGATCATGGCCACGGCGGTGACGAAGGGGGCGAAGGTGCGCCGGGCGTAGGGCAGCGAGCCGTTGAGGACGCCGACCAGCAGACCGGCGGCGGCCGCCAGGGCCACGCCGAGCCCGAGCCGGGTCAGGCTGGCGCCGGTGTCCAGCCACAGCAGCACCTCGCCGGTGCGCCGGCTCTCCTCGCTGGCCAGGCGCAGGAACGATTCGGCCAGGGTGATCAGCGACGGCAGCACCGGGTCGTTGGGGTTCTCGGCCAGGCGCTGGGACGAGGCGATGGTGTAGGCGACCAGGGCAAGGATGAAGGGGAGCATCGCCAGGGCGGCCCCTGCGACCCGGCCCGGGTGGCGGTTGATCAGGCGTTTCATGGATGACGCTCCTGCGGCCGATGGGGCCCGGGGCGGGCTGATCCGCCCCGGGCGGGGCGTTACAGCTCGCCTTCGGCGGCCTTGCGCATGAACCGGTCGGTGAAGCGCAACTGGACGTTGGCCTCATCGCCCAGGGTGGAGCCGTCGGCCAGCTCGATCCCGACGAAGTCGGGGCTGGGGGCACGCTCGCCGAGCAGCCCGTGCTTGTAGGCGAACTGGCGGACGTTCTCCATGGTCTCGGCGGGCTGTTCGCTGGTGACGAAGTCCACCGCCTCGGCGGGGTCGTAGAAGAAGGTGGTGGAGGCGAGCTGCGCCTCGTAGCCGGCCAGATCGGTGCCGGCCGCCTCGGCCATGGCGGTGCGGGCAGCCTCACCGTCGGCATCGTCGCCGGACATGACGTCCATGATCTCGTACCAGGCCCCGGTCAGTGCCTTGCCAAGCTCCGGGTGCTCTTCCAGCACCTCGGTGCGCACGCCGAGCAGGTCGATGATCTCGCCGGGGATGTCCGAGGAGTCGAAGACCACGTGGGCGTCCTCGTGATTGCGGATCTCCCCCAGTTGCGGGTTCCAGGCCACGGCGGCGCGGACGTCGTCCGAGCTGAAGGCACCGACGATGTCGGCATCGGCGGTGTTGACCACCTGCACGTCCCGCTCGCTGAGCCCCACGGAATCGAGGGCGCGGGCGAGCAGGTAGTGCGAGACGGAAAGCTCCACCAGGTGGATGCGCTGCCCCTCGATGTCGGCCAGGTCGTCGGTCCCTTTCAGCACCACGCCGTCGTTGCCGTCGGAGAAGTCACCGGCGATCAGTGCGGTGGTGTCGACGCCGCCCGCCGCCGGGATGGTCAGCGCATCCATGTTGGTCAGGGTGACGCCGTCGAAGGAGCCGGCGGTGTAGAGGTTGATCGACTCGATGTAGTCGTTGACCTGGACGACATCGATCTCGATGTCGTACTTGTCCGCCCACTTGTCGACGATGCCCTCGGCCTCGCCGTAGTCCCAGGGCATCCAGCCGACGTAGATGCTCCAGGCGATGCGAAAGGAGTCGCGTTCATCCGCCGAGGCGGCCAGGGGCAGTGCGGCCGTGCCAAGCAGGGCCGCGGCGGCGCACAGGTGGGTGAGTCGTTGGCGCAGGGGGTGCTGGTTGCGGCTCATGGGACCTCTCCCTCGGGGTTGCCGTTGGGTACAAAGCGGGAGCATCGATCGCGATCTCCCGGGCTTTTGTCCCTCCGTGTAACCCCCCTGAGAGAGGTCGGCGACTCTCGGACCAGGCCCCGCGGA
>PULM01000194.1 GCA_003552345.1 Ectothiorhodospiraceae bacterium
CATCGCCACGGTGGTCTTGCCCATGGACGGCCGCCCGGCGACGATCACCAGATCGCCATCCTGGAGCCCGGAGGTCATGTGATCGAGGTCGTCGAAACCGGTGGCCAGACCGGTGACGGCCGCCTGGGTGTGGTAGAGGGTGTCGATGCGGTCGATGACCTGCGGCATGAGCTGCCGCATGCCGACAAAGCCCTGCCGGTGTCGGCCGGTCTGCTCCGCGATCTGGAAGATCGTCTGCTCGGCGTAGTCGAGGAGATCCTCGCTGCTGCGCCCCTCCGGCCGGAAGGCCGCCTCGGCGACATCGGATCCGGCCCGGATCAGCTGCCGGAGCACCGAGCGTTCGCGGACGATATCGGCATAGGCGCGTATGTTCGCCGCCGACGGCGTCTCGCGAGCGATGCCGCCCAGATACCCGAGCCCGCCGGCCTCTTCCAGCCGGCCCTGCTTGCGCAGCCACCCGGAGAGGGTGACCACGTCCATCGGGCGATTCCCCTCCGCGAGCTCGCCCATGGCCCGATAGACCAGACGATGCTCACGGCGGTAGAAATCCTCCTCATGGAGACGGTCGGCGACCTGGTCCCAGGCGGCGTTGTCGAGCATCAGCCCGCCCAGCACCGCCTGTTCGGCCTCCAGGTCGTGCGGCGGACCCTTCAGGGCCTCGGAGTCCGAGGCGGATCCGTCCCCCTGCACCGTCTCCTCCCCGGGTCAGCCCCGGCTGGCGTTCAGGACTCGTCGCCCTCGACCACGACCTGGACCGGACCGTCGATGTCGGTGTAGAGCGAGACCTGCACCTCGTACTCGCCAGCCACCCGAATCGGCCCCTCGGGCATACGCACCTCGCGCCGGGCCAGTTCGACACCGGCCTGCTCGGCGGCCTCGGCGATGTCCGCCGGCCCCACCGAACCGAACAGCTTGCCCTGCTCGCCCACCTTGGCCGTGATGGTCAGGGTCAGCGCCTGCAGCTGCTCCAGACGGGCCTGGGCGGCCTGCTCGGCCTCACGGGCGGCCTGCTCGAGCTCGGCACGACGCTCTTCGAAGTAGCGGATGTTCTCCTCGGTGGCCATCTTGGCCTTGCCGTAGGGGAGGAGGTAGTTGCGGCCGTAGCCCGGACGCACCCGGACGCGATCACCCAGATTGCCCAGGTTCGACACCTTTTCCAACAGAATCAGTTCCATGCCTTGCACCTCGATGGTTCATATACGGTTGCGACGGCGCTACTGCGAGGACGCCCCGCCGCCCAGTCTTCGCCGCCACTGAAACAGCGCATCGCCGATCCCCACCAGCGCCATCGGGCGAAACAGCAGCGGCGCCAGCAAGTAAACCGGCACCAGCCAGCCACCGCTCATGCCCCGCGCAGCGACGATGGCGTGACTGAACGCGATCGCCTGCACCACGAAGGCCGCGCCGGTGACCAGCGCCAGGTCCGTAACCAGCCCCGGCCCGGCGAACAGCGCCCCGAGCCAGAGCACCAGGGCGACCAGCGCCGCCTCGCGCCCCAGGTCCAGGGCGTGAAACTCCGCGCGCAGCCCGCCTGGGTTGAACAGCAGCGCCTGCAGCCCCCGGCCGATCAACAACCCGGCGAGGACCGCCAGCATCAGGTTCACCGCCCACAGGCCGGTCATCACCGGCAGCAGCTCGTCCTGCAGCAGGACACCGGCGTCGCCGCCGAGCTCCGCCTCGCCCCCAGTGACGGCGAGGAAGGCCTCGACCACCGAGCGCCAGTAGGCCGCCGGGTCGGGCACCACCAGGTGGAACCCGATGACCGCCACAGCCCCCATCCCCAGCCACAGCAGCAGCGTCAGCGGCAGGGAGACACTGCGGCGCAGCACCTCGGCGAGCAGCAGGACCGGGAGCCACTGCTCCAGAATCAGACGCAGGGCCGGCTCACCCGTGCCCAGCGCGGCGAACATCAGCGCAAACAGCGCCGCACCGGCCATGGCGCCAACCACCACGCCCTGGCGCAGCCCGTCGCGCAGGGTCACCAGGGCCAGGGCGCCGGCAGCCACCACGGAGAGCAGCGGCAGTAGCGCCGCGGCCACCATGACCGTGGCCGCCTGGAACGGCCCACGCAGGATGAAGGCGGCGAACGCCTTCACGGCACCGACTCAGTGACGGTCCGTGTACGGCAGCAGCGCCAGATACCGGGCACGCTTGATCGCCCGCGACAGCTGCCGCTGGTAGCGCGCGCTAGTGCCGGTGATCCGGCTCGGCACGATCTTGCCGGTGTCGGTGATGTAGTTTTTCAGCGTGTTGAGATCCTTGTAGTCGATCTCCTTCACGCCCTCGGCGGTGAACTTGCAGTACTTGCGGCGCCGGAAGAAACGTCCCATGGTCTAGCTCCTCGTTGATCGTCGATATCGGCAGGCGCGGGCGCGGGTTACTCCGCGTCCTCGGACTCCTTACGGTCCTCGCGCTTCTCGTTGCCCTTGGCCAGCGGCGACGCCTCGGTGACGGCCTCGTCGCGGCTGAGCACCAGGTTGCGGATGACCGCGTCGTTGAAGCGGAAGGCGGAGGTAAGCTCGTCAATCTCGTCCTTGCCGCACTCGACGTTCATCAGCACGTAGTGGGCCTTGATCAGCTTGTTGATCGGGTAGGCCAGCTGCCGACGACCCCAGTCCTCCAGGCGGTGCACGGTGCCCCCGCTGGACTCGACGATGCTGCGGTAGCGCTCGACCATGGCGGGAACCTGGTCGCTCTGGTCCGGGTGGACCATGAAGACAATCTCGTAGTGTCGCATCCATCACTCCTTACGGTTATTCGAGCCGCAGGCTCAAACAGCCTCCACCCCCACGGATGTGAGGCAAGGTTGCACCTTGGGTTAAGCGGGCAAGTCTACCCGAGATCG
>PULM01000084.1 GCA_003552345.1 Ectothiorhodospiraceae bacterium
CCTCTTCTACAGCTGCTTCTTCAGCACAGCCAAACGCGCTGAACATCATCACTACTGCAGCCAGAAGTAAAAATAGTAAATGTAGTTTTTTCATCTTTTTTCCTCTCTTTATGGTTTGATTTTATATAATAAAGGGTGCAATTTTCATTATTGCTTCCGCCTTTATCGCGTTAAGTTATGTTACAACTTAAGCCTGTGCATAAGCCGCGTCTGCCGCGGTTATGCGCTTTTTTCCGAAGGAATGTTTTCCAGGATCTTGTCCCTGGTAATATCACCTTCTAGTACGCTTTCGATTTGCCCGTCCTTAACCAGGACCACGCTTGGGACGGCGTCAACATTAAGCCTTCTCGCCAGCCCGTTAGACTTGTAAACGTCGACCCGGACGAGCTTGCATAGCTCGGGGAACTCTTTTTCGAATTTTTCCAGCACGGCCAGGCCGTCCAGGCAGCACTGGTCTGTGGCGTCATAAACGTAAACCAGGTTGGTTTTGTTTCCACTGTCCATGATCTGGCTGTTGAAAGTTTCTTCTTCGGCGATGTATTTTTCCGCGGCAAAAGCTGCCGTGGCCCCGTCACCAACCGAAGTAGCAACCTGCCTTAAGAATTTTTCACGGATATCGCCTACGGCAAAGACACCATCAATGTTTGTTTCCATTTTTTCTGAGGTTAACAGGTAGCCTTTTTCATTCATATCAAGAATGCCTTTAAAGAGCTCGTTATTGGGGATGTATCCAATAAACAGGAAGCAGGAATCCACGTTGACCGGGATTAGTTCACCGGTTTTGACGTTTTTCAGGACTACAGTTTCAAGCAGGTCCCCACCTTTGAATTCATCAACTACCGTGTTCCAGATAAATTCCATTTTGGGGTTGGCCATACACTCGGACTTGGCAATTTCATTGCAGTCCATGATTACCTCGTCGTGAATTACTGATACAATTACTTTGCCGGCAAACCTGGTTAAGAACATTCCTTCCTCAATGGCTGCGTCACCGCTGCCGACAACCATTACGGTTTTATCCTGGTTGGCGGCGGCGTCGCAGGTTGCGCAGAAGGCAATTCCGTTGCCGCTCAGGAAACTTTCTTCATTCTTTGCCCCGGTAAGCCTGGGCTTCCCGCCGGTGGCGACAATTACCACCCTGGCTTCATAGCGGGTCCTGCCTGTATCTACAACCTTGACCGGGCCTTCAAGCTGGAGGCTTTTAACGTCGGTCAGTTTAAATTTAACATTAAACTTCTTGGCCTGCTCTTGAAACTGCCTGGTCAGATCAATTCCTGAAGCCCCTTCGACAAAACCGGGGTAGTTTGCTATATCATTTGTATAAGTTGCCAGCCCTCCAACCTGGCCTTTTTCAATTATAACCGTGTTCAGCCTGGCCCGGCCGCAGTATATTCCCGCCGTCAGACCAGCCGGCCCGCCGCCTATTATGGCAACGTCGACCTGCTCTACTTTTTTTTCACGGCTTCTTTCACCGCGGTTCCTTTCCCGTCTGCTCACAATTATTCACCTCGTTTTTCATATTTCCCGCAGCAGGTGTTTTGCAGCTGCTGCGGGTTTTACGGGTTTTATCCCGTTAACATGTCAGCGCCGATCAGGCCATGAAATATTTAACCAGCAATTTACTCCCCACGAAAGCGCCGGCGAACATGAACAGGGCAAATACCCATCCTGATACCGAAAGGGCTGAGATGCCGCTGTAAAGGGCGCCGATGTTGCAGCCGAAAGCGATCCTGGCTCCGTAGCCCATCAGCAAGCCGCCGATGACCGCTGCCCCGATCTGGCGCAAGTTCTTGATTTTCTTGAACTTGAACTGGGACGCGAGCAGGGTGGCTAAAAGGGCGCCAATAATTACGCCCAGGTTACGTACCGATGCGGGATCGGTAAAAAATGATCTCTGCAGTGAGGCCTGCCCGCCTTCCGTGCTAAAAAAGTACCAGTGATCAACGCTACCCCCAAAAGCCTGGTAGACCCAGGCGCCCCAGGCAGCAAACGGACCGGTAACGCCCCACGATCCGCCGGTTGAGCCGATGGTGACGATCTGGAAGATCGAGAGCAAAATGGCGCCGGTAACATAGGTCCAGGGGCTCTTAAACCAGGCCTGGAAGTGTTTATTAGAACTTAACGAACTTAATTTCAAAGGGTTTCACCTCTCTTTAACTTCCTTAATGAAATGCCTGTTTTATGCACTCTTGTCGATAAAAATTTCGTATTCACCGTCACCAATTTCTTCTACTTCTACTTCGTGGTTGTGTTTGCGAGCCCACTCGGGCACGTTTTTTAAGGCGCAGCTGTGATCTACTATTACAATCAAGGTATCTCCAACTGCTAATTCCTTTAGTTTGTTTTCTGTTTTTACCAGCGGTACGGGGCAGGCTTCGCCCAGGCAATCCAGTTCGTATTCAGCCATTATTAACATCCTCCTAAAATTTATTTTTTGTTTTAACCCGGTGAACGGTTTTAATTTATCACCTATCACCGTAAAAAAAGTTAACTCTCCTGTTCCTGCTTACGGTTTTCCCATTTGTCTGCAGCGATATAAAGCAGGCCGATGATCAACAGCTGGACAAATATGGCGCCTCCCCAGCCAAAAACGTCTGGCAGGTGAATTCTTGGTCCGTTGCTGATGAAGTTCAAAGTCCACCAGCCCATGTCGCGTGCTGCCCAGAACGAGCCCAGGACAAAGAAAACGATTGAAAGCATTTGCATGCCGTAGCCTTCACCGATACGCATCAGGGTTCCCGAGGCGCAGCCCCCGGCTAAAACCATGCCGATTCCAAACAAGAAAGCTCCGGCTGCTGTGGCAAAACTGACCGGGACAAC
>PULM01000134.1 GCA_003552345.1 Ectothiorhodospiraceae bacterium
CCTTGTGCACGGCACGATTGCGCCCTTCCAGCATAGTCGCCCCCGGCCCGGGCTCGCTACCCGTAGAATGGGGGCATGGAACTGCAAGGCTGGATCCTCCACTGCCGCGCCGGCTACGAGCCGACCCTCGCCGCCGAGGCCACCGCCGCCGCCCAACAAGTCGGGGTGTACGGCTACTGCCGGGCGCAAGAGCAGAGTGCTTACGTGATCTTCCACGCCCCGGCCGGGGACGCACCGGCCCCGCCCCATTTGGTCTTCGCTCGGGCGGCGGCCGGCCTGGTTGAGGAGTTCCGCGGGCTGCCGGAGGGGGGGCGAGCAGAGGCGATTGCCGCTGCCCTCCCTCCGGGGCTGGGCAGCGCCACCCCCTGGCTGGAGCACCCGGACAGCGAAGAGGGACGACCGCTGGCGCGCTTCTGTCGACGATTCGCCGGCCCGCTGCGTCAGGCCCTGGAGTGTGCCGGCATCACCACCGGCGATCCGCAGCAGCGCCTGCGCCTGCTGTTCCCTGACTCCCGCCACTGCCTAGCCGGAGTCGCGACCAGCGACGGCTGGCCCGGGGGCATCCCTCGGTTGCGCATGCCGCGCAGCGCCCCGAGCCGATCAGTACTCAAGCTCGAGGAAGCACTCCACCGCCTGGTGCCGACACACGAGCAGCCGTATCCCGGCGAGCGCGCCGTGGACCTGGGAGCCGCCCCGGGCGGCTGGACCTGGCTCCTGCGCGAGCGGGGGCTGAGCGTAACCGCCATCGACAATGGTCCGCTGGCCCCGGAACTGGCGGAGGACCCCGGGGTCGAGCATCTGCGCAGCGACGCCTTCCGATTTCAGCCTCGGGGCGAGGTGGACTGGCTGGTCTGCGACGTGGTCGACCGCCCCCAGGGCATCACCCGCCTGATGAGCCGGTGGCTGCGCGGCGGGCAGGCGCGGGCGGCGGTATTCAACCTCAAGCTACCCATGCGCCGACCGCTGGAGACCGTCCGCACCGCCCTGGAGGCGATCCGCGACACCGGCGCCGGGGTGCACGCCGCGCAGCTCTACCACGACCGCGAGGAGATCACTGTCTACGCGCGCCGACTGGCCTCGCGCAATCGCTCGTAACGTATTATCCTGTCCGGGCATTCGGCACTTGCCCCGGCGCTCCATCCGCAGCGCCGGCCTGACCCCGATTACGACGAAAGCCTATGAATCTCAACGAGCTTAAGGAGACCTTCGAGTTCATTGAGGACTGGGAGGAGCGCTATCGCATCCTGATCGACCTCGGCCGCCAGCTGCCGGAGTTCCCGGAAGCGGAGCGCGTCGAGGCCAACCGCGTGGAGGGCTGCACCAGCAATGTCTGGCTGGTCTGCCGCCGCGATGAGCACGACCCACAGCGGCTGGTCTTCCTGGCCGACAGCGACGCCTTTATCGTCAAGGGCTTGATCGCCCTGGTGCTGATGGCCTACTCGGGCGCTACACCGGAGGAGATCCAGCGCACCGATATCCGCGAGGTATTCCGCCAGCTGGGCCTCGAGCGCAACCTCAGCCCCAACCGGCGAGATGGCTTCTTCGCCATGGTCGATCGCATCCACGAGCTGGCTGCCGAGGCACAGGCCGCCTGAGCCGATCACCGCGGCCGCTTCCGAGTGGTATCCCAACCAAACCCCAACCGATTCAAGGACGGATGAACCGAGACCCTGTTCAGAAAAAGCCCGAGACCAAACAGCGGCTTGAGGAACTCACCCTCGATCAGCTGCGCGAACTCCACCGAGCCATCGACCGAGAGATCGAGGCACGCTCTTTTGCCGACAGCCTTGAGGCGCAGATGCGTCTGTTCATGCGCCGCCGCGATCGGTAGGCAGGCAACGGAACCCCGTGCGCGCACTGACCCTCATCGTGACACCGCTCCTGCTGGTTCTGCTCGCCGTCGGCTGCAGCCGAGCCGCGGTGGATGGCCCCCAAGACCCCTCCGACGAGACCCCGAGCCTGCGGGATGATGACATCCTCGCCGCGGACGGCTATCGGCTCCCCTACCGGCGCTGGGGGCCCGAGCGCGAGGACGCCCCGGAAGCGGTGGTCCTGGCGCTGCACGGGCTCAACGACTACAGCCGGGGCATGCGTTTCGCGGCTGAGCGCTTCGCCGAGGGCGGCCTGACGACCTATGCCTACGATCACCGTGGCTTCGGCGACACCGCGGACGCGGGCACCTGGCCAGGCGGTCAGGCCCTGATCGATGATGCAGCCACCGTCGTCGAGCTCCTCGCTGAGCGCTACCCCGACACCCCGATCTACCTCATGGGCCACAGCATGGGCGGGGCCATCGCCATGATCCTGGTCACCGAGCAATCGCCGGAGGCAATCGCCGGCACGGCCCTGCTCGCACCGGCGGTCTGGGGACGGGAGGCGATGCCCTGGTACCAGCGCACGGGCCTGTGGCTCTCGTCGCGGCTGACCCCCGGACTGCGCCTCAGCGGTGAGGACCTGGGCGTGGACCCCACGGACAACCCCGAGGTGCTCAAGGAGTGGCGGGAGGACCCGTTGATCCAGCGCGAGGTCAGCGCGCGCGCCCTGGCTGGGGTCACGGACCTTATGGACCGAGCCCTCGAGGCCAGCACCCGACTGGAGTCCCGAGCCCTGATCCTCTATGGCGAGCAGGATGAGGTCATCCCGGCGGAACCCACCTGCCTGATGCTCCACCGCCTGCCGCAGCGCCCCCCCGGGCAATGGCGCCTGGCCCTCTACCCGGACGGCCACCACCTGCTCACCCGTGACCTGCAACGCGACCGCGTGCACGCCGACCTGCTGGCCTGGTTCCTCGACCCGCAAGGTGCACGCCTGCCGTCGGGCCACGAGGTCGGCCATCGGGAGGGGCTCTCGCGGCTGTGTGACAGCCGCGACTGAGTACTCCGAGCGACACGCCCTAACGGCACCATTGACATGATTAATGACAATCCCGCGCTTGGACAGCGCCTGTCACTGGGTATACATTGATAAAACATCGCAAGACGGCGATATAACGATCCGCGGTGTTTAGAGCAGCGGACAGAAACTGCTGCAAGACGCAGTCAGGAGGAGCGAGATGACCGACCACAACCCGTCCGGGTCCGAAGGACTCGACCTCAAGCGCCTGGTGGAGGCCTGCACCCGACGCGACTTTCTCAAGCTCTCGGGCATGGGCACCGGGGCCGTGGCCGCCGGCGCCCTCGGCGCGGGCGCGCTGCTGCACAGCGAGCCGGCCCGGGCCGTGCGGACCGACGCCCGGATCGTCATCGTCGGCGCCGGTGCCGCCGGGCTAAATGCGGCCAACCGGCTGCGCCGCGCACTCGATGGCGCCGAGATCACCCTCGTCGACCGCCGTGAGGACCACTACTATCAGCCCGGGCTGACCCTGGTCGCCACCGGTGTCTGGCCGCAGTCGAAGACCGAGGACCGCAACGAGCGTTATGTGCCCCGCGGGGTCAACTGGGTCAAGGCGATGGTCGAGGAGTACGACCCGGAGAACAACCGCATCGTCACCGACGAGGGCGAGACGCTGGAGTACGACTACCTGGTCGTCACCACCGGCCTGGAACTGCGCTTCGATCACATCGAGGGGATGGACGCCGACCTCATCGGCTCGCACGGCATCGGCTGTGTCTACGACAACCCCCGTCACGCGGCCGCCACCTGGAGCGCCATCGACGACTACCTGGCGGAAGGCGGGAAGGGCCTGTTCATCCGGCCGCCCGGGGCGATCAAGTGCGCCGGCGCCCCGCTTAAGATGACCATGATCACCGAGCACCGCCTGCGCCAGCGGGGGATGCGCGGCAATGCCGAGCTGCACTACTACGCACCGGGGGATGGCCTGTTCTCGCAACCGGACATCGACGACTTCCTCAAGCGCCACTTCCCCGAGGAGCGGGATATCAATGTCCATTGGCACCACCGGGTCAAGGGCATCGAGCCGGAGGAGAAACGGGTCACCTTCGAGTCGGACGAGGACGGGGAGTACACCGAGTCCTACGACTTCATTCACCTGCCGCCGTCGATGAGCGCGCCGAAGCCACTGCGCGAGAGCGAGCTGGCGGCTCAGGAGGGCAGCCACGCCGACGGCGGCTGGCTGGAGGTGGATCAGTACACCCTGCAGCACAAGCGCTACCCGAACGTCTTCGGCGTCGGCGACTGCTGCGGCGTGCCGATCGGTAAGACCTCGGCGACTGTCAAGAACATGACCCCGGTGATGGTCGAGAACCTGGTCCAGGTCATCCAGGACCGGGACCCGAGCGCGGAGTTCGACGGGTACACCTCGTGCCCGCTGATCACGGAGATCGGCCAGGCCATCCTGGTGGAGTTCAACTACGACCTGGAGATGGTGCCCACGTTCGGTTTCATCAGCCCCTACCGCGAGCACTGGATGGCGTGGGTGATGAAGGAGCACCTGCTGCTGCCGGCCTACAACGCCATGCTCCACGGGCGCATGTCCTGAACCAGCCAAGGGGGTAGAGAAACATGATCATGGAAGCCATCGCCACGGCGATCCAGTTCCTCGGGGGCACCCTGCCCGCGGTCATTATCCTGGCCATCGTCAACCTCATCCTGCTCGCCCTGCTGATCGCCCGGGTAGGCAGCAGCTTCCGCAACTTCGGTCGGGCGCTGGGCAGCGCCCTGGGTGTGGGCGGCGTCGTCGCCATCCTCTCGGTCTTTCTGCTGCCGGCCCACACGGGTGCCAGCTGGGCCAATCTGCACGGTGCGGTCGACTACCTGGGGCTTTTCGTCATCTCCGCAGGGCTCGGTGTGGCCGCGGCTGCCGCGGTCTTCCCGCCGATCCAGTACCTGCTGGGCATGGGGAGTTCGTCCCGCCGTCAGCACCAGAGCGCGCGCGCCTGAGTGCTCCTGCCCCGGCGTAGCTAGCCGGGAGCGCAACGCCAAGGCCGCCCCCTGCGGGGCGGCCTTTTTTGATCGCACTGCTCCCGTGATCGGGCCAGGACAGGCTCGCGGGTCGGTCAAGGCGAGGATCAGAAAAGAAAGTCGGGCAGGTGCCGGCGTATCTGTTCCGGCCGCTCTAGGTGGCAGATGTCCTTGTCCACCTCATGGCGGATCACCGCCTTCAGTCCGGCACTGAGGTGGTGGCGGATCTGGCCGAGAAAGTGCGGGGCCGCCACCACCACCAGGTGCTCGAAGCGCCGCTGCTGGTGCGCCTGATCCAGCCAGCGCACCAGCTCCCGCGCGAAGCGGTCGGACTCCACCTCCTTGATGTCGGTGGGTGGGTCCATCGCATGCCGCCCGCCGCCGGCCTCGTTGATGCGCCCCGGCCGGTCGGTCACCAGTTCATGCGCCGGTATCCGCAGCTCCGGGTTGACCCAGGTTTCCACCTCCTGCATCGACTGCCCCGAACGCTGTTCGCTGGAGAAGACCCGTGCCCGGGCCGCGTCGGCTGCCACTACCCACACCTTCGACATGTTGCGACCTCCTCGCGCTGATGTCATAACCCACAGCTGCGTGCCTACCGCAAGCTTAGTAGACTGCGCCCTTTCCCGAAGGAGGAGCGACCATGCCCGAGCTCGGCGCTCACGTCTCGGCGGCCGGGGGGCCACAGCGGGCCCCGGAGCGCGGCCGCGAGATCGGCTGCGACTGTATTCAGGTCTTCACCCGCAACCAGCGCACCTGGCGGGCCAAGCCGATCACCCCCGAAGAAGCGAACGCCTTTCGGCGCGCCCGCGCGGAGCAGGGCATCGGCTCGGTGATGAGCCACGCCTCCTATCTGATCAACCTGGCCGCCACCGATCCGGAGAAGCACGAGAAGTCCCGGGCGGCGCTGGAGGCCGAACTCGAACGCTGCCACCAACTCGGCATTGAACTGCTCAATTTCCATCCCGGCGCCCACCTCCAGGCCGGGACCGAAGCCGGCGTCGAGACCATCGCGGCCACGCTCAATACCATCTGCCACAACCACCCGGAGAAGACGGATGTCTGCCTGGTCCTGGAAAACGTCGCCGGACAGGGCACGACGGTGGGTGCGGACTTTGCCGAACTGGCGGCCATCCTCGAGCAGCTGGAAGCCCCCGAGCGATTCGGCGTCTGCATCGACACCGCCCACGCCTTCGCCGCCGGCTACGAGCTGCATACCGCCGCGGGCTGGGAGGCCATGTGGACCGCCTTCGATGCGCACATCGGCCTGAAGCGTCTGGTCGCCCTGCATCTGAATGACTCGCGCCCACCCTGTGGCAGCCGCAAGGACCGACACGCACTCATCGGCCGAGGCGAGATCGGTCCCGATGCCTTCGAACGCGCCGTGACCGACCCGCGAACCGCCGCGTTACCGCAGTTTCTGGAGACGCCCGGCGGCCCCAACGGCTGGGCGCTGGAGATCGAATGGCTGCGTGGCTGCGCCGCCGGCCGCCGCGCCGCCCTGCCCGAAATCGAAGACCGCAACATCAACCTGTGACCGCTGTGAGGAATCCTCGATGAGCCACCCCCCCTTTCTGATCGTCGGCCAGGGCCTTGCCGGCAGCCTGGTCGCCTTGAGTCTCCTTGATCGCGGCGCCGCAGTGACCGTGGTCGATGATGGCGCGGCGGATGCCCCCTCGCGGGTCACCCCGGGGCTGGCTACGCCGATCGCCGGCCCCCGCCTCACCTTCCCGCCCAGCGGTGCGGAGACCGCGGCCGGTTCCTGGCGGCGCTATCGGAGCCTGGAGCGTCGCTTTGGGCAGCGCCTGCTGCAGTCCCACGACATCCTGCACATGGCGGGCGGCCGCGAGGAGCTGCGACAGTTCCAAAAGCGCAGCCTCGATCCCACTTTCTCGCACTGGCTCGGTCGCCAGTTCTCCCCCGGCGACCACGACGGCGTCCTGGCCGACCCGTGGGGAGGGTTCGAGATCCGCGGCGGCCAGGTCAACGTGCCGGCGCTGCTCGGCCACGCCGCCGAGCTGCTGCGCGAGGCCGATGCGCTGCACCCGGGCGTGGTGGCGACCGATGAGCTGCAGCCCGACGCCGACGGCGTGACCTGGCAGGGCCAGCGCTACCGCGAGGTGATCTTCTGCGACGGCCCTGCCGGCTCGACCAACCCGTGGCTTGCCGGCGTCGGGCTGCAGCGGGTCCCCGGCGAGGTACTCACGGTGCGCCCGGCGCAACCGATCCCCAGCCACATCTACCACGGTCGGGCCGGCTACCTGGCCCCGCAGCCTGGCCAGCACGGCGTCTTCCGCCTGGGGGCCACCTACGGCACCCCCGACACACCCGCAGCGCCGACCGAGGCCGGACGCCAGGCACTGCTCACCCAGCTGCCGCGACTGCTCTCGCGCCCGCCGCGCATGGAGGTCATCGATCACCGGGCCGGCACCCGCCCGGCTACACCCCAGCGCTGCCCGGTGCTCGGCCGCATCCCGGGCAGACCCGCCGCCGTGCTCAACGGCCTCGGCGCCCGCGCCATGCTCCAGGCCCCGTACCTGGCCGAGCGACTGGTCGAGCACCTGCTCGACGACGCACCGCTGCCGGAGGGCTGCCTGGCCCCGGCCCGGCCAGAATGAGCGAACCGCTGACACGAACAGCCCACCGCCAGGTGGCTCACGTCCTGGGCCACGGCGGACGAGCAATCGATGCCACGGCCGGGAACGGGCACGACGCCTGTTTCCTAGCCACGTGCACCGGCCCCGCCGGCCAGATCCTGGTCATCGACCTGCAGCGCGACGCCCTGCAGCGGACCCGCGAGCGCCTGGCGAGCGCCGCCTGCCTGCCCCCTTGCCAGCTGGTGCAGGCCGACCACCGGCACCTGGCGAGCTTGACGCCACCGGCCTGGCACGGCAGCGTCGATGCGGTCATGTTCAATCTGGGCTACCTGCCGGGTGGCGAGCGGAGCCTGACCACCCGGCCCGAGGGCACCGAGCCGGCGCTGCATGCCGCCCGGAAACTGCTGCGCGGCGGGGGCCTGCTCAGCGTTATCGCCTATCGAGGGCACCCCGGCGGCGCGGAGGAGGCCCAGTGCGTGGCGAACTGGATGGCGAGCGCCGCGGCCACCGGCGACTACTGGCAGGAACGGACGACCGGTGGTGCCAAGGCGCCGGTCCTCCATTTACTCTGGCGTCAGGGCGAGGATCACCAGCAGGAGGGAACACCATGGCGAAGCTGATCATCGGCGCCAACCGGGGCATCGGCCTGGAGACGACACGGCAACTGTGCGCCCGTGGCGAGCACGTGATCGCCACCGCCCGCAGCGCCTCGGAGGAGTTGCGCAGCACCGGGGCAGAGATCCATGAGGGCGTGGACATCACCCGCCACGACACCCTCTACGCCCTGGCGGACCAGCTCTCCGGGCACCCCCTAGAGTGGGTCCTGGTGGTCTCGGGGCTGATGCGCATCCAGCGCCTGGGCGCCCTCGACGAGGCGGCGGTGGCCGGCATCCGCGCCCAGTTCGAGACCAACGCCCTGGGCCCGCTGATGGCCGCCGAGGCGCTCCACCCGCTGCTGCAGGATGGCGGCAAACTGGGGATCGTGACCAGCCGCATGGGCTCGATCGCCGACAACACCTCGGGGAACAGCTACGGCTACCGGATGAGCAAGGCCGCGGTGAACATGGCCGCGGCGTCGCTGGCCCACGACCTGCGCCCACGCGGGATCGCTGTGGCCCTGCTGCACCCGGGCTGGGTGCGCACCGACATGACCAGCCACAATGGTCTGATCGACCCACCGGAATCGGCGGCCGGGCTGATCGAGCGCATGGACCAGGTCGGGCTCGATGACTCAGGCCGCTTCTGGCACGCACCTAACCGTGAGATCCTTCCCTGGTAACCAGTGGCTGGATCGCCTCCAGCTTGCCCTGCAGGGCGATCTGGGCGCGATCCAGGTCGTACTGATTCTGCAATTGCAGCCACAGCTCCGGAGCCGTCCCGAAGAACCGTGCCAGACGCAGCGCGGTGTCCGCGGAGATACCGCGCTTGCCCAGCACCAACTCATTGATGCGTCGGGGAGGCACCCCGATGGGCCGGGCCAGCTTGTACTGGGACAGGCCGGCGGGCTCGAGGAACTGCTCGAGCAGCACTTCACCCGGGTGGATGGGGCTCCCGGCGGTGGCGGTCCGTCTCTGGGTCATGCCGTAACCATAACCCACCGCGTTACCACCGCAAACGCGGGACCGTGTTACGCTGCGGCTTAACAATCGGCACTCATTGACCCATCATGTTTACTGATGGGTTCTTGCCAAGACCGACGCCGTGCCCTACGGGAGGAGCCATGACGGAACACCAACAGCTGCTTCGTTGGGTCGAAGAGATCCGCCAGCTGTGCCGGCCAAGCAACATCCACTGGTGCGACGGTTCCAGCGACGAGTATCAGGCCATGTGCCAGCTCATGGTCAATGACGGGACCGCCCAGTGGCTCAACCCCGAGCTGCGCCCCAACAGCCTGATCATCCGCTCCGACCCGGCCGACGTGGCCCGGGTGGAAGACAGCACTTTCATCTGCTCGGCTGACCCCGACGACGCCGGCCCCACCAACAATTGGGCAGATCCGGAGGAGATGCGCAGCCACCTGCGTGGCCTCTTCGAAGGCTGCATGGAGGGGCGGACCCTGTTCGTCATCCCCTTCTCCATGGGGCCGGTGGGCTCGCCGATCGCCCACATCGGCGTCCAGCTCACCGACTCGCCGTATGTGGTCGCGAACATGCACATCATGACCCGGGTGGGTCAGCCGGTGCTCGACGTCCTCGGCCGCGATGGCCGCTTCGTCCCCTGCCTCCATTCCGTGGGCTACCCGCTACGCGATGGTGACCCCGGCGTACCCTGGCCCTGCGACCCCGAGAACCGCTACATCGTCCACTTCCCCGACTCCCGCGAGATCTGGTCCTACGGCTCGGGCTACGGCGGCAATGCCCTGCTTGGCAAGAAGTGCTTTGCGCTGCGCATCGCCTCGGCCATGGCCCGGGACGAGGGGTGGCTGGCCGAGCACATGCTGATCCTCAAGCTCACCAGCCCCGAGGGCGACGTCCAGTACATGGCCGGGGCCTTCCCGTCGGCCTGCGGCAAGACCAACCTGGCCATGCTGCGCCCGCCCATGCCCGGCTGGAAGGTCGAGACCATCGGCGATGACATCGCCTGGATGAAGTTCGGCTCCGATGGCCGGCTCTACGCCATCAACCCGGAGGCCGGCTTCTTCGGGGTGGCGCCGGGCACCTCGTACAAGTCCAACGCCAACGCCATGGAGACCCTCCATGGCAACGTCATCTTCACCAACGTCGGCACCACCCCCGAGGGCGACGTCTGGTGGGAGGAGATGACCGACGAACCGCCGGCCGAGCTCACCGACTGGAAGGGGCGGCCCTGGACGCCGGACGGTGGCGAGCCGGCCGCGCACCCCAACGCCCGCTTCACGGCGCCGGCCCACCAGTGCCCGGCCATCGCCCCGGAGTGGAACGATCCGGCTGGGGTACCCATTGATGCCATCATCTTCGGCGGCCGCCGGGGCGAGACCATCCCCCTCGTCCAGGAGGCGCGGGACTGGCAGCACGGGGTCTTCCTCGGGTCGGTCATGGGCAGTGAGAAGACCGCCGCGGCCACCGGCAACCTGGGTGCCCTGCGCCGGGACCCCATGGCGATGCTGCCCTTCTGTGGCTACAACATGGCCGACTACTTCGCCCACTGGCTGCGCCTGGGGGAACAGTCGGGGCGCCAGCTGCCGCGCATCTATCACGTCAACTGGTTCCGCAAGGACGAAAACGGCCGCTTCATCTGGCCGGGCTTCTCCGACAACGCCCGGGTCCTGAAGTGGATCTTCCAGCGCAACCGCGGTGAGATCGACGCCATCGAGAGCCCCATCGGCCGCCTGCCGCGCCCCGGTGACATCGACCTCAGCGGCCTGGAGATCGGACCGGAGACCCTCACCGACCTGTTGGCGGTCGACGGCCCGGGCTGGCGGCGGGAGATCGCGCTGATCCGCGAGCATTACGCGCAGTTCGGTGACCGCCTGCCGGCCGCCCTCAGGCAGGAACTGGAGTGGCTCGAGGAGCACCTCTAGGGTCGCCCCCGATCGGGCAGGCCTCCCCACCCTGCCCGACCCCATACGGGGAAAAGGAAAAGCCCCCGCCAGGCATCGCCCGGCGGGGGCTTTTTTTACAGCGGCGATCGATGTGCGGCGCGCGGCTCAGGGCTGCGCCGGCACCTCGATCTCCTCCGGCTTGCGAACCTCGCCGCCGGTCTGCTCCGACAGCCCCAGGTTGTGCCAGATGCGCTCGACCACCGGCGCCTTGTTCAGGGCGTAGAAGTGGATGCCGGGCGCACCGTTGTCCAGCAGGTCCTCGCACAGCCGCGTGACGACATCGATGCCGTACTCCATGCGCGACTGCGGGTCGTCCTTCCAGGCCTCCATCCGCTGCGCCAGCCAGCGCGGCATGTCCGCTTTACAGGCCGCGGCGAAGCGCGCCTGCTGCTCGAAGTTCATCAGCGGCATGATGCCCGGGACGATGGGGATGTCCACCCCACGCTTCTCGCAGTCCTCAACAAAGCGGTAGTAGCAGTCGGTGTTGTAGAAGAACTGCGTGATCGCCGAATCGGCACCCGCCTTGGCCTTGCGGACGAAGTTTTCGATGTCCGTCAGGGCGTCCGGGGCCTCCGGGTGGAACTCGGGATAGGCACCGACCTCGATGTAGAAGTGATCACCGGTGACCTCGCGGATGAGCTCGACCAGCTCGTTGGCGTAGCTCAGCTCGCCCTGGCCCATGGACCCGGAGCCCGAGGGCCGGTCGCCGCGCAGGGCGACGATGTACTTCACGCCCTGCTCCTTGTAATCGAGGATCATCTGCTTGAGCCGATCGCGACTGGCATCGATGCACGACAGGTGCGGAGCGGCATCGGCGCTGCTGTTGCGCTGGATGTCGATGACCGTCTCGTAGGTACGATCCTGGGTCGACCCACCGGCACCGAAGGTCACCGAGAAGTAGGCCGGATTCAGCCGTTCCAGGCGCTCCCGCGTGACCCTCAGGTTCTTGGCGCCCTCGTCCGTCTTGGGCGGAAAGAACTCAAAGCTGAAGACGCGGGGGTGTTTCTTTTGACTTTCCATTGAACCCCTCCGATTGACTCGAAGCGTTCAGTGCTCAGTGTTCAGCGTTCGAGCCGACTGGCACGAGCGCTGAACGCTGAACGCTCTGGGCGCTCAACCAAAACCCCGGGGGCCGCAGGGCGGCCCCCGGGTCGTTCGGCCAAGCCGTGGTGGACCGCCTTAGTAGCGGTACCACTCCGGCTTGAACGGCCCCTCGACGGAGACGCCGATGTACTCGGCCTGCTCCTCGCTAAGGCGGGTCAGGTTGGCGCCGACACGGCCCAGGTGCAGCGCAGCAACCTTCTCGTCCAGGTGCTTGGGCAGCACGTAGACGTCCTTCTCGTACTTGCCAGGGTTGTTGTACAGCTCCATTTGAGCCATCACCTGGTTCGTGAACGAGTTGGACATCACGAAGGACGGGTGGCCGGTGGCGCAGCCCAGGTTCACCAGGCGGCCCTCGGCGAGCAGGGTGATCTTCTTGCCGTCAGGGAACTCGATGTGGTCGACCTGCGGCTTGATCTCGTCCCACTTGTACTGCTTCAGGCTCGCCACGTCGATCTCGTTGTCGAAATGGCCGATGTTGCAGACGATGGCCTCGTCCTTCATCGCCTTCATGTGATCGTGGGTGATCACGTTGTAGTTGCCCGTGGCGGTGACGAAGATGTCGGCCACCGGGGCGGCCTCTTCCATGGTGACGACCTTGTAGCCGTCCATGGAGGCCTGCAGGGCACAGATCGGGTCGACCTCGGTGACCC
>PULM01000029.1 GCA_003552345.1 Ectothiorhodospiraceae bacterium
AACCGCCACCGGGTCGAGGTGATCCGAGGCCTGGAGGTGGAGAACGAGCAGGTCGAGCGCGGTAACGAGCCCGCATCCGCGGACGCAGCCGGCTGAGCCGGCGCCCACGGACAGGGACAGGAAGATGGCTTACCACCAAAGGAGTGCCCGGGCGATGGCCACGGTGATGCGACCCCGAGCGGTCCTGAGCGTACTGATCGGCTGCCTGTTGGCCGCCGTGGCCGCCCAGGCCCCCGCCAATACCCTGGAGTTCGGCGACGATCTCGACGTCGGCGAGATGACCCTGGCCGTGGGCAAGTCCCAGGTGGTCACGGCGCCGACGGACCTCAGTCAGGTGGTGGTGGGCAACCCCAACATCGCCGATGTCCGCCTGCTCTCCTCCCGGCGCGTCCTGCTGCTGGGCAGGGGCGCGGGGCGCACCAACCTCGCCCTGCGCGATGAGGATGACCAGGTCGTGGCCCTGCTCGATCTGGTGGTCACCCACGACACCCAGGGGCTCAAGCGCAAGCTCCACGAGCTCCTGCCCGACGAGACCGGGATCGAGGTGCGCAGCTCCAATGCCGCGGTGATCCTCTCCGGCGAGGTCTCCGACGCGCGGGCCCTGGAGACGGCGCTCACCGCCGCGCGCAGCTTCGCCGGCGACGACGTGCGCAACATGCTCCGCGTCGGCGGCGGGCAGCAGGTCATGCTCGAGGTGCGCATCGCCGAGGTCCGCCGCAACTCCCTGCGCGAGCTGGGGCTGCAGAGCACCCTGACCGGCTCATCGGACAGCTTCAGCTATGAGCTGATCACCGGCGGGCCGGCCGCCTCGGTGCCGGGCGCCTTCGTCGACGGCCTGTTCGAGTGGACCGACGTGATGCTGCGCCTGCAGGCGCTGGAGACCCGGGGCGCGGCCAAGACCCTGGCCGAACCCAACATCGTCGCCATGTCCGGGCAGCAGGCGAGCTTCCTGGTTGGTGGCGAGTTCCCGGTGCCGGTGGTGCAGTCCGGCGGATCAGACGCCGTCACCATCCAGTTCAAGGAATTCGGCGTGGGCCTCGAGTTCACCCCCACGGTGCTCTCCAGCGAGACGATCAACCTCAAGCTGCAGACCGAGGTCTCCACCCTCGACCGCGACCGCGGCACCCAGGTGCTGGGCACCGCCGTGCCGGGCCTCTCCACCCGCCGCGCCGGCACCTCGATCGAACTGGGCGACGGCCAGAGCTTCGCCATCGCCGGGTTGCTGCAGAACGACATGGACAGCGTCATCCGCGAGTTCCCCGGGCTGGGGCGCATCCCGATCCTCGGTGCCCTGTTCCGCAGCAGCGCCTACCAGCGCGAGGAGACCGAGCTGGCCATCGTGGTCCGCCCGCGCCTGGTCCAGCCCGGACCGGCGGGCACCGTGCGCCTGCCCACGGACACCTTCATCCCGCCCTCGGCCGTCGATCAGTACCTGATGGGCCGCCTGGAGGGGGTGCCGCCGCGGGCCGTGCGTCGGGAAGAAGACCGGCAGCGCGAAGAGCAGTCCCGCGAGGGCGGCCTGGAAGGCGCCTACGGCCACGAGTTCTAGGAGGACAGCAGTCATGACACGGAACGGTTCACTGATGATGGCGGGGGCGGTCGCGGCACTGCTGATCGGCAGCGGGTGCGCCGGCACCCCCCAGGAGGGGCTGCGCGACGGCTTCGGCGATGCCGTCCGGCACAACATCGCGCAGCAGACCATTCACCCGGAGGCCGGCGAGCAGGCGACCGAGGCCGCCGGGCTGGACGGCCGCCAGGCGGAGTCGGCGTTACAGCGCTACCGCACCGCCCGGCCCGAGGCGGCCAGCGGGCAATTGATCAATCCGTAACACGGCATAGCGACGGCAGGGGCCGTCCGAGGGAAGCAGAATGAAGATCCGGCACCCGCACAAGCAGAACGGGGCCTTCCTGGTGATCAGCGCGGTGGTGTTCATCGTCCTGCTCGGCTTCGCCGCGCTGGCCCTGGATCTGGGACGGATCTTCGTCCAGCAGAGCGAGATGCAGAACGCCGCCGATGCCGCGGCGCGGTCGGGGGCCATGGAGCTTGATGCCAACGAGGACGCCCGGTCGCGTGCGGTGACGGCGGCCCGGGATCTGCTCCGCCATCGCGGCCACTTCTCGCGCAACCCGGAGCTGCTCGAGCAGCTGGTCTACAAGCCGGGTGATCCCGACACGAGTCCCATCGTCTTCTACAGCTGGATCGGCAGCGCCGACGACCCGCCGGTCCACAACCCGGCGACCTACTGCGCTCAGGAACTGGGCGGCCAGTGGCTGGCCGATCGCGCTCGCTGCCTGAGCACCGAGGATGCCACGGCCCGCTACATGGAGATCTGGCTCGACCCGGCACGCGCCGGCAACGCCGACGCCTACACCGTGGATCTGCTCTTCCTGCCGGTGCTCGAGGTCCTCGGCGACGAGGTCGCGCGCTTCGCGACGGTCAGCGCCCGGGCCGTGGCCGGTCGCCACTTCTTCGTCTGCGATTACCCGCCGGTGATGTTCTGCAATCCGTTTGAGCAGGTGAGTAAGAGCTTTGCCCGAGCTGTGGCCGACGGGGATTTTCAGGTAGGCCAGACGGTGGTCGTGCGCTCTCAGCGAGATCAGTGGGCCCCCGGCAACTTCGGTTTCCTCCGGCCCCGGACCAATGGCGGTACGGAGTCGGGCGCTTCCGCGTTGGGCAGGTATATGGCCGATCCCACCCTTCAAGGGTGTACGACACCGTGGGTCCATACCCAGACGGGCAACATCCAGAGCCATCCGGTCTGGGG
>PULM01000090.1 GCA_003552345.1 Ectothiorhodospiraceae bacterium
CTGTAAAGCGCTTCCTTCGAGAGCATGACCGCGTCGCGCTCCGCCGCGATGCCCCTCAGGGTCTCGAGGGTCTCCTGCAACCAAGGGTTGTCGCGGGCCATCTCCTCCGCGCGACGCAGCGTACGCTCAACCTCGGCCCAGTCGTGCCGGCGCGCGGCGGCACGGGCGGCGTCCTGCAGGTTGGCCATCATCAGCTCCTGCACCCGCTGCGCCACCAGCAGCGCCTCGGCCACGGCCGCGTAGGCGGCAGCGGGCATGGCGGGCAGGTCCAGTGCCACCGCCGCGGCTACGCCCGGTTGGCCTTCCGGGTCCTGCCAGCGTGCACTCACCTTCATCAGGTGCGTGAGGCTCCCCGCGCTCGCGACCCCGTCCTCGAGGGTCAGGCGCACTACCGCCCACGCCTCACCGGCGTAGGCGAGATCGGGAAGCCTCCAGACACCGGGTTCGACCGTGGCGTAGCCGTTCAGAATCTCGACCCCGACGCCCGGCGGCGTCTCGATTTGTAGCTCGACCCGGCGCGTGCACAGGGCGTCGAGGAGCGCGAGTTCCTCCCGGAAAGGATCCATCAGGTCCTCGGCGGTCTGGCCGTAGTACGAGTTGCCCTGCCCCGCTCGGGCCATCGCGACCATCAGCTCCTCGTTGAAGTGGTGGCCCAGCCCATAGGTCGAGGTGGTGACTCCCGCCTCCGCCAGTTCCGCACACTGACCGGCGATCGCATCCACGTCGGTCAATCCCTCGTTGGCCTGCCCATCCGACAGCAGGATCACGCGGCAGAGCACGTCCGGCCGCGTGTGCGGTGCAAGCTGCCCCGCGCCTTCGAGCCAACCTCCGTGAAGATTGGTCATCCCGCGCTCATGAATACGTGCAATGGCGCGATGAATGGCCGGCTTGTCCGCCGGGTGACTCAGAGGCCAATCCGTCGCCACCTCGTTATCGTAGCTGATCACCGCCACCCGATCGTCCGGACGCAGACCGTCGACCACGAAGCCGGCGCAGCACCGTGCCTCTGCCAGTGGCGCGCCGGACATGCTGCCGGACCGGTCCACCACCAGCGCCAAGTGCAAGGGGCGGCGTGCTGGCAACGGCCCGTCCGGGACCGCAGGTGCCTGCAGGCGCACGAGGATGTCGGCGGTGCTGCGCACACCGGCCAATACCGCCTCGCGTCGTGGGGTCAGGACCAGCGTGGGGTTCGTCATTTGCGTTCTCCTCGTGTCAGTCGTTCATCGAGTAGGATCTGGGTCAGCGCCTGACCCAGCAGCTCCGGTGTGTTGGGACCCAGGCGCCGCAGCCGGGCCAGGTCGATATCCACCGTGCACCAGGGCGTGAGTTGCAGGCGGACCAGATCCGACCGGATCGGCGTGCCCGCCGGGTTCCCCAGCGTGCGCAGCTTGTCGCCGAGATCGATGCGCCGGGTCGAGATCTCGGCGGCGCGGCCCAGTGACCCGCCGGCGATCCCCGGCGCCGAAGGTGCACTGGCCGCAGACCTCCCGGGCGCCGATTCGGACTCGCGGATCCGGGCCAGGGCACGTTCGGCCGCCGTGGGGCCCTCACCTTCGCTCAAGGGCAGCCGCGAGTCGGGCAGGTCATAGGTCTTCACCAGTTCCGCGATCTTGGCCAGGGGCCAGCCGTCCCGAAGCAGGTAGCGCGCGATCACGAACTCGAGCACCTGGCGCGCGCCGTAAAGCGCCTCACGCCCCTGCCGGACCGGCGGCGAGAGCACCCCCAGCTGCACGTAGTGACGGACCAGGCGCTCGTTGGCGGTGCCCTCCTCTTCCTTCAGCCCCACCTCCGGCATCAGTGCGTTGCACTTGTCCGCAAGCTCGCCGGCGGTACCGGACCACTCGAGCACCGCGTCGGGGATCATGATGGGCAGGGCCTTGAACATTGCCATTCTCCGCTGTCATTGCCGTATATTATAGTTTTTCTTTTATCAATGTCAACCTCATTGATTAATGGCAGTATTTGGGATCGATAAACGTATTCGCCGAACATGAGACAGCCGTCGAGGGTTCGGCGGCGCTGCAGCTTGACCCACGCTCCCCTCAGCCCCCGGGACACTGGCGCGAACGGCTCGGCCCAAGGCGACTGTCCAGGTCGCCCTGAACCACCCACAATGCTCAGGCCGGCGCCCCTGATTCACGCGACGCCCTGCACCTCCACCAGGTCCCGCACGTATTCTTCCTGAAGCCAGTTCTCCACCGTACCTGTCCGCGCACGACGCACCCGAAACAGCGCACTTTCCGGCGCCTCGCCGAATTCGACCAGGAGCCGGGCCGCGACAATGCCCGTGCGGCCCAACCCGCCCCGGCAGTGAATCGCGATCCCCTCCCCTGCCATCAACCGGCGGCGCAGGTCCTCGCCGGCCCGGTTCCAGGCGTGCTCGAAATGGCGATTGGGAACGCCGCCATCGACGATCGGCAGGTGCCACCAGCCAAGGCCTGCGCGCGAAACGCGCTCGCCAAGGTCGGGCACCCGCAGCAGCTCCAGTTCGTGTGTCTCCATCAGGGTGACCACCGTACTCGCGCCCCAGTCGCGCAGGGTTCGCAGATCGGTGTCGAGATCCCGGTCCCAGGCCCCGGTCTGGGCGTACGGGTCATACTTGCCCGGGCAGAGCGTCAGGCCCAGCCGGCCCCGCCCGACGGGTCCCAGGGTGTCGATCTGAAGCGGATGGCTCTGGCTCGTACGCGCATGCATGGCGGTGTCTCCCCGGTTCCCGATGTACTCAGGTTCAGCATACGGGGGGCACTGGCTCAGAGAGTGAGCCA
>PULM01000151.1 GCA_003552345.1 Ectothiorhodospiraceae bacterium
CCAGCAGCTCGGCCAGCCGTGCCAGCAACGCCGGCTCGCCGCCGAAACCGGTCAGCAGCCAGTGCCGGACCCGCAGGCCGGCGGGCTCCAGCCCCCCAACCCCGATCAGGAACACCACGGTCCCGGTCCCGCCGGCCAGCCCGGTGGTCTCCGTATCCAGCAAAAGGGCCCGCGACGGCTCCAACGCCGCCGCCTCGGGCACGTTGGCCAGGCACCCGCCCAGGGGCGCCAGCGACTGGCGACCGTAAACCGTCTCCAGGCCCAACACGCGCTCGACCTCCACGAGCCCGGGCGCCAGGACCACGCCATCGACCTGTTCGGCGAGCGCCGCATCATCGGGCCGCCGACCGCCGGCCTGAAGCCCTGTACGGCGCTGCCGGGTCTGGGCACGCGCCAAGCGCTCACGCAGCCCCGGGTGCCGCGCCGGCTCCGGCGCGGCACCCGGGGCCCGCCCGCCGGCCTGGGCCCGCAGCCGGTCGATCCGTTTGGACAGGCTCACCGAGCTGCTCCCTCCCGGTTCATCGCAGACGCTCCAGGCCGCGTTCCAGCGAGGCGCTGGAGACCTGGCCGGTGTGGGAGTCGACCAACTGGCCATGTTCATCGTAGAAGAAGGTGGCGGGCAGACCGCGGGTGCCGGTGGCATCACTCCAACGCTGATGCGGATCCATCAGCACGTTGCTCAAACCCGGCGCATGCTCGCTCAAATACCCCTCGACCTGGCTGGTGTCTTCGCCCTGATTGACGAAGACGAACGTCACCCCGTCTTCCTCTTCCTGCGCCTGCTCGAAGACCGGCTTCTCCTGCTGGCACGCCGGGCACCAGGTCGCCCAGAGGTTGACCACCACCGGCTGACCGGTCTCCTCGATCAGACTGGGCAGATCCGTCTGCTCGCCCTCCAGGGTGCTCACTGCCACCTCCGGCACGCCGCGCGACTGCTGATCGATGACCAGCAGCGGACCCGCAGTCACCCCCCAAACGATGCCGCCGGCGAGTACCGCGGTGCTCAGGGCGCGGCGTTGCTGCGGGTGGCGCCACAGGCGCCAAAGCAGGTAGGCCAGACCGGCCACGACACCGCCGATGGGGTCGAAGCCCCCGTCGCGGATATCCACCACACCCCAGAGGCTGTCGAAGCTCTGCCAATAGTGGAAGACGAACAGGGCCCGCGCCCCCACCAGGCCCACCAGCAGCAGGCTGAACAGGCTGTCGCTGATGCGCACGCCGCTGCGCCGGCCCGCCAGGCCGCCGGCAAGCAGCGCCACCGCCAGGGCCAAGATGATCAGGATCTGCCCGATGGAAGGCACCAAGGGACCCAGGGCAACGGTCTGGTTCAGGACACTCATGGACTGGCGACTCCGTCTGAATGGGGGGAAAGCTCCTCCACGGCCTGCTCCAGGGCGAAGACGTGACCATCCTCCTCTCCGAGCCCGCGCAGCGACCTCGCCAACTCCAGAAGGTAGTCACGATTGGGGCCACTAGGCCCCCGGCAGCGGGCGATCTGCCGGGCCATATCCGGGATCGGCGCCGGGCCGAGGAAAGCCGGGTTGTCCTCGGTGGCGATGTAGACCAGCCCCCGATCCTCGCCTCCGTCCAAGAAACGCAGCGGTGTGGTAAAGCGCAGATAGCCGTTTTTCTCGCGCAGATCCAGTGGCCCCAGCGCCTCGGGCGGGATGCGGTAGGCCATGCCGACGCAGCGCGCCCCGGGGGCCTCAATCAGCGTCGCCACGCGCCCGGGCGCCTCCGGGGTCCCGCGATGATCGTGGGAGCCCTGCCAGAAACGCCGCTGCCAACCGTGGATGACCGCCGGGCGACACTCGAGATACGGGAAACCGGCTTTGTAGATCAACGACCCGTAGCCGAACAGCCAAAAGCTCCCACGGCCTGGGAAAAGCTGGCGACTCCGGTTGATCGAGGTGGTATCCGCAACCATGCATGCGAGGATAACAGACCTGCCCCCCGCGCTCCCCCACCACCGGCACCGCTAATCGGCCGCGCGCAGTCGCCGCGTGACCTCCTCGGCCGGCTGAGGTCGGGCGAAGAAGTACCCCTGCCCCAGCGGGCAGCCTTCGTCAAGGAGGATATCGCGTTGTTCCCGGGTCTCGATCCCCTCGGCGAGCACCGAGTAGCCCAGGTTCGTGCCCAGATCGATGATCGCGCGATTGATCCGGACCTGGGTCCGGTCCGACGGCAGGTCCTGCACGAAGGAGCGGTCGATCTTCAATTGATCGACGGGCAGCCCCCGCAGATAGCCGAGCGAGGAGTAGCCGGTGCCGAAGTCATCCAGGGCCACCAACACCCCCTGTGCACGCAGAGCCTGGAGCTGCGCAACCACCTTGCGATCCTGCTCCATCAGAACACTCTCGGTGATCTCCAGGGCCAGTACATCGGGCGGAACACCAGCCCGCGACAGGGCGTGCTCCACATCCTCGACCAGCCCCCCGGCGATCAGCTGCGGTGCCGAGACATTGACACCAATGCGGCCGAAGGCCAGGCCAGCATCGCGCCAGCTGCGCGCCTGCTCGCAGGCCCGGCACAGCACCCAGCGGCCCAGATCGCCGATCAACCCCACCCGCTCGGCCAACGGCACGAACTGAGCCGGCGGAACCCACCCCCGCTCCGGGTGTTCCCAGCGCAGCAGCGCCTCGACCCCGATCCAGTGCCCGCGGTCGAGTTCCGTCTGCAACTGGTAGTGCAGCGCCAGGGCATCCTCATCGATGGCCTGGCGCAGCTGCGCCCCCAGCTCCAGGCGCTCGCGGGCATCG
>PULM01000198.1 GCA_003552345.1 Ectothiorhodospiraceae bacterium
CCCTGGTGGCCATCGCGGTCTTCGGCATCACCCAGATCCAGATCAACGACAACCCGACGCGCTGGTTCAAGGCCAACCACGACATCCGCATCGCCGATGAGGTCCTCAACGATCGCTTCGCCGGGACTTACGAGGCGTACATCCGGCTGCGCCAGACCGGCCTCGAGGAGGTCGCCGAGCGGCTCGATGCCGAGGCGCAGGCCATCGTTGAGGCGGCCAAGGCCGACGGACACGACCTGGCGGAGCGCTGGGAGCGGCTCCAGACCGAGACCGCCGACGAGGGCCCGATCGGCGACCGTATGGAGGCACTGGCCAGTGAGATCGATGATTGGCTCTTCGAAGTGGATCGCGACGAGGCCGAGCACTGGGAGGCGCTGCTCGACGCCGTCGAGGCGGCGCGGACCGAGACCCGCGCCTTCCAGGACCCGGAATACCTGGGCTGGATCGCCGATCTGCAGGCGCACTTGGTGGAGGCCGGCGTAATCGGCAAGGCGAACTCGTTGGCTGATCTGGTGCGCACCGTCAACCGGGAGCTGATCAGCGGCGAGCCGGAGGATTTCCGCCTGCCCGGGACCTCCGGCGGCGTCTCCCAGGCGATCCTCAGCTTCCAGGGCTCCCACCGACCCCACGACCTGTGGCGCTTCGTGACCCCGGACTACACCGAGGCCAACGTCTGGCTCCAGCTGCCCAGCGGCGACAACCAGGATATGGCCCGGGTGCTCGAGGCCGTGGACCGTTTCGTCGCAGACCAACCGCCGCCGGAAGGCGTCGAGCTGGACTGGGCCGGCGCCACCTACATCAATCTGGTCTGGCAGGGCGAGATGGTCGAGGGGATGCTCTTCGCCCTGCTCTCCGCCTTCGCGGTGGTGCTGGTGATGATGATCGCCCTGTTCCGTTCCCTGACGCTGGGCCTGCTGGCGATGCTCCCGCTGACCGTCACCATCGCCTTCATCTACGGGGTCATGGGGCTGGTGGGCAAGGACTACGACATGCCCGTGGCGGTGCTCTCGTCGCTGTCCATCGGGCTGTCGGTGGACTTCGCCATCCACTTCATCCAGCGCCTGCGCATGGCCCTGGAGCAGACCGGCGAGTGGCGCAGCGCCCTGACCCAGGTCTTCCGCGAGCCGGCCTGCGCCATCACCCGCAACGCCATCGTCATCGCCGTGGGTTTCCTGCCCCTGCTCGCTGCCCCGCTGGTGCCTTACATCACCGTCGGCACCTTCCTGGCCAGCATCATGGCCGCCTCGGCGCTGGTGACCCTGCTGGCGCTGCCGGCGATCATCAGCTTCGCCCCCGGCCTCTTCTTCCCCCATGCCCGGCAACCGGCGCAACCGCAACAGGAGGTGTAAGCCATGGACCGAACCCTGCACAGCCCCAAGGAGTGCACCCCGGCAGCCAACCTGCGCAGACGCGGACGGAACGCGCTGCTCACGACCCTGCTGCTCGCCTTCCCCGGCCTCGGCGCCCTGGCTGCGGAGACGCCGGAGGTGGGAGAAATCGTTGAGCGGGCCAACCTCGCCGCCTACTACGCCGGCGAGGACGGCCGGTCCGAGGCGCGCATGCGGATCGTCGACGAACGCGACCGCACGCAGACCCGGCAGTTCACCATCCTGCGCCGGGACATCGAGGACGGCGGCGATCAGCAGTACCTGGTGGTCTTCAGCCGCCCCTCGGAGTTCCGCAACGTGGTCTTCCTGGTGGAGAAACCCCCCGGCGGTGATGACGACCGCTGGCTCTACCTCCCCGACCAGGACCTGGAGCGGCGCATCGCCCCGGGCGATAAGCGGACCAGCTTCGTCGGCTCCCACGTCTTCTACGAGGACGTCTCCGGCCGCCACCTGGAGGACGACGACCACGAGCTGGTGGAGGTCACCGACGATCACTACAAGGTGCGCTCCACGCCCCGGGATGGCGGGAATGTGGAGTTCGCGGCCTACACCACGTGGATCGACCGCGAGACCTACCTGCCGCTGACCACGGAGTACGAGGACGACGATGGCACCGTCTACCGGCGCATCGAGAGTTCCGATGTGGAAGAGATCGACGGCTACCCCACCGCGATGCGCATGCGCGTCGAGGACGAGCGCATGGGGGGCCACACCGAGGTCCAGTTCCGCGGCCAGGAGTACGACCTGGGCCTGCCGGAGAGCGTCTTCACCCAACGCAGCCTGCGCAACCCGCCCCGCGACTGGCTGAGGAGGTAAGCGAGGATGAGCCCGGCACACGCGAGAGGCGTCCGTCGCCGCCGACGCCCTGCCCTGCCCGGCTGGATGGCCGGGCTGGCCCTGGCGGCCGGGACCGGCACACCGGCCCTCGCCGACTGGGACGACGACCCCTGGGCCGATGACCCCTGGGAGGAGGAGGAGCAGTGGCTGCCCTTCGAGGTGGACGGTTTCGTGGAGCTCGCCGGCGGCCACCACGTCCGGGACAACCGCCTCCTCGACAAGGACTACAACCTGGCCGAGGCCCGCCTGCGCCTGGAGGCACGCGGCGACTGGCGCCGCTTCGATCTCCGCGTCCGCGGCGACGCCGTCGCCGATCAGGTCACCGAGGAGGTACGCGGGGAACTGCGCGAGGCCCGGGTTGCCTTCCCGCTTGGGCAGCGACTGGACATGCGCGTCGGCCGCCAGGTGCTGGCCTGGGGCACCGGCGACCTGCTCTTCATCAACGACCTCTTCCCCAAGGATTTCAACTCGTTTCTCACCGGCCGCGACGAAGACTATCTGCAGGGCCCGTCCGACGCGGTGCGCGGCA
>PULM01000179.1 GCA_003552345.1 Ectothiorhodospiraceae bacterium
ACACACGATGGAATCCGACGGGGCCAGGCATGAACTGCGCCACAGGCGGGCTGAAGCTACCCCTTGGGAGGCTACGATGCACGGAATCCGTGCCTCGGACCTGTCAGGAGTTGGTCAGAAACGTGACAGAAAGCACTGTCTCGGTGCAGCCGGTGGCACCGGATGACCCGAGCGGGTCAGGGATGGGGTCCAGTCGACCGCCCAGCGCCGCGCGGTGGGCGGCGACGGGCGGTCGTGGTCAGGCCGGGCCAGGGAGCCACATTCAGGAAGCCGGCGCGTAGACCGAGCACCACCCTCCGGCCTTGACCAGCACGTCATCGAAGTCGGGGTGCGTGCAACGGCCCCAGTCATCCTCCACTGTCTCGCCCCAGAAGGCGCAGTTCTCGCAAAGCTGCCCCTCCGCAAAGCGCGGATGATCCGAAGCGTCAGCCGCCTCGTTTACGTAGTCATGCGCATGACCATCCTCGGCCCGCGGCTCGGCCCGGACGGTGCCCTGATGGAGCAATGTGGAAAGCGGCAGGGCGGCCACCGCCATGGCACTGCCTTTGAGAAACGTACGACGGCTCTTGTCGACTTCACTCATGCCAGCCACCTCTTTTGGCTTTGGTTGAATGCTCACAGATACCTTACCCCTTAGCACAACGGCATCCAACCTGAAATAAAAAGGGTGACCGTCCAGCGGGAGCCCGCCGTGACACCCTTTTTTTACACTCAACAAAAACGGGATTCGAAACCACCGGTCCGGATGAATTGATTTCCCAAAGCAATATGGTATCTTTTTCGTGGGCT
Source organism: Ectothiorhodospiraceae bacterium (assembly GCA_003552345.1). GTDB lineage: Bacteria > Pseudomonadota > Gammaproteobacteria > Nitrococcales > Halorhodospiraceae > Halorhodospira. The sequence continues at coordinate 790 of PULM01000179.1, forward strand.
GCGGCTTTTCAGGAAAATGTCGCACCCAGGAACTCGAGCCAATGGTCAAGGGACGGACCCGAACAGCCCTCGGGCATACGCAACAGGAGCCGAAACCCGATGACCAGCAAGCAACTTGAAGCCATCAACCTGGAGGCATTCACGGACGAAGAGCTAGACACCCTCGAAAAGCGCATTGCCAGGGAACGCGAAAAGCGGGACCGCAACCGCATCGTCGAGGCCGAGAAAGAGATCCGCCTCGTCGCGGCGAAATACGGCGTCAAGCTGGAGGAGGCGCTCGGCGATCTCAACGGCCACCGGGAAAAGCCTCGTCGCCGCATCCCGGCCAAATACCGCCACCCCCAGGATCCTGCGAAAACCTGGTCGGGACGGGGGCGCACACCGCACTGGGTCCGCGAGTGGGAACAGGGCGGCGGCAGCCGCGAAGAGCTGCGCATCCAGAGCGGATGACAAGCACCCGGCCCGGGCGCTCGCCGGGGCGCCTGGGCCGCCCGGTGCAAGCCTTCGGTCCCTCAACGGCCTCGGGCCACCGCTGGTTGGACAAACCGTGACAGCCGGTCCACTATGCCCTTATGGATGACACCCCTGCCGACACGGAGCAGGCGCTTCGGCGGCTAACGCAACGGCTGGATGAAGCCTGCGAACGCCTAGCCCGAACCGCTGCCTTCGCCAAGTTCACCCACGCTGCGCAGGTCCTCGAGACGGCACGCAAGCTGCTCGCTCACCCGCAAGGGATCGAGGCAGTCCACCAACGGATCGGCGCACTGACCGAGGCCGGGATCTTCTCGGGTAGCGACTGGGAACACCCCGAATACCTGCAGCCGTCCATGGCCGCCAACACGCTGAAGCTCGCCCAGGACCAGACCCTGGTCCTGGAATGCCTGAGCGAGTTGCGCCTGGTGGCCATCACGGAGGGCACCCTCGATGATCCGGGGGTCGACGCCGATACTGCCCGGCGCTTCCTGGCCCGGGTATTGGCGCTGAACCTGCGCCTGGTGTTTGGTCCGGTCGGGGAGTCCGAGCGCGTGCACCTGGGCCGCAACCTGCCCATGGTCCAGCGGCATCAGCGCTTTATCGCCGAGCGGGTCGGCTTCGGGGAGGTCATCGAGGAGCTTATCGGCGAGATCTGGCGCATCCTCGCCCAGCGGCCCGTCGTGGTCGGACACGTCAAAGAGATGATCACCAGCGTGGCCGTCTACCTCGACAGCGACGAGCCCGGCGTGCCCGCTGCCCGTGCCCGCGGGGCCGAGCGACTGATCAGCGCCCTCTACGGCCCCACGCGCGGCTGCCAGGAAGACCCAGGGTTGGCGATTTACCGGGAGCGTCTGGACAGCATGGACGAGACTACGCTGCGCAACGAGGCCCTCGGCCTGGGGCGCGCCATGCACGACACCGGCCTGGTCTCGCCCTATCATCCGGGCTTTCTGCACTTCGCGCTGGAACAGGCCCCGGAGCTGCTGCCCAGCGCGCTGGGTCTGAGCAGCACCGGCACCGACGCCCTGGGCTGCTACCCCGAGCTGGTCCACACCCTGATCCGCCGGGCGATCTGGTCCGAGACCGCCCAAGCGGTCTACGGCCTGGCCGGCCTGCTCGAGCGCGGCATCCTCTACAGCGATCCGGTGGCGCCGGCGCTTTGGCGGCAAATCCACCTGCCGCTGTGCCCCGCCGCCCGGCGGCGGCTGGGGGAGCGGATCCCCGGCGCGGCGAATGCGCCTGAGGCATTCCTTCTGGCCGGGGCGATCAGCGTCCTCGGCCAGCCACGCGGCCTGGGTCAGGGCAACAGCCCCACTTGCCAGTCAGCACGCGCGCTGTCCATGTGGTCGAGCAACGACCCGGACTACCTGCTACAGATCGTGGCCTGGTCGGCCCGCGATGATGACGTCGTCGCCCATTTCGAGGGGCAGCCCCTGTCGTCCGGGGAACTGCTCGCGCGCCACCCCGAGGCGCCCCTGGAGGATGTCGACGCCGTCTCCGCGGTCGCCGTACCTCACCTGGACGCGATCTACCACGAGATGGGGCGGCGCTGCATTGGGCGCGGCGAGGATCCGCATCGCTGGGTCAACCCGGAATTCCACGGCTGGTGGGTCGGGCGAGGGTTCTCCATCGCCGTCGACGTCGCCACCGGCGCCCTCCCCGACCTGCGCGGCTTCGCCCGCCGCTTCTACGCCTGCTATCACCCTAGCTACAACGGCAACAACCCGGTGATCCCCCCGCAGCCCGCCGGCGTGGCCGTCACCGACAGCACCGCCACCTTCATCGGCTGGCACGCGATCACCATCGAGCGTGTCTCCATCGACCCGGAGGGCGTGGTGCGCGTCTACTTCTTCAACCCCAACAACGACAGCACCCAGGACTGGGGGAACGGTGTAATGGTCTCCACTGAGGGCAACGGCGAGCGCCACGGGGAGTCGTCCCTGCCCTTTGGGCAGTTCCTGTCCCGGCTCTATATCTTCCACTACGACCCGCGGGAAGAAGCCGTCGACCCACCGGTGCCGCGAACAGAACTCGACGAGGTGATCGAGCGCGCCCGTAACAGCTGGGCCGCTGGGCGCGAGATCCACCAATAAGGACCAGGCGCCGGCCACACGGAATCCGCTCCCGATCGCCGGCTGCCCGGCGCACCCCGCCCACCCGGGCCGGGTGCGCCGACCGGTTCAGACGTAGAAGTCCAGCTCTTCCTGGTGCTTGAGCAGATCGCGGATCCGGTGCGGATTGTCCCCGAAGAAGGAGACCAGCCCCCAGTGGGTGCCGAAGGCGGTGCGTTTGGTCACCACTTCCTCCACCGGCGGCGTCAGTTCGTGGTACTCGAAGTACTCATGCTGCTCGGTCTCCTCCGGAATCTCCAACCGGCTGACCACGCGGCGGCGCGGGTAGACACCGAAACAGCCCGCATAGCCCTTGGCATCCACCACCTCGCGGGGGAAGAAAGCGGTGATCTCCTCCTCGGTGGTCTTCGGATCGAAGGCCAGGACCATGCCCTGATAGGCGTTGAAACCGTAGGCGCGCTCGAGCAGCTCAAAGACCTTGAACCCCGGCGGGCGGTAGGCCACCTCGCCGAAGTACATCGTCCCGTCACTGGTCACGAAGTACTCCGGGTGGATGAAGCCGAAGCGGATGTCGAACGTCTTGATCAGCTTCTCGATCTCGCGGGTGATCAGATCCCGCCAAGTCTCCAGTTCCGGTGTAGCGGGGACGAAGACCGAGTAGCCGAGGGTGACGTACTCCGAGATATTGAGAAAACGGATCTTGCCGTCGTGGATCCACGCCTCGACAGCGAACTCCCAGCCGTCCAGGTGGCTCTCCATGAGCACCGGGAACTCCTCCTCGGGGATTAGATCGACCTCATCCGGGGTGCGGATGACGCGGTGCCCGAGGCAGCCTGCCTTATCGAACGCCTTGAGGTGGATCGGGTCGTTGGGATCGCCGTCGAGCTTGAGCAAAGTCTGGTTCACGCGCTTGAGGAAGCGGATCACGTCGTCCCGATCGTGGGCCTCCTCAAAGATACCCACGCGGATCCCGCCGAGCTGCGCGCGGCGCTTCATCAGCGCCTTGTCACGGAACAGCACCGCCTGGCCATGGAGCCGCGGGTCGCCCATGAGCACGGCATTGATGGCCCCGGCCCACTCCACCGTCTCCTCGAACAGCGGGATGGCAACATCCACCCCCTCGTCCCGCAGGCGCTCGGCGATCTCCATGGACCGATCATTGAGCCGTTCGAAATCCCAGGCAATGAACGGGATCCCGTGCTCCCGGGCATACTCCTCGGCCCACTCCGGGGCGACGATGACATAACGGCGATCGAAGCGGTCCAGTGCCTCGATGCAGTTGATGCTCCAGCCCAGGATGGCAACGTAGCCTTTGTTCGGGTCCTTCTCTGTACTCATACGACGGGGTGCTCCGGTTGCGGGCGATCGTTGGGGCCCGCGGCTCCAGGCGGTCGGCGGGCGAGCCGCCGGCCGGACGATGGTCACGGGCTACCCGGCAGTCTATACCCTCCTTCAGCCGGCGCCTAACGCCGGGGGCACTTCTCTCTCAGGGAGACTGGCCGCGCTGAAACGACCGGCGCAGGCGGCCCTCAAGCCGAGGGTTCACCCTCGGCATCGTCCAGCGGCCGGATGCCGAGACGCCTGGCCAGTGCCTGCGGGGCTGCCTCAACCAGATCGATCAAGGCCTCGCGATCCTGCTCCACTTGCCGTTGCTCGGTCAGATCGATGAGGGCGAACAGGCCGAGGTGGCCCTCATGGGCGGGCACATCGCCAGTGATGCACTCCAGGCGCACCAACCGGCGCAGCGGGCACTGATCGCAATGAAGCACGAGCTCGAGGGCTGCCCCCAAGCCGGCGGCACCCGACCTTGCTGTGCCCTGATGGCGCTCCCAGAGCTCCACGGCTGAAGGGGCCAGGAACTCGGCAAAGCCCTGGCCGGGAAGCTCCGACACCGAGGCTGCACCGAGCAGCTCCGCGGCAGGGGGGTTGGCATCACGAATCACGCCGTGCTCGTCCAAGATCACATAGGCCACCGGCGTCCGCTCGAACAGCCCCCGATACCCATCCTGGACCCGGGCGAGTTCGTCCCGGGCACGCTCCAGTGCCTCGGTCTGGATATCCCGCTCGATCTGCACAAGCCGGAGTTCCTCGCGCCAGGCCTCCGGGGTCGCCGGCGTGAAGCGATCGAGTTCGGCCGCCGCGCCGCCAGCCTCCAGGCGCTCTCGCGCCTGCTCACGCAGCCGTTTGGCGGCTTGGGCCTTGCAATGCGTCGTCGGTTCCTGGGTCATGGGACCCCCTAAGCGAGCGAGACGAGCGGCTTCATATCATCTCGACACGCGGAGTATAGAGCGCCCCCCTCCCTTCAACCACGGCCCCCGACCGCGAGGCCGATCACATCCCCTGGTAATTCGGGCCGTCGCCGCCCTGGGGCACCACCCAACGGATGTTCTGCGGTGGGTCCTTGATGTCACACGCCTTGCAGTGCAGGCAATTGATGGCATCGATGCGCAGGCGCGGCTGCCCATCGGCATCCCGCTCGTAGTCATAGACCCCGGCCGGGCAGTAGCGGGTCTCGGGGCCATCGTAAACCGCCCAGTTGACGCGCGTGGCAAGGCCCGGGTCGCCCAAGACCAGATGGCACGGCTGCCCTTCTTCGTGGTGGGTTCCGGAGAGAAAGACCGACGCCGTGCGATCGAAGGTCAGCTGTCCATCAGGACGCGGATACACCTTGCGCCGGGCCCGGGCGGCTGGCTGCAGACGCTGATGATCCGGCTCATGCCCCAGGGTCCAGGGCGCACGCCCACGCAGCAGGTAGGTGTCCATGGCCGAGTAGGCCAGCGCGGGGAGCAACCCCCAGCGGAAGGCGGGCCGGATGTTGCGCACCGGGTGGAGTTCATCGCGCAGCCAGCTCGCGCCAACGCGCTGGTCTAGGTCGTCGGCCTCGTTGCCACCGGCCTGCAGGACGGTGCGCACCGCCTCAGCGGCGAGCATGCCGGACTTGATCGCGGTGTGGATGCCCTTGATCCGCGGCACGTTGACGAACCCCGCGGCGTCACCAGCCAGCACACCGCCCGGAAAACTCAATCGCGGCAGACTCTGCCAGCCGCCCTCGGGCAGAACCCGCGCCCCGTACCCGATACGCCGCCCGCCCTCGAGCAGCGGCCGGATCGTGGGGTGCGTCTTGAGACGTTGAAACTCCTCAAAGGGCGAGAGATAGGGGTTCTGGTAGTCCAGACCGACCACCAGGCCGATCGCCACCCGGCGCGGATCCAGGTGATAGAGGAAACTGCCGCCGTAGGTGAACTGATCCAGCGGCCAACCGATGGTGTGCGCAACCTGCCCCGGTGCATGCCGCTGCGGGTCAACCTCCCAGATCTCCTTGAGGCCGAGCCCGTAGGTCTGCGGCTGCGCATCGCGGCGCAGGCCAAAGCGTTCGATGACCTGCTGCGTCAACGAACCGTGGGCGCCCTCGGCGAAACCCGTCTGCCGTGCGCGCACCTCCACCCCGGGTTCGAAACCCGGCCCCGGGGTCCCGTCGGCGCGTCGGCCCATGTCCGGGGTCGCGACCCCGCAGACCGCCCCGCTCTCATCGTAGAGCACCTCGGCGGCCGGAAACCCGGGGTAGATCTCGACCCCGGCGGCCTCGGCCTGCTCCGCCAGCCATTGACCCAATTCACCAAGACTACCGACGTAGCTACCACGATTATCCATCTGCGGCGGCGTGGGCAGCCTCACGGCCCGCTTCGAGGTCAGGTAGTGGAGACTGTCCTCGGTTGCCCGCACACGCAGGGGCGCGCCTTGCTCGGCCCACTCCGGCAGCAGATCGTCCAGGCCGCGGGGATCGATAGCGGCGCCGGAGATCAGGTGCGCCCCCACCGAGGCCCCCTTCTCCAGCACGCAGACCGTGGGGCTCTCGCTGGCCGCGTCGTCACCGCCAATCAGCTCCAGTGCCGCGGCCAGACCGGCCGGCCCGGCCCCGACAACAACGACGTCGTAGGTGAGCGCCTCGCGCTCGTAGGCCTCTTGCTCCAAACCGATCCCTCCCTACCAGTCGCCGTCGCCGATGGCCTCGAGCTCATCGCTGCCGCCCCGGATGCCGGGGGTGTAACCGTGGAGTCGCGGCAGGATATGGCGCATGTAGAAACGCGCGGTATGGACCTTGCCGGCATAGAAGCCGGCGTCGCCCCCGCCTGGCTCGACGCGCGCCCGGGCCACCAGGGCCGAGCGCGCCATCAGCCAGCCGCCCAGGACCAGGCCAGCCTGCATGAGATAGGGCGTGGCAGCGGTCAACGGCACCAGCGGATCGTCCGGGCCATCGCGCAGCAGTCGGGCCGTGCTCTCGCGCAGGGTGGCCAGCGCATCGGCCAGCGGGTCGGCCATGGCCTCGAGTTCGGTGTCACCGCGCAACGCCTCGACAATCGCATCCGCCTCGCGGAGCACCGACTCCAGGGCCTCGCCCCCGTCTTTGAGCACCTTGCGCAGGGTGAAATCCTGGGCCTGGATCCCGTTGGTGCCCTCGTAGATCGCGGCCACCCGCACATCCCGGAGCAGCTGCGGGGCTTCCACCTCCTCGACATAGCCCATGCCACCGTGGACCTGGATACCGAGGGAGGTGATCTCCACCGCCTGCTCGCTGGCCACCGCCTTGACCAACGGCGTGAACAGATCCACCCGCTGCTGGGCACTCTGGCGCATGGCCTCATCCGCGCCGTGACCGGCGATATCCATCTCCGCCGCGGTCAACAGGGCCAAGGCGCGCATCGCCTCGGTCTGCGCCCGCATCGCCATGAGGCTGCGACGCACATCCGGGTGGTGGAGGATGGGCACCGAAGCCTTGCCACCGGGTCGGCGCCCCTGGATCCGCTCCCGGGCAAAGGCCAGGGCCTGCTGATAGGCGCGCTCCGAGACGCCGACGCTCTGCACCCCCACCTTGTGGCGCGCCTCGTTCATCATCGTGAACATGTGGTTGAGGCCACGGCACGGCTCGCCGACCAGGTAGCCGACGGCCCCTTCGCCATCGCCGTAGTTGATGGTGCAGGTCGGTGAGCCGTGGATGCCGAGCTTATGCTCCAGCCCCGTGCAGTGAATGTCGTTACGCGCACCCAGCGATCCGTCGGCCTCAACCAGATACTTGGGCACCAGGAACAGCGAGATGCCGCGATGGCCCTCCGGGGCATCCGGGGTGCGGGCCAGCACCAGATGGATGATGTTCTCGGCGGCCTCGTGCTCGCCCCAAGTGATGTAGGTCTTCTGGCCGAAGAGCCGGTAGGCGTCCCCCTCCGGCACGGCCCGACACTTTACCTGCCCGAGGTCGGATCCCGCCTGGGGTTCGGTGAGGTCCATGGTCCCGGTCCACTCGCCGCTGACCAGCTTCTCGAGATAGCGCGCGCGCAGGGTCTCATCGCCGTGACGGTGGAGCAGCTCCGTGGCCCCGGCCGCGAGCATCGGCGCCAGGGCCAGCGCCATGTTGGCGCCATGCCACATCTCCTGGGTCGCCGTGGCCACCACCTGCGGCAACCCCTGCCCGCCGTGGTCGGGATGGGCGCTGATGCCGTTCCAGCCGCCCTCGACGAAGGCCTGATACGCCTGCGTGAACCCCTCGGGCAGCCGGACCTGCTCCGCGTCCATGCGACAGCCCTGGCGATCGCCGGTCCGGTTCAGCGTGGCCCACACCTCGCTGGCCAGCCGGTCCGCCTCCTCCAGGACCGCCTCGAGCAGATCCGGGGTGACCTCCTCCAGATCCTCCAGGCCGGACAGGCGCTCCAGCCCGATCAGTTCCTCAATGACAAAGCGCAGATCGCGCGTCGGTGCACGGTAGATGCTCATGACTGCTCCAGGGCCTCGCGCAAGGCGGGTAGCGCCTCGCGCAGATCCGCCCCCAGCCCGTAGTCGGCTACCTCGAAGATGGGTGCCTCGGGGTCGTGATTGATGGCGACGATGACGCGACTGTCCTTCATGCCGGAGACGTGGTAGATCGCGCCAGAGATACCGGCGGCGATGTAGAGTTCCGGCGCCACCACCTTGGCGGTCAGCCCGACCTGCGCCTCATTCGGCAGCAGACCGGCCTCGACGGCCCCCCGCGAGGCCCCGATGGCGGCACCGAGTTGGTCGGCGAGTGCCTCCAGCTCCTCGACACCGACATCGGCGACCCCGCGCCCACCGGCCACAACCACGCGGGCGGAGGTCAGATCAGGCCGATCCGAGGCCGAGCCCTGTTCCTCGAGCAGGCGGGTCGGACCCGGCTCCGCGGGCGCATCGAGACGCTGCACCGCAGGCGGATCACCGGCCGCCGGCCGATCGAACCGGGTGGATCGCACGGTGAGCACCCGCACCGGCTCACGGCAACGCACCCGGGCCAGGACACTGCCGCCGTGGATCGGCCGCACAAAGGTCTCGGCATCCTCGATGGCGATCACATCCGAAAGCATCTGCACATCCAGCGCCGCCGCCACCCGGGGCAACAGGTCCCGGGTCTGGGTGCTGGTGGCGGCGACCAGTGCCTGGTAACCCTCATCGCGCACCAGCGCGGCCAGTCGCTCAGCCAGCGGCTCCGCCAGCTGATCGGCCACGGCTGGCCCGAGACACAGCCAGACTCGGCCGACTCCCTCGATAGCCAGCGAGTCGGCCACCCCGGCCGCCTGCTCGGCGCCGGCGACCACTACATCCACCGGCGCCCCCAGGTTGGCGGCGGCGGTAATCGCCCGCCGCGTGGCCTCGGTGACGCGGGCCCCATCGTGCTCCGCAAAAACCAGCACACTCATCTCAAATCACCTGTGCGTCGTTCTTCAGGCGTTCGACCAGTTCGGCAACACTGGCCACGCGCTCTCCGGACGCCCGCGGCGGCGGCTCCGCGACCCCGAGCACCTCCAGACGCGGGGCCGCGTTCACCCCCAGGTCGGCCAGGGCCACCCGGTCGATGTGCTTCTTCTTCGCCTTCATGATGTTCGGTAGCTTGATGTAGCGCGGCTGGTTAAGGTCCAGCTCAGTGGTCACCACCGCCGGCAGCCGCACGGCCACGGTGCGCCGCCCGCCGTCAACCTCCCGGGTGACCTGCAGTTCCTCGCCCTCGGCGCGGACGGCACAGGCGAAGGTCGCCTGCCCCCAACCCAGGTGCTGCGCCAGCATCTGCCCCACCTGGTTGCTGTCGTCATCGATGGCCTGCTTGCCCATGAGCACCAGATCCGGCTGCTCTCGCTCGACCAGCGCCGCCAGCGCCCGACTCACCGCCAGCGGTTCCAGGGGGTCATCGCTCTCGACCCGCAGGGCGCGGTCGGCGCCGAAGGCCAGGGCGGTGCGCAACACCTCCTCGCTACCCGCATCGCCGAGTGTGACCGCCAGCACCTCACTGGCGGTCCCCGCCTCGCGGAGCCGAACCGCCTCCTCAACGGCGGTCTCGTCAAAGGGATTCATGGCCATCTTGGCGTTGGCCGTGTCCACGCCGGTGCCATCCGAGCGAACCCGCACCCGGACGGTGGAATCGATGACCCGCTTGGCTGTAACCAGGATCTTCATGCCTACCCCTCTATCAACGGCGGATCGCCGAACGCCCGCCGCGGTGCAACATCCCATCCGACTGTGCGCACTCCTGAATCCGGCGTCAACTCGCCCCCCTATTCGCGGCCCACCGGCTGCCGATACCCCGGGGTAGGCTACTCAACACCGCACTGAACCATGCCTGAACTCCAAACTGCCTGGCCTCGCACCCTGCTCCGCGCCGCAACCGCCCTGCTGGCGGGGGTCGGCGCCGGTGCCCTTGGCGCTAGCGAGTTGCCCGAGTCCGGTAGCGCCCGCTACTGGATCCAGGACGGCGGCGAGTGGCGGGGCTACGAGACCATGGAGTGGGATTTCGAGGCCGACGACACCTTCCGCCTGGAACGGGTCCGCGAGCACCGCCAGCGCCCTGCCGAGGCCGACCACGGCGGGGATCGGCGCATTCGCCGCACCCGCGAGATCAGTGAGGGCACCCTCGAGGGCGATGTCGTCCAGCCGGAGACCTACGAGGTCCGCACCGCGACCGTGTTCCAGTCCAGCGACGATTACGACCCTGAGACCGCGTTCGATGATGTCGACGAGGAGACCACGCTGATAGCGCGCTTCACCGATGACGAAGGCGATTTGGAAGAGGATGAGGTTGCCGTCCCCGCCGACGCCCTCGATCCCCTCACCCACCGCTGGCAGGTCATGGAAGAGGCCCTGGAGGGGACGCGCCATACGCAGATCAGCCACCAGGTAGTCGATGAGCAGGGTGAGGTGGAAGAGGTTGTTTTCCGGGTGGAGGGTCGCCAGACCGTGCGTGCGCATCCGGGCACCTTCCGCACCGTGCGCCTGACCCGCCAGCAACCGGGCCAGCAAAGGGCGGTGCGCTGGTACATGGCCGAGGGCTGGGCCGGCCTGCCCGTGCGTACCGTCGATCGCCGCAGCGAACGCCACGCCCAGCGCACCCGGCTCGAGCGCATCGAGGCCACCGGCGACGGCTGAGCACTGCAACTCCGTCCACCTGGACTACGCTCCCTCGTAGGCAACCGTGCAGTAGGGCGCGCCCGTTCGAGGGAACCATGGACGATCGCAAGCAGATCTTCGTCATCGGGTTGGGCTACTTTCACCTCCAACAGCTCAAGACCGTACGCGACAGCGACCAGTACGCCTTTCACCCGCTGATCGACTACGACACCATCATCCTCCCCGAGCGCTACGACATCCCGGCCATCCTCGACGAGGCCCGCCAGACCCTGGCGCAGGCCCCGCGGGTGGATGCGATCATCGGCCACTGGGACTTCCCGACCACCTCGCTGCTCCCCGTGCTGCGCCGCGAGTACGGACTACCCACCCCGTCCCTGGAGAGCATCCTGCTCTGCGAGAACAAGTACTGGAATCGGCTGGCCTGCGAGGCAGCCGTCCCGGAGTGCACGCCGGCGTTTCAGGGCATCGACCCGTATGCCGAGGACCCCTTGGCCACCCTCAAACTGCCCTACCCGTTCTGGCTCAAGCCGGCCGTGGCCTTCTCGTCGATGCTCGGCTTCCGTGTCGAGGATGACGACCAGTTCCGCGCAGCCATCGACGCGATCGCCCGGGGGATCCCGGTCTTCTCTGAGCCGTTCCGGGCCTTCACCGAGCGCGTTGATCACCCGGAGCGTCTGCCGGGCACCGGGAGTGGAGCCACGGCCCTGGCCGAGGGGATCATCCAGGGCCGGCTCTGCACCCTGGAGGGGTACGTCTTCAACGGCGAGGTGGTGACCTACGCCATCCTCGACTCCCTGCGCGGCTCGAACCAGGTCAGCTTCATCAGCTACCAGTACCCCTCCAGCCTCCCCGTCC
>PULM01000097.1 GCA_003552345.1 Ectothiorhodospiraceae bacterium
TACCTCTGGTCGCGCACAGCCAGCGACTACTTCGTGGCCGGACGCTCCGTCAGTATGTGGGTCTTCATACTGGCGGCAACGGCCACATCCTTCTCGGGGTGGACGTTCGTAGGCCACCCGGGCCTGATCTATCAGGACGGCCTGCAGTACGCCTACGCCTCGTTCTACTCCATCTGCATCCCGTTCACCGGCATGCTGTTCCTCAAGCGCCAGTGGATGATCGGCAAGCGCTGGGGCTACGTCACGCCGGGCGAGATGTTCGCGGACTACTTCCGGACGGACTCGATCCGCATCCTGATCCTCATCGTGGCGCTGATCTTCGCGGTGCCCTACCTGGGGATTCAGCTGCGCGCTTCGGGCTTCCTGTTCCACGTGCTCACCGACGGCTGGATGGGCGTCGAGGTCGGCATGTGGCTGCTGTCCGCGGTGGTGCTCTTCTACGTGGCCTCGGGCGGTCTGCGCGCCGTGGCGTACGTGGACGCGGCACAGGCCGTGCTGCTCATGGCCGGTATCTTCGTCATCGGCATCGTGGCGCTCTACTACATCGGCGGCTGGAACAACTTCACGCACGTGATTGCCGGCCTGGTCGAGTGGGAGACGGCCACTGGCGGTGCCGGGGAGATCTCGCCGGGCGCGATCCCGGGTGACTCCGGGGCCAGCGGCTACGTCGCCATCCCGGGTGCCATCCAGTGGGTTGGCGCTGCAGCCAATGCCCAGGGCGGTGTCTGGACCGGTATGATGAACATCACCTACATGCTGGCGCTGGGCGGCATCATGGCCTCGCCCTCGTTCACCATGTGGGCGTTCTCCAACCAGAACCCGCGTCCGTTTGCGCCGCAGCAGACCTGGATGTCCCCGCTGGGCGTCGGTGCGTTGATGTTCACCTTCCTGGCGATCCAGGCGATGGCCACCCACGGCCTGGGGGCCAACACCGAGTTCGCCAAGGACATCTTCTCCGACGAGTACGGCGAGGAGCTGGCCGAGTACCGGTCGCTGTTCGAACCCGGTGCGGAACACCAGGGGTTGGTCGACGAGGTTACTGAACGGCTGAATGCCGGCGAATCCCTGGACGACATGGACCTCAGCCCGCTGGTGCCCTCGGCGGTCATGCAGCGTGGCATGATCCAGTCCGAGCATCCTGAGCTGAACCGTCAGGAGGTCGAGCAGGTCATCGCGGCCGGTCTGGCGGCGCTGTCCATCGGTGAGGATCCGCGCAACATGGATCCGGACTGGCTGGCGGCCCTGCCGGGGGATCTCGAGCGGGCCTGGCTGGACCTGTCCATTGATCGGGGCGGTGACAGCGAGCTGGTGCCCCAGCTGCTGAACATGCTGGAGGCGGCGGCGCCGTGGCTGGCGGCCCTGCTGGCGGTCTGTGCCCTGGCGGCCATGCAGTCCACGGGTGCGGCGTACATGTCCACCACCAGTGGCATGTTCACCCGCGACCTGCTGCGTCGCTACATCATGCCCAATGCCAGCAACCAGACCCAGGTCGTGGCGGGACGGATCTTCGTCACCATCCTGGTGCTTGCAGCATTGACCGTGGCAACGGTGACCACCGACGCCCTGGTGCTGCTCGGCGGTCTGGCCACCGCGATGGGTACGCAGATGTGGGTGCCCCTGGCAGCCATCTGCTTCTTCCCCTGGCTCACCCGTCCGGGTGTCGTCTGGGGCCTGGGCGTGGGCATCGTCGCCGTGCTGATGACCGAGAACATCGGCATCGACCTGCTGGCGGCGATGGGCGTCGACGTGCCCTGGGGCCGCTGGCCGCTGACCATCCACTCCGCTGGGTGGGGTCTGGTGCTCAACGCCCTGGTGGCCGTGGTCGTCTCGGCAATGACGCAGAACAACAAGGAAGACTACGATCACCGCATGACGGTGCACGCCTTCCTGCGTGAGCATGCGTCGCTGCCGGCCGAGAAGCGCCACCTGATCCCGATCGCCTTCACCATCGTCATCGGCTGGTGGATCTTCGCCTTCGGTCCGGGCGCCCTGCTGGGCAACTGGGTCTTCGGCGATCCGACCAACCCCGATACCTGGTGGTTCTTCGGCCTGCCGTCCATCTGGGTCTGGCAGCTGCTGTGGTGGGTGATCGGTATCTACATGATGTGGTTCACCTGCTACAAGTGTGAGATGAGCACCGTGCCCGAGAAGGAAATCGAGGTCCTCTTCGACGAGGATCAGGGCAAGGCCCGCTACGACGTGAGCCGTCCGTAACGGGTTGGTGATCATCGATCACTGAACCGGGAAGCGAAGGGGGCCGTTCCGGCCCCCTTCGCCCCCACCTTCCAGAAGATCTCAATCGAGCGAGCAATATGGATCCGACGCTTCAATTCCTGTTCTGGGTCGTGTTGCTGGTCGTCATCCTCTTCTATCCCGTCAGTCAGTGGATCTGGGTGTTGAGCGTGCGGCGGCTGCAGCGGAGACTGGATCGGGAGTTGTCTGAAGAGGAGCTGGCGGGGCAGAAACGGCGGGCCCGCGTGTTGGCCGCCATCATCCTGCCGGTGTTCTCTTTCTTCCTGAATTCCGCAACGTTGGGTGTGTTGCAATGATCAAGATTACCGAGCGGGGGTACCGGACCTGGGTGGTGATCGCCATCGTGGCGGCGCTCCTGCCGCTGGGCTACGGCCTGTACCAGGGCGTGGCACCGGATCGGGGCCCGGGCGATGTGAAGACCATCGCCGGCGATCGCGCCTTCCAGGACCGGCGCTTTGATCGCGCCCTGGA
>PULM01000131.1 GCA_003552345.1 Ectothiorhodospiraceae bacterium
CGCTCCTGCCGCTGGGCTACGGCCTGTACCAGGGCGTGGCACCGGATCGGGGCCCGGGCGATGTGAAGACCATCGCCGGCGATCGCGCCTTCCAGGACCGGCGCTTTGATCGCGCCCTGGATCAGTACACAAAGGCGCTGGAGGAGGCGCCGGAACATCGCTACGCCCATCTGGGCAAGGCGACCACGCTGCTCGAACTCGGCGAGTTCGAGCGCGCCATCGACCTTTACGACCGGTTCATCGAGCTGATCGACCCGGAGTTTGCCGGCGCCTACGCCAACCGGGGGATCGCCTACGACCGGCTCGGCGAGCACGAAAAGGCCCTGGCCGACTACCGCAAGGCGGCGGAGATGGATGAGGCCGTGGACGACGGTCCCGGGTGGCTGACCCGCTTCTTCCACATGGGTCCGGACGGGCAGCCCAGTGTCTCGGAGCGGGCCGACTACCTCGAGCAGCAGCTGGCCCTGCCGGAGGACGAGCGCAAGCTCTCCGATCCGGAGAAAGACGGCCAGCAGCGGGCCTATACACAGCGGCCCGACTAGTGCACTAGAAGAGAGGGGATGGCGCGGCGCCTGCCGTGCCCGATCCTGCCGGGTGGGACGTCCGTCCCGCCCATCGTTCCAACCGACCCAGCCCCACCACGGCCCGCCTCAACGGGCCGTGCCGTGGTGTGCTTCAGGCCGCGTCCAGCGGCGCCACGCCGAGGATCGGCAGGCCGAGGATATCGACGAAGAGAAAGCGCATCGCAAAGATCAGGGCGATGCAGCCGAAGAGCAGGTGCACGGTGGGGTGATCGCCGTCCGGGTCCTTGTAGGTCAGCCCGTGCCAGGCGATGGCGAGGGTCACGAGAAAGTAGATCCAGGGTGACATGGGTCTCTCGGGCTTGGCGTTCTGAGGTAAGGGTTCAGGGTCAGGAACAGCGGGACGGGGCCGGTTGCCCGGCCCCGTCCGTCACCCGCCTTACTGGTTGGCCCGATCCTCGATCAGGGTATCCACCACGGTCGGGTCGGCCAGGGTGCTGGTGTCCCCCAGGCTGTCGAGCTCGTTCGCGGCGACCTTGCGCAGGATGCGGCGCATGATCTTGCCGGAACGGGTCTTCGGCAGCCCCGGCGCGAACTGGATGATGTCCGGCTTGGCGATGGGGCCGATCTCCTGGATGCAGAGCTTGACCAGCTCCTTCTGGAGCTCCTCGCTCGGCTCCTCGCCGGCCATCAGGGTGACGTAGGCGTAGATGCCCTGACCCTTGACGTCGTGGGGGTAGCCCACCACGGCGGCCTCGCTCACCTTCTCGTGGAGCACCAGGGCGCTCTCGACCTCGGCCGTACCCATCCGGTGGCCGGAGACGTTGATCACGTCGTCGACCCGGCCGGTGATCCAGTAGTAGCCGTCCTCGTCGCGGCGGGCACCGTCACCGGTGAAGTACTTGCCCGGGTAGGGGGCTAGGTAGGTGTTGATGAACCGCTCGTGGTCGCCGTAGATGGTGCGCATCATGCTCGGCCAGGCCCGGTTGATCACCAGGTTGCCGTTGGTCGCACCCTCGAGCACGTTGCCCTTGTCGTCGACCAGCTGCGGCTCCACGCCGAAGAAGGGCAGGGTGGCGGAACCGGGCTTGAGGTCCATGGCACCGGGCAGCGGCGCGATCAGGATCGAGCCGGTCTCGGTCTGCCACCAGGTGTCGACGATCGGGCAGCGGTCCTCGCCGATGGTGTGGTAGTACCACTCCCACGCCTCGGGGTTGATCGGCTCACCCACGGTGCCGAGGATGCGCAGGCTCTTGCGCGAGGTCTTCTTCACGTGCTCGTCGCCCTGGCCCATCAGCGCGCGGATGGCCGTCGGGGCGGTGTAGAAGATCGAGACCTCGTGCTTGTCCACCACCTGCCAGCAGCGGCCGGCATCCGGGTAGGTGGGCACGCCCTCGAACATCAGGGTCTTGGCGCCGTTGGCCAGGGGACCGTAGACGATGTAGGAGTGACCCGTGACCCAGCCGACGTCGGCGGTGCACCAGTACACCTCGCCGTCGTGGTAGTCGAAGATGTACTTGTGGGTCATCGCCGTGCCCAGCAGGTAGCCGCCGGTGCCGTGTTGCACGCCCTTCGGCTTACCGGTGGAGCCGGAGGTATAGAGGATGAACAGCGGGTCCTCGGCGTCCATGTGCTCCGGCGGGCAGTCCGGGGAGACCTCGGCGCAGGCCTCGTGGTACCAGACGTCGCGCCCGTCGTTCCAGGCGATGTCACCGCCGGTGCGGCGGACCACGAAGACCGTCTTGACGTTGGGGCAGCCCTCCAGGGCCTTGTCGGTGTTGCCCTTGAGCGGGATCTTGCGGCCGCCGCGAACACCCTCGTCCGAGGTGATGACGACCTCGGCGTCGGCGTCGAGGATGCGGTCACGCAGCGCCTCGGGCGAGAAGCCGCCGAAGACCACCGAGTGCACGGCGCCGATGCGGGCGCAGGCGAGCATGGCCACGGCCGCCTCGGGCACCATCGGCAGGTAGATGCAGACGCGGTCACCCTTCTTGACGCCGCGGGCCTTCAGGGCGTTGGCGAAGCGGCCGACGCGCTCGTAGAGATCGCGGTAGGTGATGTACTCATGCTGGTCCGGCTCGTCGCCCTCCCAGATGATGGCGGTCTGATCGCCCCGGGTCTCCAGGTGCCGATCCACGCAGTTGTAGGCCACGTTCAGGGTGCCGCCCTCGAAGAAGCGGATGTCCCCCTTGGCCAGATCCCA
>PULM01000002.1 GCA_003552345.1 Ectothiorhodospiraceae bacterium
GCGGCGCCGGTAGGCCCGGTAGGCGCCGGCCAGGCGGTTGGCGTCGGCCTCGTCCAGCCGACCGGCCCGGGCGAGCTCGCGCAGCAGGCGGATGTTGTCCGGGTAGCGGGCCAGCTCCGGGTGGTCGTGGGCGGCGGCGAGGACGCCGTATTGGACGATGAACTCGATGTCGGTCAGCCCGCCGCGGTCGTTCTTGAGGTCGAAGTGTTCGGCGCGGCGACTGCCCTTCTCCTTGCGCTGGCGCTCGCGCATGCCGGCGACGGCCTCGCGCAGGCTCTCGCAGTCGCGCTCCTGGGCGAGCACCTCGGTGCGGATCCGTTCGAACGCCTCGCGCGGACCGGGGTCGCCGGCCACGGCGCGGGCCCGCACCAGCGCCTGGTGTTCCCACGTCCAGGCGCCCTCGCGCTGGTACTGGCGGAAGGCGTCCAGGGTGGTGCTCATCAGGCCGGCGTTGCCCGACGGACGCAGTCGGGTGTCGACCTCGTAGACGATCCCCCCGGGCGTGACAGTGTTGAGGACGTGGACCACGCGCTGGGCGAGGCGGGCGAAGAAGACCTGGTTTTCGATGGGGCGCTCGCCGTCGGTGTGCTGCGCCTCGCCGCGGCTGTCGTGGAGGAAGACCAGATCCAGGTCGGATCCGTAGCCCAGCTCCAGGCCGCCGAGCTTGCCGTAGCCGGCCACGGCGAAGCCGGCTTCGCGGCGCTCGCCGTCGTCGGTGCACAGGGGTCGGCCGTGGCGGCGCACGAGGTGTGCGCGGCAGATGGATACCGCCCGCTCCAGGGCGGTCTCGGCGATCTGGGTCAGGTAGTCGCTGACCACCATCAGCGGTGCGGCGCCGGAGACATCGGCGGCCGCTACCTTGAGCTGGTTGGCCTGTTTGAACTGGCGCAGCGCCTCCATCTGTTGCTCAAGATCGTCCTCGGCGATGCGCCGCAGGCGGCTGTCCAGATCCGTTTCCAGGGCCTCGCGCCCGAGGGGTTCGTAGAGGGTGCGCGGGTCGAGCAGCTCGTCGAGCAGCAGGGGGGGGGCGGTGAGAAAGCGCGCCACCCAGGCCGAGGCGTCGCAGAGCTGGACCAGTTGCGAGAGCGCCATGGGGTGCTCGACCAGCAGGGCCAGGTAGGCGGTCCGGCGTGCCACGGTCTCGATCAGATCGAGGATCCGCTCCAGGGCCAGCTCCGGACGGCGGGCGCGGACGCAGGCGTTGACGACCAGGGGCATCAGCCGGTCCAGGCGGTGGCGGCCGCGAGCCGAGAGCGCGCGCACCTCGGCGCCCTCGCGCAGGCGCTCAAGGCGGCGGGCCAGGTGTCCGGGCTCGGGGAAACCGAGCGCGTGCAGACGCTCGGCGGCCTCGTCCGGGTCCAGCTGGCCGTTCCACACCAGCTCGGCGGGGTCCTCGTCGCCTTCGGCGTCCTCGGCCTGCGGCGCGGCGAAGACCTGGTCGAAGTGGTCGTGGATGTGCCGCCGGGTCGTTTCGAGCTCCGCCTCGAAGGCGTCGGCGTCCTGGTAGCCGGCGGCCAGCGCCACCCGGGTACGGCCGATGGGGTCCTCGGGCACGGTGTGGCTCTGCTCATCGGCGAGCATTTGCACGGCGTTCTCGGCCCGGCGCAGGAACCGGTAGCCGCCGCGCAGTTCGGTCACCGCGTGCTCGGGGAGCAGCTGCTGATCGGCGATGGTCTCGAGGGTGGTCATCAGCCGCCGCGAGCGCAGCGCCGGATCGCGGCCGCCGCGGATCAGCTGGAAGGCCTGGGTAACGAACTCCACCTCGCGGATGCCGCCCAGGCCGGTCTTGATGTTGCGTGCCGTCCCGCGCCGCTGCACCTCGCGGGCGATCATGCCCTTCATCTCGCGGATCTGCTCGAGGGCCCCGTAGTCGAGGTAGCGGCGATAGACGAAGGGGCGCAGGCTGCGGGTCAGCTCGTCGCCGGCGGCGTAGTCGCCGCCGACGCAGCGCGCCTTGATCATGGCGTAGCGCTCCCACTCCCGCCCCTGGCTTTCGTAGTAGGTCTCGACGGCGGAGAAAGGCAGGGCCAGCGGGCCGGCGTCGCCGTTGGGGCGCAGGCGCATGTCGACGCGGTAGGGCTGTCCGTCGGGGGTGATCTCGCTGAGCGCGCCGATCAGCTGTCGACCGAGCTTGACGAAGAACTCGTCGTTGCTGCGCCGCCGTTCGCCATCGGTCTCTCCGGTCTCGGGGAAGGCGAAGATCAGATCGATGTCCGAGGAGAAGTTCAGCTCACGCCCGCCGAGCTTGCCCATGCCCAGCACCACCAGGTGCTGGGGTTCACCGTCGGGTCCGCGCGGCGTGCCCCAGCGCTCGGCCAGGGCGCGGTGGAGCCAGCCGAGGGTCAGATCGATGCACGCCTCGGCCAGGTCGCTGGTCTCCTCCAGGGTCTCTTCCAGTTCCGCCCAGCCGGCCAGGCTGCGGTAGGCAATGCGCACCATCTCGCGGCGCCGGAAGCGGCGCAGGCTGCGGTAGAGCTCGGTCTCGTCGCTGGCGGCGTCGAGGCATGGGCGCAGGCGCTGCCGGTGTCCGCTCTCGCCGTAAGCGGTGAACAGGTCGCCGCTGTCGGCCAGGTCGTGGAGCAGCTCCGGCTGGCGTTCGGCGACGGCCTGGGCGACGAAGTCGCTGGCGGCGACGACCCGGGGCAGGCTCTCGGCGACGCGCCCATCGCCGGGGATCGCGTCGGCCTGGCGCAGGGTGTCGAGCTGGCGCTCGGTGA
>PULM01000117.1 GCA_003552345.1 Ectothiorhodospiraceae bacterium
ACTCACGGGGCCTTGAGGAGACCGTCATGCCTGCATCCGCCGCGCGCGCCCGGAAGCCCCGCGCCCGCGCCGCCCGTTCGTCCATGCCCATGCGCCTGCCGGCGCTCGGCGTGTTCGGCTTCGACCGCGTCGAGCCGGTGATCCTGGCCGCACTGGTGACCGAGGATCCGCTGCTGCTGATCGGCCGCTCCGGCACCGGCAAGACCTACCTGCTGAACACGCTGTCCGAGGCGCTGGAGCTCGAGCACCGTCACTACAACGCGAGCCTGATCGCCTTCGACGACCTGGTCGGGTTCCCGTACCCGGAGCAGGAGTCGGGCACGGTGCGCTTTCTGGAGACCCCGGCCACGGTCTGGCAGGCCGAGTCGGTGCTGATCGACGAGATCAGCCGCTGCAAGCCCGAGCACCAGAACCGGCTGTTCGCACTCGTGCACGAGCGCCGCGTGCAGGGCATCGCGCTGCCGCGGCTGCGCTTTCGTTGGGCGGCGATGAACCCCTGTTCCGCCGACCAGGACGGGGAGGAGACCTACACCGGCTCGGAGGCGCTGGACCCGGCGCTGGCCGACCGCTTCGCGCTGTTCGTGCGCGCGCTGGACTGGGAGGGCCTTTCCGAAGCGGAGCGCCGCCGCGTGGCCGACCCCAGCGGGGAAGGGCGCATCGCCGAAGACGGGGGAGCGCTCCGCCGTCAGATCGCCGCCTGGCGCGAACGGTTCCTGGAGCAGCTCGAGACCTGTCCGGCGCTGATCGTGGACTACGCCACCGCCGTCGTCGGCGCGCTGAACACCGCCGGCGTGCGCGTCTCCCCGCGCCGCGCCCGGCTGCTCGCCCGCAGCCTGCTCGCCGCCACCGTCGTCGCAGACGGAACGCCGGAGGCGCTGTTCCGTCTCGTGCTGGAGGCCAGCCTGCCGCAAGCCACCTGGGGCGTGACCGTGAGCGTCGAGGTCGTGGCGGCCGCGCACCGGCTGGCCTGGGATACCGCGAGCCAGGCCCCAGATCGCTGGATCCACGCGTTCCTGGCCGAGCCGCGGCTGTCGAAAAAGCTCGAAACGCTCCTGGACGAGTGCCGAGACCCGGACGCCGGTTCGCAGGCGGTGTCGCAGCTTCTGGCGGCCGAGTCCCGGGAACGCGCCGCGGCGTTCGCGTTCGCGGTCTACCCCGCGGCGGCGCTCGGCCGGCTGCCGATCGGCGCCGACGGGGTGAACGACCTCGCCCGCGTCGCCACGACGATGCTCGCGGTGGACGCCGAGATCACCTGGCAGGAGCGTCGGACGCTGCAGAACACCCGCCACCCGGAGTTCGAGCGCTTCGCCCGCGCGGGCAACGGGCTCAAGGGCGCGCGTGGCCAGCGGGCGCGGCAGTTCTTCTCCTGGTGCCTGGTCGAGAAGGTCTGCCCGCAAGATCCCGGCGCGCTCGAGTCCGACCTGCACGCCTGCGCGCAGTTGCTGAAGAAGCGGAGCCTCGCATGAACGCGACCCCGCGGGTGCTCGGCCGGGACCCGCTCGCCCGCATCGCCAATGCCGGCGGCCCGATGAGCCGCACCCGCACCGAGCGCATCCAGTGCAGCCTCCTCGGCCAAGACGCGGGCTGGATCCGATGCCCGTCGGTGATCCGGCTGGGTCTCGACTTCGGGCGGCGCGACCCCCTGGCGGCGCTGCGCCGGCTCCTGCGTGCGGAGGGCCTGCCGACGCCGGAGGACCTGCGCCCGCGGGTCCTGGTGCCGGAGCGACCGCTGATCTGCCGGCCGCTGGCGCCCGCGGCCGGGCGGCTGGTCGTGAAGGAGGCTGAGCCGCTTGAGGTACTGCGCCAGGCCCTGTTGCTGGGCCTGTGCACCGCGCACCGCTTCGACCCCGGGCGCCCGGTGCTCTGGACCCGGACCAGCGTGACCCGCGCACTCGAGCTGTTCGACCCGGAGGGCTTCTACGCATGACCATCGACGAACCGCTGTTCCGCGGCCTCGTGCAGGAGCTCATCGAGGACAACCCGTTCGCGATCCGCGCGGTGCTGAGGATCCTCGGCCTTTCGTTCACGGACACCGTGCCGACGCTCGCCGTCACCTGCGCGGAACGCCCGGTGCTGAAGGTGAACCTCGGCTTCCTGCGCACGCACTGTTTGACCGAGGACCACGTGAAGGCGGTGGTCTGCCACGAGTTCCTGCACGTGCTGCTGCGCCACACCGAGGAGCAGCGGGAACTGACCCCGGCGCGCCACTTGGCCTTCGACGCGGTGATCAACGCGATCATCCACCGCCAGTTCGGGCCGGCGTACTCGTCCATGATGGCCCGCTACTACGCCGACGTGCCCGGCCTGCTGTGCCTGCTGCGACCGATGAGCGACTTCGAGCGCTCCCATTTGAATGCGCGCCGCTTCGATCGCGGCCGGCCGCTGCCGCAGTGGGTGCGTGCCTGGGAGGGTCTGTACGAGGGCCGGTTGGTGGCCGACGATCTCGAGGCGCTCGCGGAGGACCTCGCCCGGGAGGCGTCCGGCAGCGGCGCCGGTACGCGCATCGACCCGTTCCGACTCGACGGCGAGCCGATCCCGGACCCGGGCGCCGGCCACCTGCTCGGCAACCACGACGAACTCGGCGGCCGCGTCGACGGCGAACTGGCGGAGGCGCTCGACCAAGCGATGCGCGAGATGAACGGGGAGGGCATCTGGCGCGCCCCGAAGTCCCGCGGCGTGGGCGCGCACCCGTACGAGGCGCTGTTCAACG
>PULM01000001.1 GCA_003552345.1 Ectothiorhodospiraceae bacterium
AGACGCCGCTCGGCTCCGGGATCGAGTACACCGACCGGCAGATGCGCGAGATCGAGGCCATCCTGGAGGCGCAGCCGGAGGTGGATCGCTACTTCTCGGCCATCGGCATCGGCGACCGCGGCCAGGTCAACCGCGGCATCGCCTTTGTGCGTATGGTCGACCGCGACGAGCGGGACGCCTCACAGCAGGAGGGGGTGCAGCGGATCCGCCCCGAGTTGGCAGAACTCCCCGGGGTGCGCGCCTTCGCCTCCGACGTGCCCTTCGTCCCCGGTCAGCGCGGCGAGCCGCTACAGTTCGTGGTCACCGGCCCCAACGTCGAGGAACTCGGCGAGCACGCCCGGGAGATCCAGGAGCGGCTGGAGGCGGTCGACGGCATGGGCAGCATCGACCTCGAGCTGGATCTCGATCTGCCTCAGTTGGAGGTCGAGGTGGACCGGGAGCAGGCCCGCAGCCTGGGCCTGAACGCCCACGACATCGCCCAGACCATCAACGTGCTGGCCGGCGGCTTCGATGTGGCCCGCTTCGACGACGGCCCCGGCGGCCAGGACGGGCGGCGTTACGACATCCGCCTCAAGGCCCAGGAGGAGATGATCCGCGACATCGACGATCTGCAGCGGATCCAGCTCCTCTCCGAGCGTGGCGAGATGGTGCCGCTGGAAGCGGTCACCACCATGGAGGAGACCTTGGGGCCGGCGGCGATCACCCGCCATAACCTCTCCTACTCGGCGGAGTTCTACGCCGACCCGGAACTGCCCCTGGCCGAGGCCGTCGAGGAGCTCAACGAAGTGGCCGACGACGTCCTGCCGCTGAACTTCGACGTGGAGCTGGTCGGTCAGGCCGAAGAGATGGAGCGGGCCGTCGCCGCCATGCTCTTCGTCCTCTTCCTGGCGGCGACGCTCGTCTATATCGTGCTCGCCAGCCAGTTCAACTCCTTCGTCCAGCCGCTGCTGATCATGGCCGCGCAACCGCTGGCGCTGATCGGCGGGCTGCTCGGCCTGTGGGTGGGCGGCTTCACGCTGAACATCTACTCGATGATCGGCATGGTGCTGCTCATGGGCCTGGTCACCAAGAACGGCATCCTGCTGGTGGACCTGACCAACCAGTACCGGGAGAAGCGAGATCTGTCCATCAACGAGGCCCTGGCCGAGGCGTGCCCGATCCGTCTGCGCCCGGTGCTGATGACCTCGCTGACACTGATCCTGGCGCTGATCCCGGCGGCTGCAGGCCTGGGGGCCGGCTCGGAGACCAACGCCCCGATGGCAGCGGCGATCATCGGCGGTATGATCACGGCCATGCTGCTCACCCTGGCCGTGATCCCGGCGGCCTACTCCCTGCTCGAGGGTTATCTCTCGCGGCGGGGCTGGGGCCGGCTGAGCAAGATCGCCGAGGATTACTTCGGATGAGGGCGCCCGGGGGCCACTACGGCCCCCGCGTCCCGCGACAAGGACCAACGCCCATGAAGCGAGGCAACGAGAGACCCCTGTACCGGCTCGCCCCCCGGCTCACCGGCTGGACCCTGGCCGCCCTACTGGCGCTGCCCGGGGCCACCGGGGCCGGGGACGCCGACAACGGCGACGACCCCGCCGAGGCGGTGGCTGATGCCCCGGTGCCGGTGGAGGACGACGAGGACGCCCTGGCCCCGGCCGAGGTCAAGGAACGGGACCCGCAGCAGGACCTGCTGCAGGTCTACCGCCTGGCCCTGGAGGCGGACCGCAGCCTGGCCGCCGCCCTCAACCGGCGTCGCGCCGCCGACGAGGAGATCGCCCAGGCCCGCTCGCAGTTCCTGCCCCAGATCACCGCCTCGGCGGGCTACGAGGACGAGACCCAGGACATCGAGGACTTCGATGAGGATCTGGACACCTCGGGCTGGGACGCCTCGCTGTCGCTGACCCAGCCGATCTTCCGGCGCGGCAACTTCATCGACCTGGAGCGGGCCCGCACCGCCGTGGATCAGGCCGACGTGGAGCTCTCCCTGGCCGAGCAGGCACTGGTGGTGGATGTCCCCGAGGCGTACTTCGACGTCCTGCTGGCCCAGGACGAGCAGGCCCTGGTCGAGGCCGAGCTGGCCGCCGTCGAGAGCCAGCTGCGCCGGGCCGAGCGGGCCCTGGAGGTGGGGACCGGCACCCAGACCGACGTCGACGAGGCGCGGGCCGCCTTCGATCGGGTGCGGGCCGAGCAGGTGGCCGTGGACAACCAGGTGGAGGTCGCCCAGCAGGCACTGCGCCGGCTGACCGGCGAACTGCCCGGCGAGCTGGCCGGCCTCGGCGAGACGTTCGAGCCCAAGCCGGTGGAGCCCACCGACACCGACCACTGGGTGGACCTGGCCCAGCGCTACAACCTGGAGGTCCAACTCGCCGAGCGCGACGACCAGCTGGCCCGACACGACGTCGAAAGCCAGCGCGCCGATCGCTGGCCGGAGGTGGAGCTGGAGGGAACACTCAGCCGCACCGACCGGGAGCAGGACCAACGCCTTGGGGGCACGAACGTCGAGACTTTCGATGATCGTATCGACCGCTACTCAGTGCGCCTTCAGGCTTCGGTGCCGCTCTACACCGGCGGGGCCATCTCCAGCCGGGTGCGCCAGGCCGAGGCGGAGCGCACCGCAACCAGCGACGACCTGGCCGATCAGCGCCGGGCTGCTGCCCTGGACGCCCGTTCCGCCTTCCTCGGCCTGACCTCGGAGCTGGAGCGAGTCCGGGCGCTGGAGCAGGCCCTCGTCTCGGCGCGCAGCAACGAGGCGTCGGTGCGGCGCGGGCAGGAGGTGGGCACCCGCACCACCACCGACGTCCTCGACGCCCAGAGCCAGCGCTTTGAGACCAAGCGCGACCTGGCGGCGGCGCGGTATGATTACCTGCTCAACTTCGTGCAGCTGCAGGTGGCCGCCGGGCTGGCGGTGGACGAGACGGTCATCCGCGAGGTCAACGAGCAGCTGCAGTCGGTCTCTGGATAACCGGGGTACCATGAAACAGGCTGCATGCACGACGACCACGGACGAAGCCCTGCAGGCCCTGCGCGACGCCGGGCTGCGACTGACGCAGCCACGGCGACAGATCATCGCCGCCCTGGTGGCCGCCGAGACCCCGCTGAGCCCGCGCGAGCTGCATGAGCAGCTGGGCTCGGCGGCCTGTGACCCGGTGACGGTCTACCGCTGCCTGACCGACTTCGAGCGCCTCGGGTTGGTCCACCGCCACGAGTTCGGCGACGGCTCCACCCGCTACCAGCTGGTGGAGGCCGACGGCAGTCATCTGCACTACGTCATCTGCCGCCACTGCCAGCGCAAGGACCCCATCCACGCCTGCCCCGCGGACCTGGAGGCCACGGTGCGCGAGCGCGGCTACGCCGGGGTCAGCCACACACTGGAGTTCTTCGGGATCTGCCCGGAGTGCCAGCGGGGATCCGACCAGGGGGCGGAGTGAGTGGCACCGTCCCCGCCGGCCCGGTCGCCGATCCGGTGCGGGCCAAGCGCCGGGTCACCCTCATCGGCGGGGTGATCAACCTCTTCCTCGGCTCGGGCAAGATCGTCGCCGGCTGGGTCGGCCAGTCCCAGGCCCTGGTGGTCGACGGCATCCATTCGCTCTCCGACCTGGCCTCCGACGCCCTGGTCTACGTCGCCGCCACTTACGGCAGCCAGGAGGCGGACAGCGACCATCCCTACGGCCACGCCCGCATCGAGACCGCGGCCACCGCCGGCATCGGTGCGGTGCTCCTGCTGGTGGCTGCCGGGTTCATCTACGACGCCGTGCAGCGGCTGCTGCTCGACCCCGATTCACTGTGGATCCCGGGGTGGCTGGCGCTGGGCGTGGCGCTGGGCTCGCTGGTCATCAAGGAGGGGCTCTACCACTACACCCGCCGGGTGGCCGTGCAGGCGCAGTCGAACCTGATCCACGCCAACGCCTGGCACCACCGCTCCGATGCCCTCTCCTCGGTGGTGGTCGTCGGCGGCATCGTCGGGGTGCTCCTCGGGCTGCCGTGGCTCGACGCCGTGGCCGCCATCGTGGTGGCCCTGATGCTTGCCCACGTCGGGATCCGCTTCGCCTGGCAGTCGGTCTGCGAGCTGGTCGATACCGGGCTCGACCCGCAGCAGGTGGCCTACATCGAGGGGCTGATCGGTGAGATCGACGGGGTGCGCGATGTCCACGGCCTGCGCAGCCGGCACATGGCCGAGGAGGCGCTGATCGATCTGCACATCGAGGTCGATCCGCGGCTAAGCGTCTCCGAGGGCCATCGGGTGAGCGAGGCGGTGCGCCGGCGGATCATCGAGGAGATTGGCGTGGTCACCGAGGTGCTGGTGCATGTCGACCACGAGCCCTCCTGCTGGGACGAGGCGACCGCCGCCCTGCCCCTGCGCCGGGAGGTCGAGGGCGAGCTGCAGGCGGCGTGGGCCGATCTGGAGGGCGCCGAGCAGGTCGAACGCGTCGATTTGCACTACATGCAGGGGCGCCTGGAGGTGGAACTCCACCTGCCCTGGCACCCGGACTGCGACACCACCCTGCTGCACCGCCGGGCCGCGCAGCTGGCCGAGGCCGCCGAGGGCCTTGACTACGTCAGCGCCTGCCGCGTCCACTTCATGGGGCGCTGAGCGGGGGCTCGGCCAGGGCGGCCAGCTGCTCGCGCAGCGCCAGCAGGTGCTCCTCCCAGTAGCGGGGTTCGGCGAACCAGGGGAAGGCGCGGGGGAAGGCCGGATCTTCCCAGCGCTCCGCCAGCCAGGCGGCGTGGCGCATCAGCCGCAGGGTGCGCAGCGGCTCGATCAGGTGCAGCTCGCGCGGGTCGAGATCGCAGAAGGTGCGGTAGCCCTCCAGCACCGCCTCCAGGAACGACTCCTGCTCCGCCCGCTCGCCGGGCAGCAGCATCCACAGGTCCTGGATGGCCGGCCCGGTGCAGGTGTCGTCCAAATCCACCAGATGGAAGCCGGCCTCGGTCTGCAGCACATTGCCCGGGTGGAAATCACCGTGCAGCCGGATCGAGCGCACGGCCCCGGCGCGCTCCCAGCAGGCGTGCACCGCCTCGAGGAGATCGTCGGTGAGCGTGGCGTACGCCTCCTCCAGGTGTGGCGGCAGCCAGTTACCGGCGAGTAGCCAGTCGCGCACCCGACGCCCATGATCACCGGGATCGAGAACGGGGCGATGGGCAAAGGTCCCGCCACCACCCACGGCGTGGATACGGCCCAGGTAGGTACCCAGACGCCGCAGCACGTCGGGGTTGTCCACCTCCAGCATGCGCCCGCCGCGCATGGGGTAGAGGGCGATCCGGAAGCCGTGACTGTGCGCCAGGGTGGTCTCCCCGCAATGCAGCGGTGCCACCACCGGCACCTCGGCCGCGGCGAGTTCCTCGCTGAAGGCGTGCTCCTCGAGGATCTGCGCGTCGTCCCAGCGCCCCGGCCGGTAGAACTTAGCCACCAACGCCGGGCCGTCCTCGACCCCGACCATGTAGACGCGGTTCTCGTAGCTGTTCAGCGCTAGCAGCCGACCGTCGCTGCGCACCCCCCCCACCGCCTCCACGGCGTCGAGGACGGTGTCCGGATCCAGGCTCTCGAAGGGGTGACAGGTTTCCATGAACCGGCTCCTGCAGCAGGGTGCACAACAACCATGAGCGTCCGGGCAGACGCCCCGGTCCCGTGTCAGGGTAGCCCGCAGGCTGGTCGGGCGGCTATCCTTGACCCCCTCAACCGCTCAAGCAGGTGAAACAGCCCATGCGTATGCAGAACGTCGAGCGCGGGCCCGTAGCTCGGGTCGCCGGCATCATCGGGGCCATCGCCGTCATCGCCCTGGCGGCCACGCTCGGCATCGTCGTGCTGGCGGTGATGCTCGGCCTGGCGCTGATCGGCGCGGTGATCATCGCCGTGCGCACCTGGTGGCTGCGCCGGCAGATGCGCCGCGCCGCCGCCCGCGGCGAGGGCTTCGGCCCCACCGGCCCGACCAGCCGCGGCCGGGTGATCGAAGGGGAATACAGTCGCGGCTCAGGGGACGATCCGCGCCATCCGCGGCGTTGAGGCCGCCCCGGCGCAAGCGGCAGGAGCCGCCGCGCCCCCGCGAGCGACCCGTTCGCCACAGGGGAGCTGAGACGGCGTGAAAGATCGCTTCACCGTCACCATCACCGACTTCCGCGGCGCCCGCCACTACTCGCTGCACCAGATCGCCAAACGCTTTGCGCTGGCCCTGGCCGGCGGCGTACTGCTGTTGCTCCTCGCCGGTGGACTGGCTATCTACGCCCTCAACGAGAAGATCGAGGAGCTCGACCAGGTCCGCGCCGAGAAGGCCGAGGCCGCCCGCCAGATCGAGCTGCGCAACGAGCAGCTCCAGGAACTGGTCAGCGAGCGTGAGCAGGAGATCCACCGAATGGATCTCGAGCTCGGGCACATCGAGAGCCTCGTCGGCCTCGACCCCCAACCGGAAACCGACCGCCGGGAGCGGCTCGACACCGCCAGCCAGACGGCACTGGAGAAGGCACTGATGCTGCGCACCATCCCCAGCGGCTGGCCACTGAAGGAGGAGTCGCAGATCACCAGCGGTTACGGCTGGCGTCCCCACCCGGTCACCGGGGAGCGTTCCTTCCACGCCGCCGTGGATCTGCGCGCGCCGGTTGGGGAGGAGATCGTCGCCACCGCCGACGGGGTGGTCAACTTCGCGGCCAAGCACCAGGGCAGCGGCCTCGGCAAGCTGGTCATCCTCGCCCACGATTTCGGCTTCCAGACCCACTACGCCCACCTCAGCCGGATCGATGTCGAGCCCGGCGAGTTCGTCGAGGAGGGCGACGTCATCGCCCGCTCCGGGGCCACGGGCAATGTCAATGGCCCCCATCTGCACTACGAGATCTGGCACACCCAGCGCAAGCTGAACCCGGAACCGTTTCTCGACTGGAGCCTGGAGAACTATGAAGAGCTCTTTAAAGAAGAGGGCCGCGTAAAATGGGAATCATTGGCAAAGGGGATCAATCGAAGGGCCGAGGCCCTGGAACGACAGTTATCTGCGACGGGACCCGACTCGTCGGGGAACTGACCCTGGAGTCGAACCTCCATCTGGACGGGCAGATCAAGGGCACCATCGTCTCTGACCACGACGTGAGCATCGGCCACACCGGCCGCTTCGAGGGCAATATCAAGGCCCACCGGCTGCTGGTCAGCGGCTATGTGGAGGGCGTGATCGACTGCGCCAGCCTGGAGATCGTCGCCGAGGGCCGGGTCTTTGGCGAACTCCACAGTGACGACTTCATCATCGAGGCCGGCGGCCAGTTCCTCGGCGAGAGCCACCCACGTCGCGAGGTGCCGCTGGCCGCGCTGCAGCACGAGGGCGCCGCGGAGTCGCAGCTGAGCGCACCGGAGACGGAACAGGATGCGGGCCAGATCCCGCCGCCAACCGAGCCGGAGCCCGAGCCCGACCCGGAGCCGCCGCGCCCTGAACCGCAGCCCGAACCGCCATCCGCCGCCCGGCCGCCGGAGGAACTAGCCCAGGACGAGGCCGCCGCCAAGGAACCGGGTGAGGCCCCGGAGACGGAGCAGGAGGAGGAGGAACAGCCGCGCAATGTCCGTCCGCAGCCGCGACAGACGTTCTGGGGCCGGCGCTAATCGGTGGCGGGATAGCCGCCCGGCTGTGCTAGCATGACCTGTATGCGCCTGGGGTTTCAGGGAGTCTGAACGCCCAGACCGAGACGGCGAACGGGCAACAGAGGGGGAGACGCCGTGGAACGTTGTATTGGCCTGGACATGGGGTACGGGTTCATCAAGATCGATGACGGCCGCGAGGGACACGTTTTCCCCAGCGTCGTCGGCGAGGGCGAGTCGGGCATGCCGATGTCCCTGGGCGTGGCCCAGCGCAGCGGCAGCAGCGAGCTGCGCATCACCTACGGGGGCAAGAGCTACCTGCTGGGCGATTACGCCATCCGCCACTCGCGCCTGGCCCACCGGGGGCTGTCGCCCACCCGCGCGGAGGGGGACGATCTGAAGATCCTCTTCCTCGGCGCGCTCAGCCTCTACGCCCGCGAGACGGTGAACAATTTCCACGTGGTCACCGGCCTGCCGCCGGGGCGCATGCACATGGCCGATGATCTGGTCCGCCAGCTGCGCGGCGACCACGAAGTGATCCGCCACGTCGGCCCGAGCCGCTTCGGCGTGAGCATCCGCTTGGAACAGATCGAGGTCGTGCCGCAGCCGGTGGGCAGCTTCTGGGCCGAGGTCCTCGACGACCGCGGCCAGATCCGTGGCGATCACCCCCTGCTCAACGGGCGGGTCGGCATCATGGATATCGGCTTCCGCACCAGTGACTTCGCCACGGTGATCGACGGCGAATACTCCCCCGGGTTCTGCAAGACGGTGCCGCTGGGCATCTCCTTCGGCTACGAGGAGATCGCCCAGGAGCTCTCCACCCAGTACGGGCTCGAGCGCGAGCAGTACACGCTGGACGAGGCGGTCATCCAGGGCCAGGTCAACGTCAACGGCCGGCCGGTGGACATCGTCGAGCTCCGCGACCGGATCTTCGGCGACATCGCCACCAAGCTGCTGGTCGAGGCCCGCTCGATGTGGCAGATCCAGGAGTACGATCACATCATCATCACCGGCGGCGGCGGTCGTGTGCTGGAGCGCTACCTGCGCCCGGAGCTCTCCCAGGCCCAGCTGGCCCAGGACTCGGTCACGGCCAACGCCCGCGGCTACTTCAACTGGGCTTACTTCAACGCCCAGCAGCGGGCCGCGGAGATGGGCCACGCCAGCGAGCAACCGGCGCAGGAGGATTACAGCTCCGGCAGCTACGGCACCGGCAGCACCACCTACAGCCGTGGCGGCGACGACAACCGGGAGCCCGCAGCGGCACCGGCGTCGCGCAGCGGCAGCGAAGGCTGAGACCCAGCCCCGGGGCCCGCGCCCCGGCGGCGAGCCTCACCCGGGCCGCGTCCACTGGACGCGGCCCTTTTTTTGATTGGCACCGATCAATCCGCTGTTGCAATGCAGCACCGGGACTGCTATGTTGCAACGCACAAGGCATGGCGAGCGGTCATGCCTCGAGCAGCGCCAAACAAGGAGAGAGATCCATGCAAGACCAGCTCAACAAGACCATGCAGCAGTTCCAGAAGATGATGGAGCCGAGCCGCAAGCTCAACGCCCTGTTCCTCGAGCACGCCGAGAAGGTGGCGCACCTGAACCTGGAGGCGGCCCGCTCCTACACCGACCTGGCCATGGAGCAGATGCGCAAGGCGATGGAGGTCCGTGACCCGGAGAGCTTCCAGACCTACCTGAACGACCAGGGCAAGGTGGTGCAGACGATGAGCAACAAGCTCACCGAGAACGCCAGCACCCTGGCCGACATCAGCAAGAACATGGGCGAAGAGGTGCAGAAGATCGCCCAGGAGAACGTCACGGTCCTCACCGAGACGATGCAGGGTCAGGCCGAGAAGGCCACCGCCAAGGGCCGCAGCTCCGGTGGCAGCAGCTCCGCCAGCGCCAGCGGTTCCACCGCCTCCGGCGGCAGCAGCAGCAAGAAGTCCGCGTAACGCCTCACGGGCGACGCGATCAGCAGAGCCGGTGCCCCCCCGGGGGCACCGGCTCTCTTCGTTTCAGGGTGTGCCACCCGGCACAGGCGGCG
Source organism: Ectothiorhodospiraceae bacterium (assembly GCA_003552345.1). Lineage (GTDB taxonomy): Bacteria > Pseudomonadota > Gammaproteobacteria > Nitrococcales > Halorhodospiraceae > Halorhodospira. The sequence continues at coordinate 9,570 of PULM01000001.1, forward strand.
GCGCCGACCCGATGCCGTGGCTCACGCGCGCCCTAGCCGGTCTCCCGGGCGATGGCCCGGGCACCGATATCCCGCCGGTAGAACACCCCTTCCCAGTGGATGGCGGCGACGCCGCGATAGGCCGCCTGCTGTGCCGAGGCCACCCGCTCCCCGAGGGCGCAGCAGCACAGGACCCGCCCGCCGTTGGTCACCACCCGGCCGTCGGTATCGAAGGTGGTGCCCCCGTGGAAGACCTTGCAGCCGGTCTGCTCGGCGTCGTCGAGCCCCTCGATGACATGGCCGCGCTCCACCGAGCCGGGATACCCGGCCGCCGCCATGACCACACCGACCGCCGGGCGCGCGTCCCAGTTCAGCTCCGTCTCCGCCAGACGGCCCTCGAGGGCGGCCCGGCAGACCTCGGCGAAGTCGGCGTCCAGGCGCATCAGCAGCGGCTGCGCCTCGGGGTCACCCAGGCGGCAGTTGTACTCCAGCACCCGCGGGTTGCCCGCCTCATCCACCATCAGTCCGGCGTAAAGGAACCCTTTGTAGGGCCGGCCCTCGGCGGCCAGACCTCGCACCGTGGGGCGGATCACCTCATCCATGACCCGCTGGTAGAGCTGTTCGTCCATCAGCGGCGCCGGCGAGTAGGCGCCCATGCCGCCGGTATTCGGCCCCTGGTCGCCGTCATCCCGCGGCTTGTGGTCCTGGGAGCTGGCCATCGCCACCACGTGCTCGCCATCGACCAGAGCGATAAAGCTCAGCTCCTCGCCCTGCAGGCACTCCTCGACCACCACCCGGGCCCCGGCATCCCCGAAGGCCTGCCCGGAGAGCATGCGCCCGGCGGCCAGCAGGGCGGCGTCCTTGGTCGCCGCCACCTCGACGCCCTTGCCCGAGGCGAGGCCGTCGGCCTTGATGACCATCGGCGCCGGATGCTCGCGGATGTAATCGGTGGCCGCCCCCAGATCCTCGAAGGTGCGGTAGGCCGCGGTGGGGATCCCGTGACGGGCCATGAACGCCTTGGCGAACGCCTTGGAGCCCTCCAGCTCGGCGGCATCGGCGGTCGGCCCCAGGCAGGCCAGCCCCGACTCCCGGAAGGCGTCGACGACACCGGCCACCAGCGGCGCCTCCGGGCCGACGACGGTGAAAGCCACGCCCTGCTCGCGGGCCTGCTGGACCAGCGCGGGGATATCCTCTGCACCGACTTGGATGTTGCGCACCTTGGGCTCGCGGGCGGTGCCGGCATTGCCCGGGGCCACCAGCACCTCCTCGACCTCGGCCGAGCGCGCCAGGGCCCAGGCCATGGCGTGCTCGCGGCCGCCCCCTCCGATCACCAGTACCTTCATCGTCTTCCTCGCTCGGCCGGGTTCAGTGGCGGAAGTGACGCATGCCGGTAAAGACCATCGCCAGGCCATGCTCGTCGGCGGCGTCGATCACCTCCTGATCGCGCATCGAGCCGCCGGGCTGGATCACCGCCTTGGCGCCGGCCTCGGCAGCCTGGTCCACACCGTCACGGAACGGGAAGAAGGCGTCGGAGGCGAGCACCGAGCCCGCCAGGGCGAGCCCCGCATCCGCGGCCTTCTCGCAGGCGATGCGCGTGCTGAACACGCGGCTCATCTGCCCGGCGCCAACGCCGAGGGTGCGCTGGCCGCCGGCGAAGACGATGGCGTTGGACTTGACGTGGCGCACCACCTCCCAGGCGAAGCGCAGGTCAGCCCACTCGCCATCCGTGGGCTGGCGCCGGGTGACCACCCGCAGGTCCGCCGGATCGACGACGGCGGTATCCCGGTCCTGGACCAGCAGGCCACCCCGCACCCGCTTGAGCTCCAGATCGGGGCCGGGCTGCTGCGGCCAGCGGCCGGTCTGCAGCACCCGCACGTTGGCCTTGGCGGAGAAGCGCGACAGCGCCTCGTCGCTGACCTCGGGAGCGATGACCACTTCGACGAACTGACGATCCAGGATGGCGCCTGCGAGCTCGGCGTCCACGGTGTCGTTGAAGGCGATGATGCCGCCGAAGGCCGAGGTCGGATCGACCTCGAAGGCCCGGTCGTAGGCCTCGCGCAGGCTCTCGGCGCAGGCCACGCCGCAGGGGTTGGCGTGCTTGACGATCACGCAGGCCGGCGCCTGGAAGCCCTTGACGCACTCCAGGGCGGCATCGGTATCGGCCACGTTGTTGTACGACAGCGCCTTGCCCTGCAGCTGCCGCGCCGTGGCCACGCTGGCCTCACCGGGGGTCACATCCCGGTAGAAGGCCGCGGACTGGTGCGGGTTCTCGCCATAGCGCATGTCGGCGATCTTCTCCACCTGCAGCGTCCAGGTACCGGGGAACTCGCCCTGCTGCTCGCCCTGCTCGTCGCGCTGGCTCAGGTACGCGGCGATGGCACCGTCGTAGCGCGCGGTATGGCTGAACGCCCGGGTGGCGAGCTGATGGCGCAGGGCCCGGCTGGTGCCGCCCAGGCGCTGGAGCTCCTCCAGGACCTGATCGTAGGCGGCCGTCTCGGTGACCACGGCTACATCGGCGTGGTTCTTGGCCGCGGCACGGATCATCGCCGGGCCTCCGACGTCGATGTTCTCGATGGCATCGGCCAGGGTGCAGTCGTCGGCGGAGACCGCCTGCTCGAACGGGTAGAGGTTTACACAGAGCAGGTCGATCGGCCCGATGCCGTGCTCATCCATGACCGCGTCGTCCGTACCACGGCGGCCCAGCAGCCCACCGTGGATGCGCGGATGCAGGGTCTTGACCCGACCGTCCATGATCTCCGGGAAGCCGGTCTCGGCGGAGACCTCGCGCACCGGGATGCCGGCCTCGCCCAGCAGACGGGCGGTGCCACCGGTGGAGAGGATCTCGACGCCTTGCTCATGCAGGGCCCGGGCGAAGCCCTCCACCCCGCTCTTGTCGGAAACGCTGATCAGGGCCCGCCGCAGGGGCCGCACGCCGTCGTTGGTCGCCATATTGG
>PULM01000093.1 GCA_003552345.1 Ectothiorhodospiraceae bacterium
CCGGGCGGGGAGGGGCGCATCGCCGAAGATGGGGGAGCGCTGCGCCGGCAGATCGCCGACTGGCGCGAGCGCTTCCTGGAGCAGCTCGAGACCTGTCCGCCGCTGATCGTGGACTACGCCAGCGCCGTGGTTGGCGCGCTGAACTCGGCCGGCGTGCGCGTGTCCCCGCGCCGCGCCCGGCTGCTCGCGCGCAGCCTGCTGGCCGCGACCGTCGTCGCAGAGGACGCGCCGGAGGCGCTGTTCCGCCTCGTGCTGGAGGCCAGCCTGCCACACGGCACCTGGGGCGTGAGCGTGAGTGCCGAGGTCGTGGCGGCGGCGCACCGGCTGGCCTGGGACACCGCGAGTGAGAAGCCCGATCGCTGGATCCACGCGTTCCTGGCCGAGCCGAAGCTGGCGAAAAAGCTCGAACTGCTGCTGGACGAGTGCCGGGACCCGGACGCCGGTTCGCAGGCGGTGTCGCAGCTCCTGGCCGCCGAGCCCCGGGACCGCGCCGCGGCGTTCGCCTTCGCGGTCTACCCGGCGGCCGCGCTCGGCCGGCTGCCAATCGGCGCCGATGGGGTGAACGACCTTGCCCGCGTCGCCACGCCGATGCTCGCGGTGGACGCCGAGATCACCTGGCAGGAACGTCGGTCGCTGCAGAACACCCGCCACCCGGAGTTCGAACGCTTCGCCCGCGCAGGAGAGGGGCTGAAGGGCGCGCGCGGCCAGAGGGCGCGGCAGTTCTTCTCCTGGTGCCTGGTCGAGAAGGTCGGCCCGCAAGACCCTGGCGCGCTCGAGTCCGACCTGCACGCCTGCGTGCAGTTGCTGAAGAAGCGGAGCCTCGCATGAACGCGACCCCGCCGGTGCTCGGCCGGGATCCGCTCGCCCGCATCGCCAATGCCGGCGGCCCGATGAGCCGCACCCGCACGGAACGCATCCAGTGCAGCCTGCTCGGCCAGGACGCGGGCTGGATCCGTTGTCCGAGCGTCATCCGCCTGGGTCTCGACTTCGGGCGGCGCGACCCCCTCGCGGCACTGCGCCGGCTGCTGCGCGCCGAGGGCCTGCCGACTGCGGAGGACCTGCGCCCGCGGGTCCTGGTGCCGGAACGGCCGCTGATCTGCCGGCCGCTCGCGCCTGCCGTCGGACGGCTGGTCGTGAAGGAGGCCGAGCCGGACGAGGTGCTGCGCCAGGCCCTGCTGCTGGGCCTGTGCACCGCGCACCGCTTCGATCCCGAGCGCCCGGTGCTGTGGACCCGGACCAGCGTGACCCGCGCACTCGAGCTGTTCGACCCGGAGGGCTTCTACGCATGACCATCGACGAACCCCTGTTCTGCGGCCTCGTGCAGGAACTGATCGAGGACAACCCGTTCGCGATCCGCGCGGTGCTGAGGATTCTCGGCCTTTCGTTCACCGACACGGTGCCGACGCTCGCCGTCACCTGCGCGGAGCGCCCGGTGCTAAGGGTCAATCTCGGCTTCCTGCAGAACCATTGCGCCACCGAGGACCACGTGAAGGCGGTGGTCTGCCACGAGTTCCTGCACGTGCTGCTGCGCCACACCGAGGATCAACGGGAACTGACCCCGGCGCGCCACCTCGCCTTCGACGCGGTGATCAACGCGATCATCCACCGTCAGTTCGGGTCTCCATATTCCTCGATGATGGACCGCTACTACGCCGACGTGCCCGGCCTGCTGCGCCTGCTGCGCCCGATGAGCGACTTCGAGCGTTCCCATTCGAATGCGCGCCGCTTCGACCGCGGCCGGCCGCTGCCGCAGTGGGTGCTTGCCTGGGAGGGCCTGTACCAGGGCCGGCTGGTGGCCGACGACCTCGAGGCGCTGGCAGAGGACCTCGCCCGGGAGGCGTCCGAACCCGGCGCAGGTCGCGGCACCGGCACGCGCATCGACCCGTTCCGACTCGACGGCGAGCCGATCCCGGACCCGGGCGCTGGCCACCTGCTCGGCAATCACGACGAACTCGGCGGCATCGACGGCGAACTGGCGGAGGCGCTCGAGCAGGCCATGCGCGAGATGAACGGGGAGGGCATCTGGCGCGCCCCGAAGTCCCGCGGCGTGGGCGCGCACCCGTACGAGGCCCTGTTCAACGCCGCCGACGAGCCGCTGCGGCGCTGGAGGCGCGAGACGCTCGCGGTTCTGCGCCGGCACCTCGTTCCCGACCGGAACTCGCGGACCCGCCGGAACGCGCCGCGCGACTACCGCATCCCGGTACTGTCGGTCTCGGACCGGCGGGCGTTTCTGCGCGCGCTGTGGTCGCCCTACCTGCCCGAGGCGGTATGGGAAGGCACCCAGTCCCGCCCGGAAGGCACCGCGCAGGTCTACCTCGACGTATCCGGCTCCATGAACGCCGAGATGCCGCTGATCGTCGGCCTGCTGGCACAGCTCTCGCGGCACATCCGCCGCCCGTTCTGGGCGTTCAGCGACCAGGTGGTGCCGGCGACGATCGTGAACGGCCAGCTCAAGGCGGCCACCTCCGGTGGCACCAGCATGACCTGCGTGATCGAGCACGTCGCGCGCACGCGTCCGGCCGCGGCCGTGGTCGTCACCGACGGCTACATCGAGCCGCTAGGGAACAAGGTCCTGCAACGCGCCGCCGCGACCCGCCTGCACGCGCTCGTCACCCGCGACGGCCACCCCGCCGCGCTCGCCCGCGCGGGCATCCCCTACACCCAGCTCGGGAGGCTGCCGTCGTGATCCG
>PULM01000113.1 GCA_003552345.1 Ectothiorhodospiraceae bacterium
CCCGCGGTGCTCACCCTCTATTTTGCCACCTTCCTGCCGCAGATTGTCGGCGGCGAGACGGTGTGGATGGAGTACACCTGGGTGCCCGGGCTCGACGTCAACCTGTCCTTCTACGTGGACGGGCTGTCGCTGCTCTTCGCCCTGCTGATCTCGGGGATCGGTACCTTCGTCCTGCTCTACGCCAGCGATTATCTGGATGGCGACGAGCGCCAGCCGCGCTTCTACGTCCACATCCTCGCCTTCATGGCGTCGATGCTGGGCCTGGTGCTCTCCGATAACCTAATCACCCTGTTCATCTTCTGGGAGCTGACCAGCATTACCTCGTACATGCTGATCGGCTACGACAACGAGGATGCAAAGGCGCGGCGCTACGCCCTGCAGGGTCTGCTGGTGACCGTTGGCGGTGGCCTGGCGCTGCTCGCCGGTTTCATCATGCTGGGGATCGTCGGCGACACCTACACGATCTCCGAGCTCCTCGAGCAGGGTGATGTGATTCGCGAGCACGAGTGGTACGTGCCGCTGACCCTGCTGATCCTCCTCGGCGCCTTTACCAAGTCGGCCCAGGTGCCGTTCCACTTCTGGCTGCCGCGGGCCATGGCGGCGCCGACCCCGGTGTCGGCCTACCTGCACTCGGCCACCATGGTTAAGGCTGGCGTCTTCCTGCTGGCCAAGCTGCACCCGGCGCTGGGTGATACCACGCTGTGGATGACGCTGCTGCCGCTGGTCGGCGCCATCACCATGTTCACCGGCGCCTACTTCGCCGTGCGCAGCACCGGCATCAAGGGGGTGCTGGCCAACTCCACGGTGATGGCCCTGGGTACGCTGACCATGCTCGCCGGCATCGGGACCGAGGGGGCGATGATCGCCTTCGGCGCCTTCCTGCTGGCGCACTCGCTCTATAAGGGCGCGCTGTTCCTCGTCGCCGGTGCCCTCGATCACGAAACCGGCACCAAGGACATCCTCAAGATGGGCGGGCTGCGCCACGCCATGCCGAAGACGGCGGTGCTGGCGGCCATCTCCGGGCTGTCGCTGGCCGGCATCCCGCCGCTGTTCGGCTTTCTCGGCAAGGAGCTGATGCTTGAGTCGGTGCTGGAGGCGCCCTACCTCTCGGCGGTGCTGGCGCTGCTGGCCCTGGGCACCGCCGTGCTCGTGGTCATCGTCGCCGGCATCGTGGCCATCCGGCCGTTCTTCGGCGAGCGCACCGAGACCCCGAAGGAGCCCCACGAGGCGCCGCCGGGGATGCTGGCCGGACCGGCGGTCCTCGGTGTTCTGAGCCTGCTCTTCGGGCTCTTCCCGTTCATCCCCGAGGGGCTGATCGGTGCCGTGGCCTCGTCGCTGGCCGGTGAGCCGATCTCGGTCAGCCTCTCGCTCTGGCACGGCGTGAACCTGCCGCTGATCATGTCGCTGTTCGCCATCGCCGTCGGCGCCTTCCTGTTCACCCGCTGGGATCAGGTGCGCGAGGCGATGGCCCGGTACGACTGGCTCTATGAGCGCGGCCCGGAGGCGGGTTACTTCCGCACCCTCGACGCCCTGGTCTGGAGTGCGGACTGGCAGACCCGCGTGCTGCAGAACGGCTACCTGCGCCATTACATCACCACCACGGTGCTGACCACCGTGCTGCTGGTCGGCTACACCCTGGCCACCCGCTACGACGGGGGCTTCGGCGCCGGCCTCGAGGTCTACTTCTACGAGTGGATCATCGCCGGTGTGCTGATCGCCTCGGTGCTTTTTGCCTGCGTGACCAACTCGCGGCTGGGGGCGGTGGCGTCGCTGGGCGTGATGGGCTTCACCGTGGCGCTGATCTTCATCCTGTTCAGCGCCCCGGATCTGGGCATCACGCAGATCCTGGTGGAGACCCTGACGGTGATCCTGCTGGTGCTGGTGCTCTTCCGGCTGCCCGGCTTCATGAACTTCTCCACGCCGCAGCAGCGCGTGCGCGACGGTGTGGTGGCCGCGGTGATGGGCGTGCTGGTGACCTCGCTGCTGCTGATCACCATCGATGTCCAGTTCGCCGAGCCGATCTCGGCCTACCACCTGGATGAGAGCGTGCCGCTGGCCCACGGCCGCAACGTGGTCAACGTGATCCTGGTGGACTATCGGGCGCTGGACACCCTGGGCGAGATCTTCGTCGTCGCCCTTGCCGCCATCGGCGTCTACGCCATGGTCAAGTACCGGGTGACCGGTGAGAGCAGTCCCGCTGAGAAGGAGGACAAGCAATGATCCAGCCCGGGTCCCTGATCCTCTCGACGATGGCGCGGGTGCTGCTGCCGCTGCAGCTGCTGTTCTCCATCTTCATGCTGCTGCGCGGTCACGACCTGCCCGGCGGCGGCTTCATCGCCGGGCTGGTGGCCTCCTCGGCGTTCATCCTCTACCTGTTCGCCTTCGGCGTGCCGGCCACGCAGCAGGTGCTGCGGGTGGATGCGCGGACCATCGCCGGGGTCGGCCTGGTCATCGGCACCCTGGCCGCCGTGCCGCCGATCTTCATCGGCGAGCCCTTCTTCAAGGCGCTGTGGTGGTACCCGGAGATCCCGCTGATCGGCGAGGTGAGCATCAACACGCCGCTGATTTTCGACGTCGGGGTCTACCTCACCGTGCTCGGCTCGGTGCTGGCCATCGTGGTGAGCCTGGCGGAGGCGGAGGAGTAAGGCTATGGAACCGTTAATGGCCGTCCTGGTGGGCATCATGTTC
>PULM01000041.1 GCA_003552345.1 Ectothiorhodospiraceae bacterium
CTCGAGAGCCTGCGCAAGCGGGCGAAGCGCTGACCCAGACGGAGGAACGGACCATGCGGGCACCTGTTGCCGTGGTCATCCTGGCTGCGGGCAAGGGGACCCGCATGCGTTCGGCCCGGCCCAAGGTTCTCCAGCCGCTGGCCGGGCGCCCCCTTCTCTCCCACGTCCTCGATGCGGCCCTGGCCCTGGGGCCGGATCAGGTCCATGTGGTCCACGGCCACGGCGGGGAGCAGGTTGCCGCCGCCCACGCCGAGTACCCCGTGCACTGGGTCGAGCAGCCCGAGCAGCTCGGCACCGGCCATGCGGTCGGTTGCGCCCTGGAGCAGATCCCCGACGGGCACCGGGTGCTGGTCCTCTACGGTGATGTCCCGCTGGTCCGCCCGCAGACCCTGGCAGGGCTCCTTGAGGGCGACGGGCTCGATCTGCTGACCGCACGTCTCCCCGATCCCACCGGCTACGGCCGCGTGATCCGCGACGCCCAGGGCGCTGTGGTGCGGATCGTCGAGGAGAAGGACGCCGACCCGGAACAGAAGCGGGTCGATGAGATCAACACCGGCCTCCTAGCCGCCCCGGCTGCCGAGCTGCGTCGCTGGATGGCCGAGTTATCGGCGGACAACGCCCAGGGCGAGTACTACCTCACCGACGCCGTGGCGGCCGCGGTCACCGAGGGCCTGCCGGTGCGTGCGCGCCTTGCCGACGACCCGGGCGAGGCCAGCGGCATCAACGACCTGCTCCAGCTCGCCGAGGTTGAGCGGGCGTACCAGTACCGCGAGGCCCGCCGACTGCTTCGCGATGGCCTGCGCCTGGTTGCGCCGGAGCGCTTCACGCTACGCGGCCGGTTGTCGTTCGGCACCGACTGCGCCATGGACCCCGACTGCATGCTGGAAGGCGACGTCCAACTCGGCGATGAGGTGCACATTGCCCAGGGGGCCGTGTTGCGTGACTGCGTCATCGAAGACGGCGCGCGCATCGGCCCCTATACTGTCGTCGAGCAGGCCCGGATCGGGGCCGGGTGCCAGGTCGGGCCCTTTGCCCACCTGCGGCCCGGGACCGTGCTCGAGGAGGGCGCGCGGGTGGGCAATTTCGTCGAGACCAAGGCGGCCCGTCTGGGCCCCGGTGCCAAGGCCAATCACCTGACCTACGTCGGCGACGCCGAGGTGGGCGCCCGGGCCAACCTCGGCGCGGGCACCATCACCTGCAATTACGACGGGGCGGAGAAACATCGCACGCAGATTGGCGAGGACGCCTTCATCGGTTCCGGCACCCAGCTCGTCGCCCCGGTCCAGGTGGGCGCACGGGCGACGGTCGGCGCCGGCACGACCCTGACCAGCGACGCACCGGCCGATGCCCTGACCGTCGGGCGCAGCCGGGCCCGGACCATCCCCGGCTGGCAGCATCCCGGCTTGACGGGTCGTCGCGCGCCTCTCGATGATGGCGATGAGACGTCGGCCTCCGGTGGTGCCAAAGAAGAGTAAGGAGCGAGCATGTTCGACCATACTGTCGTTGCGGTGCACTTCGAGTCCCCCTATCAGCCGCTGCTCGACGCCATCGGCGAGCTGCACAAGTTCGGCGCCAAGCAGTTCACGCTGGTCGATGTCCTGCGCATCGACGACCCGGACGATCTCAGCGAGAGCCACCGCGCCGAGGCGCGCCGACGGTTGGCGCAGAAGCAGTCCGATTTGCAGGCGGCTGGCTATCAGGTCGACATCCAGCAGCCGATCGGCTTCCCCGCCCCCGAACTGGCCAAGATCGGCCGGGGCTACGGGGCGCAGCTAATCCTCCTCGGCTCCCGGGGCGAGGGGCTGCTGCGCGAGTTCTATCACGGCTCGACGGTCCTCGAACTCGCCCGGCAGACGGCGCTGCCCGTGCTCATGGAACGGATCGACCCGGACCCGAACACCTTCGGGCACGGCGAGACGTTCCAGCGGCCCATGCTGGCCACCGACTTCTCCAAGAAGGCTGCCGCGGCCCAGTCCCTGGCGCTGGATATCGGCGAGCGCACCGGTGCGCTGACCGTGCTCCATGTCACCGACGAGGACAGCCGCACCGAGGGCCAGGAGCGCCTCAAGCAGTTTGCCGAGCAGGCCGAGGGCCGCGGCATCGAGGTCACCACCCGGCTCGAGACCGGCACCCCCTCGCGGGTGATCCGCCATGTCGCCGAGAAGGAGCGCAGCAGCATGGTGGTCGTCGGCAAGCGGGGCGATGGCCCCGGCCGCGAGATCGCCCTGGGCAGTACCGCCCAGCAGGTCTGCCGCAACTGCCCCTGCTCGGTGCTGCTCGTTCCCAACGAGCAGGGCATCTGGATCCGCTGATATGTGCGGAATCGTCGGTGCCTGCGCCCAGCGCGATGTCGCGCCGGTCCTCCTCGAGGGGCTCCGGCGGCTGGAGTACCGGGGCTACGACTCTGCCGGGATGGCGGTCATCGACGCCGATGGCCAACTCTCCCGCACCCGTGTGGCCGGCCGGGTCGATGACCTGGCCAGCGTACTCGAGCCCAGCCTGCCGGCCGGGGGGACGGGCATTGCCCACACCCGCTGGGCGACCCACGGGGTGCCCAACGACACCAATGCCCACCCGCATACCGCCGCCGGCGAGGTGGCCCTGGTCCACAACGGTATCATCGAGAACCACGAGCGGCTGCGCGAGCGGCTGAGCGCCGAGGGTCACCGGTTCGAGTCGGAGACCGA
>PULM01000156.1 GCA_003552345.1 Ectothiorhodospiraceae bacterium
AACTTCAACAGCTGGGTGTGCAGCCCGGTGCCCTCCGGGATGAAGAACGGCTCGTGCAGCCGGGCCTCCAGATCCTCCGGGGTGAAATTGCCGCGGACCAGGTCGCCGACGATCCGGCGCACGTGCACGAATCCCAGCACGTGGTCCACCGTGCCCCGGTAGACCGGCATGCGCGTGTACTGACTGTTGGTCAGCCGCTCCAGCGTCTCCGGCCACGGGTCGTCCAGGTCGATGCCGACGATCTCCGGGCGCGGGATCATGATGTCCTCCACCGTCGCCTCCTCCAGATCGAGGATGCTCACCAGCATGTGCCGGTGGCGACGGGGGATCATGTTGCCGGCCTCGTTGACGACGGTGCGCAGCTCGTCCTGACTGAGCTCGGCGGCACTGACGTCCTCCACCCGTACCCGGATGATGCTCAGCAGGGCGTTGGCCGCCGTGTTGACCAGCCAGACCAGGGGGTAGAGCAGGCGCAGCAGCAGCCAGAGAACGTAGCTGGCGGGGAAGGCCACGCGTTCCGGGTGGACAGCGGCCAGCGTCTTGGGTGCGACCTCGGCGAAGATCAGGATCACCAGCGTGAGCAGGCCGGCTGCGATGGCGATGGCGCCCTCGCCGTGCAGGCGCAGGGCGATCACGGTGGCCAGCGAGGAGGCGGCGATATTGACGAAGTTGTTGCCCAGCAGGATCACCCCGAGCACCCGGTCGGGTCGCTGCAGCAACCGCTCGGCGATGCGCGCCCCGCGATGGCCCTGCTTGGCCAGGTGGCGCATGCGGTAGCGGTTGAGCGACATGAGCGCCGTCTCCGAGCCGGAGAAGCAGCCGGAGAGGATGATCAGGCCGCCGAGGGCGGCAAAGAGCAGGCTGATGGGGATCGCTTCCAAAGTGGAGCCAGGACCTCAGTGGCTTCAGGTGCGGATGCGTCGGGCCACCGCAGGCTCGCTGCGCAGCCGGGCCAGGTCGTCGGCGTCCGGGCGTTGCGGTCGATCGCGGTCACGGTCGACGATGCAGAGAAAACCGAGCGGCTCATCGTCGCCGGTGGCGTGGATCTGGTGCCAGGCGTGGGGGGCGATGTAGATGCAGTCGAGCGGGGCAACGGCCTCCACCCGGTCGTCGAGGACTACTTCGGCGCGGCCCCGCACGACGATGACCACGTGGGTGTGCTCGTGGTGCTCGAGGGTGGTGTAGCCCCCGGGCTCGACCTCGAAGTAGCGCGTCTCGAAGGCCGGGGCCTGCTGTCCGGAGGGGCGGCCAACCAGGGTCTGGCGGCGGGCACCGCTGAAGTGGGTGCCCTCCGCCTTGTACGCCTCTTCCTCGACGCCTTCCCAGCGGTAACCCTGCTCGCGCAGGACGCGGGAGGTGTCGTGCTCGCCGCCGCTCATGCCGTTACCCGGCCTCGACCACGTCCTGCAGACGGCGCGCCGCAGCGACCCGGTCGCCCTGGGCGTAGAGGCTGCCGCCGATCAGCAGCACCACATCCGGGCCGTAGCGTTCGGCCCAATACGGGGCCCGCTCGGCGTCGACCCCACCGCCCGGGGTGGGCAGGGCCGGGCGGATGTCGCCCAGGGGGCGGCGCAGGCGGTCGTTGATGCGGTCACACAGCGCCTGATCGTAGGTCGGGAAGCGCCCCTCGGCGTTGGTGTAGACCACCATGTCGGCGCCGAACAGGCGGGTGATCTCGCCCAGCAGCAGGGCGGGGTCGATGCCGTGCTCGGCGCCGGCTACGGCACCGGCGAAGGCCGGGTGGGCCATCAGCGCCAGGTCGTAGCGCTCGCGGGCCCAGATCAGCGCATCGAGGCCGGTGATAAAGGGGCAGATGAGCACCGCCTTGCAGCCGGCCGCCTGGGCGGCGTCCAGGCGCTTTTCCAGCTCCCAGCGCGGTCCGGTGACGTTGGGCAGGTAGAGCGAGCGGCCGCCGGTCTCGGCGTTGACCTCGTGGACCGCCTGCTGGCACGCCTGTACCCGATCGACGAATCGGGAGGTGTCCTGATCGCAGAGGCCGTGGTCGTCCTTGATCAGATCGATGCCGCCGCGGGCGAAATCGGCGCAGAAGCCGGCCAGCGTGGCGGTATCAAGGCCCAGCGGCTTGAGCGCGGTGGAGCTGATCGGTCGCTCGCCGATGCCAAGCATCTCGCGCACGCCCGCGGTGCCGTAGCGTGGTCCGCCCAGCGCCTGCAGCAGGTTGGGCGTCCATTCCACGTCGGTCAGGCGGATCCCGCTCTTGAGCGAGATGTTGCCGAAGAGGTTGTTGATCAGCTGCGTCGGCTCGAGTCCGGTGATCGCCTCCGGGAAGTCGAGGACCAGGCGGTGGCGGCCGTCCTCCAGTGCCGAGAGCTCGTGGATCGTCGGGACCACCTCGTCGTAGACGTGCGCCGGGATGCAGCGCGAGGGCAGCTCGGCGCTCTGCTCCAGGGCGATGCCCTTGGCCTTGTCGTGGGGGTCCTCGCCGGAGCGGCAGGTGAGGTGGTAGGTCACGCGCAGGGTTTCGGCAGACAAGGTGGTTCCTCTCCGAGTCGGTCAGGTCAGTTCGGGTTGGGGTTGGAGGAGGCGACCAGCTCGGCCACGCGGAGCAGGTCGCCGCCCTCGTCACGGGCACGGCTGATGGCGCTCTCGGCCGCCTCGAGCAGCAGGTCCCGGTTGCTGCCATGCTCCGGGTAGGCGGCCACGCCAGCGGAGACGGTCACTGGGCCGAGGGGGCGGCCGCGCTGGTGGATGCGCAGCTCCGCCAGCTCCTCGCGGACCGCTTCGGCGCGCATGGCGCCGTTCTCGAGGCTGGCATCGGGCAGCAGGACCCCGAAGCCGGCATCGCCGGAGCGGCAGCAGACGTCCGAGCCGCGGAAGGCGTGGTGCACGGCATCGGCCATCACCTGCAGCAGTCGGTCGGCGGTCTCGTTGCCGTGCTCGGTGGTGAAGTCGTCCAGGGCATCCCCCTCCAGGCGGATCAGCACCAGCCCGGTGTTCACCCGCCGGGCGCGGTGCAGCTCGCGCTCCAGGGTGTCCTCCAGGTAGCGCCGGTTGAACAGCCCGGTCAGCGGATCGCGCACATTGCGGTGGCGGACCCGGCGCTTGAGCACGTGCCCGGAGAGGCTGATGGCCGCCGCAGTGGCCAATGTCTGCAGCAGCCCGCGATCCGCCTCGGACTCGAGCCCCTCGCGGGGGGCTCGCAGCTCGGCCACCGTCAGCCCGTGGGCCTGCAGCGGCAGGCGCAGTTCATCGGCGGGGCCGCGGGGTAGGTCCGTGCGCAAGGCGTGCCCCCGCGCCGGCACGGTCTTCCCGGCCTGCCAGCCGCCGCCGTGATACCACCCCTCGCGGTCGAGGGAGAGCTGCCAGAGTTCACCGCAGCTGCGCGGAAGCAACCGCGCCGCAGTCTCACACAGGCATTGGGCGACCTCCTCCTGCCCGTGGCTCTCGGCCAGGGTGGTGAGATACGCTCCCAGGGTGGTTGCGGTGTCGGTTTGCGCCTGCGCTGCGTGCTGTGCGCTCATGGCCTCCGGTACCCGATCGGTATTCAGATGGTTACCTTAAACCAACCCCCTGCATACCAGCCAGTTGCAGTCACGAAAGGAGGCGCCATGGCGCTGCTGACCACCGATCTCTGTGATGCCTACGCCGATGACCCGGGCGTGCAGCTACGCGTGATGAACCCGATGCTCGTCGGCTACGGCGGGCGCACCCGCTTCGGCGGCCGGGTGACGACGCTCAAGCTGTTCGAGGACAACGTCCGGGTCCGGGAGTTGCTCAGCGAGCCGGGCGACGGCGGCGTGCTGGTGGTCGATGGCGGTGGCTCCATGCGCTGTGCCCTGCTCGGTGATCGCCTGGCCGCCCTGGGGCGGGACAACGGCTGGTCCGGGGCCATTATTTATGGCTGCGTGCGTGACAGTGCCGAGCTGGCACAGATCGACTTTGGGGTCCAGGCGCTCAATACCCATCCGCTCAAGAGCCAGAAGAAGGGCCTGGGCGAGCGGGACGTCTCGGTAACCTTCGCTGGTGTCACCATCCAGTCCGGCGATTGGCTCTACGCCGACGAGGACGGGGGCATCGCGGCGACCCGCGAGCTGACCCTCTAGGAGCGGGAGGCGAACGCGGCGCCATGCGGCAGGAGGGTAGCGCGGATGAGTGATCGCTCGGCATCGGTGCGGCTGGATCGCTGGCTGTGGGCGGCGCGGTTTTTCAAGACGCGGCGGCTGGCTGTCGAGGCGGTGCAGGGGGGCAAGGTCGATGTGCAGGGCGCCCGGGCGAAGCCGAGCCGGGCGGTGCGCCCCGGGGATCGGCTGACCATCACCAAGGCGCAGCAGCGCTTTGAGGTGATTGTCCGCGATGTGGCCGAGGAGCGCGGGCCGGCCCGGGTGGCGGAGACCCTGTACGAGGAGACCGAGGCCAGCCGCGAGCGGCGTCAGCGGCAGGCCGAGCAGCGCCGGGTGGCCGCGGCGGCCGTACCGCGGCCCGACCACCGCCCCGATCGGCGCGAGCGCCGCCGGCTGTCGGCGTTCAAGAAGGGCGGTTAGCTGAAGTCCCGCGAGCGGACGTCCAGCTCACCGATCAGCGCCGAGAGATCCTCCAGCCGCCCGGCGATCAGGTGACCGACCCCGTGCCGGTACTGCCAGGTCCCCGCCACCCCCAGCAGGCGGGCCTCGAGCAGCGGCCGTCGCTGCGCCTCGGCGGTGGCACGGCGCACCACCAGGTTGATCCGGCCGGTCTCATCCTCCAGCGTGACGAAGGTGATGCCGTTGGCCGATCCCGGGCGCTGGCGGTTGATGACCAGTCCGGCGGCCCGCACCGGGCGGCCGTCCCTGGCGTCGGCCAGCTCGGCGGCGCTGCGATAGTGCCGGCCCCGGAGCTGGCCGCGGAGGAAGGCGAGCGGGTGGCGGCGCAGGCTGAAGCCAGTGCTGGCGTAGTCGGCGAGGACCGCCTGGGACTCCTGGGCCGGCGCAAGGCTCGGCCGATCCGCTTCGGCCGGTGGGGGAGGTAGCAGGGCGGTGCCCTCGTCGGCGCCCAGGGCCGCCCAGCTGGCTGCCCGGCGGTGCCCGGCGATGCCGCGTAGGGCATCGGCGTGGGCCAGGGCGTGGATGTCGGCCCGGGACAGGCGGGCGCGGCGCTTGAGGTCGTTGACCCCGGTGAAGGGGGATTGGCGGCGCGCGGCGGCCAGCCGCTCGGCGCCGCTGCTGGAGAGCCCGCGGACCTGGTTCAGCCCGAGCCGCAGCGCCGGCTGCCCATCGCCGGACGACCGGGAGGGCTCGAGGGTGCAGGTCGGCTCGCTGAAGCGCGCATCCACCGGTCGGACCTCGACGCCGTGCTCGCGGGCATCGCGGATAATCTGTGCCGGGGCGTAGAAGCCCATGGGCTGGCTGTTGAGCAGTGCGGCGGTGAAGGCCGCCGGCTCGTGGCACTTGAGCCAGGCCGAGGCGTAGACCAGCAGCGCGAAGCTGGCGGCGTGGGACTCCGGGAAGCCGTATTCGCCGAAACCCTCGATCTGCTGATAGAGCCGTTCGGCATAGGCGCTGGAGTAGCCGCGAGCGCGCATGCCGCCGATCAGCCGCTCGCGCAGCGGTGCCAGCCCGCCCTTCTTGCGCCAGGCGGCCATGGAGCGGCGCAGCCGGTCCGCCTCGTCCGGGGTGAAGCCTGCGGCCACCACCGCCAGCTCCATGGCCTGCTCCTGGAAGATCGGCACCCCCAGGGTCCGTTCCAGCACCCCGCGGACCTCCTCGGAGGGATACTCCACCGGCTCACTGCCCTCGCGCCGGCGCAGGTAGGGGTGGACCATGTCGCCCTGGATGGGGCCGGGGCGGACGATGGAGATCTCGATGACCAGATCGTAGAAGCAGCGTGGGCGCATCCGCGGCAGCATGGCCATTTGCGCCCGGGACTCGATCTGGAAGACCCCCAGGGTGTCGGCGCGGCGGATCATGGCGTAGGTGGCCGGGTCCGCCGGGGGCAGCGTGGCCAGGGTCCAGGCGTGCCCGCGCCAATGGTGGATGAGTTCGAAGGCGCGGCGGATGACACTGAGCATGCCCAGGGCCAGGACGTCGACCTTGAGCAGGCCCAGTGCCTCCAGATCGTCCTTGTCCCATTGGATGACGGTGCGCCCGTCCATGGCGGCCGGCTCGATCGGCACCAACTCGGTGACCGGGCCGCGGGCGATGACGAAGCCGCCGACGTGCTGCGACAGGTGCCGCGGGAAGCCGATCAGCTCACCGGCGAGCACGCGCAGTCGGTGTGCGGTGGCGCCTTCAGGGTCGAGCCCGGCGCTGCGCAGCTGCTCTTCGCTGGCCGGCGAGCGGTCCCACGGCTGCAGCCCCTTGGCCAGACGCTCAACGCACTCCCGCCCCAAGCCCAGGGCCTTGGCCACGTCGCGCACCGCCGAACGGGGACGGTAGGCGATCACCGTGGCCGCCAGGGCGGCCCGGTGGCGGCCGTAGCGCTGGTAGATGTACTGGATGACCTCCTCGCGCCGGTGGTGCTCGAAGTCCACGTCGATATCCGGCGGCTCGCCGCGTTCGCGGGAGACAAAGCGTTCGAAGAGCACCGACTGGTGTGCCGGGTCCACCTCGGTGATGCCGAGGCAGAAACAGACCACGGAGTTGGCCGCCGAGCCGCGGCCCTGACAGAGGATGCCCCGTCCGCGGGCGAAGGCGACGATATCGTGAACGGTCAGGAAGTAGTGCTCGTAGCCGAGCTCGGTGATGATCGCCAGCTCCCGTTCGTAGCCGGCGCGTACCTCCGGCGGGACGCCATCCGGGTAGCGCTGGCGGGCCCCGGTCTCGACCAGGTGGCGCAGGTGTGCCGCCGGTGTGGTCTCTGCAGGGACGACCTCTTCGGGATACTCGTAGCGCAACTCGTCCAGGGTGAAGGTGCAGCGCGCCGCGATGGCCGTGCTTTGCAGCAGCAGGTGATCCGGGTAGTGCCGGGCGAGGGCGGTACGCGGGCGCAGGTGGTGCTCACCGTTTCCGGCCAGGTGGGCGGTGACCTCGGCCACCGGACGGCCGTGGCGGATGGCGGTCAGGGTGTCGTGCAGGGCGCGGCGGCCCCGGGTGTGCATCTCGGCGCCGGTGGCGGCCACCGCGGGCAGTCCGGCCGCGGCGGCGCGGGCCTCGAGCCTCCGGCAGCGAGCGGCGTCGTCCGGGCCGCCGAGCAGCTCCACGGCCAGGTAGCCGCGTCCGGCGAAGCGTCGGGCGAACCAGTGTGTCCGGGGCTCGGTGTCCCGATCCTCCTGCAGCGGCGGATTCGGCACGAGCAGCCCGAGGCATGCCGGTACAGCGGTGTCCAGATCCTCACAAGTGACGTGGTAGCCCCCCTTGGTGGCGCGGCTGCGGGCCAGGCTGATCAGGGCGCAGAGCTGTCCGTACGCCTGGCGCGAGGGGGCCAGCAGGACGATCCGCGGCCCATCGGCCAGGCGCAGCTCGGTCCCCACGATCAGGTGCAGATGGTGGCGCCGGGCCGCCTGCCAGGCGCGCACCACGCCGGCCACCGAACATTCGTCGGTGAGGGCCAGGGCGCGGTAGCCCAGTTCGGCGGCGCGGGCCACCAGCTCCTCGGGCTGCGAGGCGCCCCGTCGGAAGGTGAAGGCGCTCAGGCAGTGGAGTTCGGCATACTCCGGGTGGTTGTCTTTATATACAGTGTTCATGGCTACAGTAGCCTGCCTCCTAGCCCGCTGCGGGGCAAGGGGCGGCTCAGCGCCAGACGATGGGGAAGCGGCCGCTGGTGGCGTGGCGGAAGGCGTCGCTGCTGCGCTGGATGGCCACGACGGTGACCGCCGGGCAGAGGACGATCAGCATCAGGCCGAGCAGCCCCGCCGGCGGGTAGAGCAGGGAGATCGCCAGAACCGGGATTAGCATGACCACCAGGAACCACTCCAGGCTGGCGATGCGCTGGAGCATACGCCGGGCAATGGGGCGGCCCTCGCGGATCCGCCCATCGCTGCGCAGCAGGACGACGGGCGGCCACAGCCAGGTGGCCGAGATGGTCAGCATGGCGGTGTGCAGCACCAGCCCCGAGGCGATCTCCAGCGCCGGTGCCGTGGTCCACGGGGCGGCGGCGCGCAGGCCGGCGTACTCGGCCACCGGGACGCGGACGGCGTCGCCGAGCAGGGCGACAACGGCGGCAACCAGCAGCGCGCCGGGGATCAGCCACAGCGCCTGTACCACCCACAGCCTGATCAGTCGCCACAGGCCGGCCAGGTAGTGGGTGCGCGGCAGGCCGCTGCGGGCGGCGGCGAGCAGCGTCCCCAGGGCGATGATCCCGGCAACAGCCACCGCCGTAAGCCACGCGGTCAACGCCAGGCGCAGTGGGAAGGCCAGATCCGCAAGCTCGGCGTAGGCGTAGCCCGCTCCCTGCAGGGCCAGCAGGGTCAGGGCGATCAGTGGCAGGGTGACGACGAACAGGCCGCGCAGCAGGAGAAGCGTGGCATCGCGCAGCGTGGCGAGGATCAGATCGATCATCGGGGTACCGACTTGAGTGGACGCTTTAGTCTAACATCCCGCTGCGATGCCAGGGCTTACGCAACAGGAGTGCTGAGTGGGCGGTATGCAGGTCTTCACGTTCCTGGGCGGCATCGGCCTGTTCCTGCTGGGCATGCGGCTGATGAGCGATGGCCTGCGCGCGGCGGCCGGCGGCGCGCTGCGCGAGATCCTGGCCGCCTCGACACGATCCCGGCTGCGCGGGCTGCTCTCGGGGGTGCTGATCACCGCCGCGGTGCAGTCCTCCAGCGCAGTGATCTTCGCCACGGTGGGCTTCGTCAACGCCGGGCTGCTGACCCTCACCCAGGCCATTGGGGTGATCTACGGGGCCAGCCTGGGGACCACCCTGACCAGCTGGATCGTGGCGCTAGTCGGTTTCAACGTCGATCTCCAGGCGCTGGCGCTGCCGGCCATCGGCCTCGGGGTGGGGCTGCGGGTGGTCGCCGGCTCGGGGCGCCGGCAGGCGCTGGGTGATGCCATTGCCGGGTTCGGGCTGTTCTTCCTGGGGCTGGATGTCCTGCGCGGGACCTTCGCGGATGTGGGCGATCCAGGCATGCTCGCCACGCTGGCCGGCCACGGGGTGCTGAGCCTGCTGCTGTTCGTGGGTATCGGCATGGTGCTGACCACGCTCACCCAGTCCTCCTCGGCCGCGTTGGCCATCACCCTGACGGCCGCCGCCGGTGGCCTGGTCCCCGAGCAGGCGGCAGCGGCGACGGTGATCGGCGCCGCGGTGGGGACCACCTCCACCGCGGTGTTCGCCACACTCGGCGCCACGGCCAATGCCCAGCGCACCGCCTCGGCCCAGGTGATCTTCAACGCGGTGGCCGGTCTTGCGGCGCTGGTGGCCCTGGTGCCGCTGCTCGAACTGGCCCATCACATCGTCGCCGGGTTGGGCCTGACAGCGCACAAGGCGGTGGTGCTGGCCGTCTTCCATACCCTGATGATGCTCCTCGGGCTGGCCCTGATGTGGCCGGCGACGCCGCGTTTGGTGGCGTGGCTGGGCCGGCGCTTCCGCCGGGACGACCACACCCGGCCGCGCTATCTCGATGACAACGTGCTGACCACCCCCGCGCTGGCCCTCGATGCCGCCCGGCTGGAGGCGGAGCGCACCGGGGCCATGGCCCGCGCCATGGTGACAGCGGCGATCAGCGGCGGCGGGACGGGGCAGCGCCGGTGGCTGGAGGCCGAGCACCAGGCGCTGCAGCAGCTGGCGCTGACCATCAACGAGTTCGCCAACCGGATCGAGCGCAGCCACGGCGATCCGGCCATCGGCACCAGCCTGGCCCACCTGCTGCGCGTGACGCAGTACCAGCAGAACATGGCCGAGCGCGCCGTGGCGCTGGCCCGGCTTGATGCCGCCGGGGAGACCCGCATCGATGACCCGGAGCTGGCCGCCGCGGTGGATCGGCTGCTGGCCGAGGCGGTGCGTGGTATCGAGGCCACCGGCACGGAGATCGATGCCTGGGACCGTCAGGCGGTGAAGGCGACGCTGAAGGCCTTCGATCGCGAATACCAGCCGGTTAAGGAGCGACTGCTGCGTGCCGGTGCCGCCGGGCGGTTGCCGGTGCGGCGCATGGTGGCGGTGCTCGATCGCCTCTCGGCGGTCCGCCGGGCTCTGGATCAGGCCGTCAAGTCGGCCCGCTACCTGCGCAAGTTCCAGCGCGCCGAGCGCGAGCTGGCGGACCCGGCCGAGGCCGGTGACGGTTGAATGCTACACTGCAGCATCGCTACTCAACCTCAAGGGGAGAGGGGGCATGCGCGAGGAAGCAGCGGAGTCGCAGACGCAGCGGGGGGACTGGCATGCGTGGGAGTCGGCTGAGGTGGTCCGCCGGCTCGAGGCGCACCCGGGCAGTGGATTGACCAGCGAGCAGGCCCGGCAGCGGCTCGAGCAGTACGGCCCCAATCGCCTGCGTCCGCCCGAGCGCGAGGGGCCGATCAAGCGCTTTCTCAAGCAGTTCCACAACGTCCTCATCTACATCCTGATCGTCGCCGGCGTCATCACCGCGCTGCTGGGCCACTATCTGGACAGCGCGGTGATCTTCGGCGTGGTGGTGATCAACGCCATCATCGGGCACGTGCAGGAGGGCAAGGCCGAGAAGGCCCTCGATGCCATCCGCGGCATGCTCTCACCCCGGGCCGTGGTCCTGCGCGACGGTGAGCGCAGCACCATCCCTGCCGAGGATCTGGTCCCGGGCGATATCGTCCTGCTTGAGGCCGGCGACCGGGTGCCCGCCGACGTACGCGTGCTTGAGGCGCGCAACCTGCGCCTGGACGAGGCGGTGCTCACCGGCGAGTCGGTGCCAGTGGAGAAGGCCGACGCGCCGGTGGCGGCTGACGCCGAACTCGGTGATCGTCAGTCGCTGGCCTTCTCCGGCACCCTGGTCGCCTACGGCCGCGGCCAGGGCGTGGTCGTGGCCACCGGCGAAGCCACCGAGATCGGCAAGGTCAGCAGCCTGATCGCCGGGGTGGAGTCGATCACCACACCGCTGCTGCGCCAGGTCGCCGAGTTCGGCCGCTGGCTGTCGGTGGCCATCGTCCTGCTCGCCGGGGCGACCTTCCTGATCGGCTACTACCTGCAGGCGTACACCGCCATCGATACCTTCCTCGCTGCGGTGGCCCTGGCCGTTGCCGCCATCCCCGAGGGGCTGCCGGCAATCATGACCATCCCCCTGGCCATCGGGGTGCAGCGCATGGCCGGGCGCAACGCCATCATTCGACGCCTGCCGGCGGTGGAGACCCTGGGGTCGGTGACCACCATCTGCTCGGACAAGACCGGCACGCTGACCCGCAACGAGATGACCGTGCGCAGCGTGGTCACCGCCGAGCAGTCCTACGAGGTCAGCGGTGTGGGCTATGTCCCGGACGGGGCGTTCCACCGCGACGGCGGCGAGGCGGTGAGCGCCGGCGACGAGCCGGTGCTCGCGCAGATCCTGCGCGGCGTGGCGCTGTGCAACGAGTCGGCCCTCTACCACCGGGACGGCGACTGGCGCCTGGAGGGCGATCCCACCGAGGGGGCGCTGATGGTGGCGGCGGTCAAGGGCGGCTTCGAACGCCGCGAACTCGATCGCACCTTCCCGCGGGTGGACGTGATCCCCTTCGAGTCGTCCTACAAGTTCATGGTGACCCTCCACCGCGAGCGTGAGGACGGCGGGCTGCTGATCATGAAGGGTGCCCCGGAGCGGGTGCTGGCCGCCTGCACCCAAGAGCGGACCGCCGACGGCGATCGCCCGCTGGACCGCGATCGCTGGCAGGAGGTGCTCGACGGGATCGCCTCGCGGGGTCAGCGGCTGCTGGCGGTGGCGGTCAAGGAGACCAACCCCGATCACCGCGAGCTGCTCTTCTCCGATGTGGAGGAGGGGATGGTGCTGCTCGGCGTCCTCGGCATCATCGATCCGCCCCGCGAGGAGGCCATCGAGGCCGTCGCCGAGTGCCACCGGGCCGGGATCGGGGTGAAGATGATCACCGGCGATCACGCCCTGACTGCCGGGGCCATCGGCGAGCAGTTGGGCATCCGCGGCCGGCCGCTGGTTGGCCACGAGATCGAGGCCATGGACGACGAGGAACTGGGTCGTCGTTGCCTGGAGACCGATGTCTTCGCCCGCACCACGCCCATCCACAAGCTGCGCCTGGTCCAGGCCCTGCAGGGGCACGGTCAGATCGTGGCGATGACCGGGGACGGGGTCAACGATGCCCCCGCGCTCAAGCGCGCCGACGTCGGCATCTCCATGGGCAACAAGGGCACCGAGGCGGCCAAGGAGGCCTCGGAGATGGTGCTTGCCGACGACAACTTCGCCTCCATCGCCCACGCGGTGGAGGAGGGGCGCACCGTCTACGACAACCTCAAGAAGGCGATCCTTTACCTGCTGCCCACCAACGGCGGTCAGGCGTTCACCATCGTCATCGCCATCATGTTCGGGCTGACCCTGCCGGTCACCCCGG
>PULM01000123.1 GCA_003552345.1 Ectothiorhodospiraceae bacterium
CAGTGGCTCTACGGCAATGTCCGCGCCGGTCTGGGCTGCGTGATCGCCGACGACATGGGCCTGGGCAAGACCGTGCAGATTCTGGCCCTGCTCGCGCAGCTCCGCGACGACGGGGAACTGGCCGGGCGACCGGCGCTGGTCGTGGTCCCGACCAGCCTGCTAAGCAACTGGATGCGCGAAATCCAGCAATTCGCCCCCGAGCTGGGTGCCACCACTTACCACGGCGGCCGGCGCGCCCTGCCGGACGATGCGCAGGAAACCGGCGTCGTGCTCACGACCTACGGCGTGGCGCGAACCGACGCCGCACGGCTGCGGCGGCAGTCCTGGCGCGCGCTGGTGGTCGACGAGGCACACAACCTCAAGAACCCCCAGGCGGCCCAGACCAAGGCGATCAAATCCATCCCCGCCGGCGCCCGGGTAGCCATGAGCGGCACCCCGGTGGAGAACCGACTCACCGAGTACTGGAGCCTGATGGACTTTTGCAATCCGGGCCTGCTCGGCACCCTGAAGCGCTTCACGCGCGAGTACGTCACCCCGATCCAGACCCACGGTGACCAGGAGACGGCCACGCGCTTTCGCCGGGTCACGGCCCCTTTCCTGCTGCGACGGCTGAAGACCGACCGAAGCATCATCACCGACCTGCCGGAGAAGATCGAGCAGGATCAGTACTGTCAGCTCACTCCCGAACAGAGTGCGCTGTACGAATCGGTGGTGCGCGAGGGCCTGGAGGTCATCCAGGGAACCTCCGATACGTTCCGGCGCCAGGGTCTGGTGCTACAGATGATCCTGGCGCTCAAGCAGATCTGTAACCACCCGCGCCAGTACCTTAAGGAGGGCGAAGACGGGAGCGAGGCGTCGGGCAAGATGCAGCGCCTGCTCGAACTCCTCGAACCGATCCAGCGCCGGCACGAGAAGGCGATCGTGTTCACGCAGTTCCGCGAGGCCGGCAGCTTGCTCCAGGAGGCCGTCGCCGAGGCCACCGGCCGCACACCGGCGTTCCTGCATGGCGGGCTCTCGAGAAACCAGCGCGACGCAGTCGTCCACCGCTTCCAGAATGATCGCACCGAACGGGTACTGGTGCTGTCCCTGAAGGCCGCCGGCACCGGACTCAACCTGACTGCGGCCTCCCACGTCATCCACTTCGACCTGTGGTGGAACCCGGCCGTCGAGGCCCAGGCCACGGACCGCGCCTACCGCATCGGGCAAACGCAGACGGTTCAGGTCCACCGCCTGCTGACCCAGGGCACCTTCGAGGAGCGGATCAACGACATGATCCAGTCCAAGCGCGCACTGACGGAGATGACGGTGGAAAGCGGCGAGCAGTGGATCGGCAATCTGGACGATGCCCAACTCAGCCAGGTTTTCAGCCTGGGTCAGAACCACACCGAGCCGGCGTGACAGCCCCCCACGACCGTGACCAGGGGCACACGCGCATGTCCGCGCGGTACCTGGATCCGATGACGATCTTCTTCGCGGTGCTGGCGCTGGGCGCCGGGGCCGCGGTCTACGTGCTCCATGGTCCGGCGGCCTGGTGGGACGCACTCAGCCGGGCCGGCGAGTTGATGCTGCAGGTGGCACCGATCCTGGTGGCTGCGCTGCTCATGTCCGGCTATGTACAGACACTGATCCCGCGCCACGCCATTGAACGCTGGCTGGGCGAGCGCAGCGGCGTGCGTGGCCTCGCCCTGGCCACGGCTGCCGGCGCCCTCACCCCGGGCGGCCCGTTCGCGGCCTTCCCGCTGGTGGTCGCCCTGCTGCGCTCGGGGGCCGCGTTCGAGGTGTGCGTCGCCTACCTCACCGCCTGGTCGGTCCTCGGCCTGAACCGCGCCCTGGTCTGGGAGATCCCGTTCTTCGGGCTCGACTTCGTTGCGCTGAAGATGCTCGTCTCCCTGCCCCTGCCCTTTCTGGCCGCACTCCTGGCCCGCCCGTTGGGCCGTCGCATGAGACGTTGGGCATGCTGAGTGCTTTTGTGACCATCCTCATCCTGCTGGGGATCTGCGCGGCGATCGCGCAGTTCCAGCCCCACGGCAGCCATCGTGCCGCCGCCCGGGAGGGCTGGCGACAACTCCAGCCGCTGCTCACGCGCCTGCCGGTAGCGCTCATCGCGGCAGCCTTCCTGGCCGTGCTGATTCCGGCCGAGGCGGTCGGCTCGCTGTTCGGCGAGGACTCGGGCGGCGCAGGGATCCTGATCGCATCGTTGCTCGGCGGCTTCCTGCCCGGCGGACCGGTGGTCGCCTTCCCTCTAGTCGTGGTGCTGAGCGACGCCGGCGCCGGCATGGCTCAGCTCATCGCACTGATCACCGCCTGGTCGGTGCTCGCCTTCCACCGCGTCGCCGCTTTCGAGCTGCCGATGCTCGGCGTGCGCACCACTGCGGCCCGGCTGCTGGTCTCGCTGCCACTGCCAGTACTCGCCGGGGTAGCGGCCGGTGCGCTGACCGGCGCGCTGGCGCCCTGAAGCCCCGTGCCCGACCGGTGATCAGACCGGGCGCAGCGCCAACCCGAAGATGATCAGGGCCACAATGAGCACCAGGGTCACCGCCAGCAGGGGGTGCCGACGAAACCCGCCCGGGCTGGCGAGCTCGCGGAGCAACCTGCGTAGTCGGTCAATCCTCATCCGATAGCGCCCCTTATCCGCCGCCGCTGTCTAGCTGCACAGC
>PULM01000034.1 GCA_003552345.1 Ectothiorhodospiraceae bacterium
CCAGCTGCGGACGGCCTGAGGTCGGCGGATCACTGTCATCCCCTGCTCACGCAGCCATCACGACCCTGCAACATGGCCCCCGCAGACTCGGGGGCCATGAGCAAGAAGATCCTACCCCCGCCCGCGCCATTGCAACGCGTGAGCATCGTCTCCGAGACCTACGCCCCGGAAGCCAACGGGGTGGCCACGACGCTCTCGCACCTGGTCGCCGGTTTGAGACAGGACACGACCCGGGTTGACCTGATCGTGCCCCGCCACCCGGCCCGTCCACGCGGCCAACAGATCAACCTCTACTCGGTCTGCGGCGTTTCGATACCGGGCTACCGGGAGGTCCGTTGCGGCCTCGCCCGTCCCCGCCTCCTCGAAGAGCTCTGGCGCAGCCAAAGACCGGACGCCGTCTATATCGCCACGGAAGGGCCCCTGGGCTGGTCGGCGCAGCGGGCGGCGGCCCGCCTGCGCCTACCCACCGTCAGCGGCTTCCATACCCGCTTCGATACCTACGCCAGCCACTACGGGCTCGGCCCGCTGAACGGGGCCGTCCAGCGCTACCTGCGCCGATTCCACAATCGAACCGACCGGACACTCGTCCCTGACACCCAACTGGCCGAGGCACTGACCGAGCGGGGCTACCGGAACGTGGAGACGCTCGGCCGAGGGGTCGACACCCACCGCTTCCATCCGGACCGGCGCTCGGCCACGTTGCGCGCTGGCTGGGGGGTGGATGACCGTGCGCCGGTTCTGCTCTATGTCGGGCGCCTGGCCGCGGAGAAGAACCTGGGCCTGGCCATCGAGGCGTTCCGCTACATCCAGCAGGCCCAGCCAGGCGCACGCATGGTCCTGGTCGGCGATGGCCCGATGCGCGCCGAACTCCAGCGCCAGCACCCGGATCTCATCTTCGCCGGCGTGCGCCGCGGCGCGGACCTCGCACGCTATTACGCCTCGGCGGATCTGTTCCTCTTCCCCAGCCTGAGCGAGACCTTCGGCAACGTGACGCTCGAGGCACTGGCCAGCGGGGTGCCGGTTATCGCCTTCGACTACGCCGCCGCCCATCGCCACGTCGAGGACGCCGTCAGTGGCCGCCTTGTTGCCCGGGACGACCCCGGCGGCTGGATCGAGGCCGCCGTCGGATCCGCGCTCCTCGCTCCGGAAACCCGCCAGCGCTGGCAAAAGACCGCCCGCGCCGGTGTTGAATCCCTGAGTTGGCAACACATCACTCGGCGTTTCGGCCACATCCTGGCCGAGGCCGTGCGGGGACACGATGGCCTGAACCGAGGAGGGGTCACGCTATGCAGCAAGCCCTGATCCGCTTTCAGCAGTGGGAACTGCTTCTCTGCCTGGCGCTGCGCCGGGTCCAGCAACGGCAGTTGTCGCGCCGGGTGTTCGTCGTGGCGAGTCGTCTGGGCGACGGTGGGCTCTGGTACGGCCTCATGGCCGGTATTCTTCTGATCGAGGGGATCAACGGAGCGACTGCGGTGCTGCACATGGCCGCAGCGGGCCTGGTCGGCACCCTGCTCTACACGCTCATCAAGCGCGGCACGCGACGACTGCGTCCGTATGAGGTGAATCCGGCCCTGATCCCGGCCACCCCGGCCCTCGACCGCTACAGCTTCCCCTCCGGGCACACCCTGCACGCGGTCGGCTTCACGCTGCTGGCCAGCGCCTACTACCCGGCCCTTGCCGTGTGGCTGATCCCGGTCGCCGGGCTTATCGCCGCCTCGCGGGTGGTCCTGGGGCTCCACTATCCGACCGATGTCCTCGCCGGTGCCCTGCTCGGCGCCCTGATCGCCCATGGCAGCCTGTGGCTGCTCGTGGTGTAGATGCGACCCCCCCAAGCGGTGGAAGGCTGCGATACACAAGACGCGCGGCCTACCCCCTCGGCACGGACAACCCTGCCGACCCCGGACTCAAGAGAGGGGCTCAAGCGGCCTTGCCACCCCGGCCAAGCGGGAGCCGCGCAGACCGCCGTCCTTACTCCCCGGCCCGCACAGCCAGCCGGGCCGGGGGGGGCAACCGAGGCACCCGGTTGCGCATCCCCTAATGCCGATCTCCGGTGGCCTCCTGGGCCATCTGCTCGAAGCTGGTGTGGCGCACGTTCTTGCCGCGAACGAAGTAGACCACGTATTCGCAGATATTGCGGGCACGATCGCCGATACGCTCCAGCGAGCGGGCGGTCCAGATCACATCCATGACCCGCGGTACGGTCTCGGGGTTGCGCATCATCTGATCCATCAGACGGTGGACAATCACCTCGTACTGACTGTCCGCCTGGATGTCCTGCTGCGCCACGCGCACAGCCTGCTCCACGTCCATGCGGGCGAAGGCATCCAGCGAACCGCGCAGCATCCCCTGCACATGCTCGCCCATCTCGCCAAGCTCCTCGATCGGTCCGTTCTGCCGGTCCAACTCAAGGAAGTGCAGCGCCATCCGCCCGATCCGCTCCGCCTCGTCGCCGATCCGCTCCAGATCCGTGATGGTCTTGATCACCGCCATGACCAGGCGCAGATCCGAGGCGGTGGGCTGTCGGCGGACCAGGATCTGGGTACAGTCCTCATCCAGGGCCACCTCCAGGGCGTTGATCTGGTAGTCACTGGTTACCACCTTTTCCGCCAGTTCCGTCCGCGCCTCGGCCATCGCCGCCACGGCATCGGCCA
>PULM01000055.1 GCA_003552345.1 Ectothiorhodospiraceae bacterium
CCCAGGGGAGACGATCGCCGTGGCGCTGACCCAGCAACCAGGGGTCGATACCCCGCTGCGGCGGGGCCAGGGGGTGCACGGTGCGCAGCGCGGTGCGCTCGGCCTCGGGGTCGGCGTAACGGCCACTGATCCGCTCCAGCCGATAGCGGGTCTGCAGACCGAGCACCGTCGCGAAGCCACTCCAGCGCAGCACCCGGGCATCCACCTGCCACTGATCGCCGGCCAGCGGCACCGTCACACGCCGCCCGTCCGGGTAGATCAGCCGCGCCACATAGCGCTGTCCGGCCACCTCCTGAAAGCGCAGCGCCAGCACCGGGCGCTCCTGCTCCAGCCGCTCATAGGCCAGCAGGCCGAGCCCCAGGGCGCCCGCAGTCCCCAGCCCGCCGAGCAGGATCAGCCCGGCGGCGAGCACGGACACGCCGCGCAGCAGTCGGCCCCGGAGCAGCGCCCAGCCGCCGGTGACGGTCAGACCGACGGCGAGCAGGAGCAGCAGCCCGGCAACGACCAGCAACAGCCAGCCGGCCCCGCTGATCTGAGCTGCTGCTTCAAGCCAACCGTGCATGGGCTCTCCCCTGCGAACGCGCGACGCTGTACCCTTTACGGGATGATACGCTGTGCGACCGCTCATGCGGTCGCTGGGGCGCTCGGCCGGGGCCGCGGTGACCGAACTCGCGGTGTAAGCGCGCACCCTGTTCCGCGCAACAATTCGTTTGGTACAAAGTAGCCGATGAACTAATCGGGAGGTCCGGTATGGAAGCGTTTGATCCTATCCTGCTACTTGTCGTCGGTGCCGTGGTCGGTGCCGCTGTGGGTGCCTATGTCGGGCGCGCCTCGTCGCCCAACACTCAGGAGATCCGCGACGCCGAGAGCGTGGCCCGCCGCAACCGCGAGGAAGTGCGCAACGTCCGCAGCGAGGTGGACCAGCACTTCGAGCAGACCGCCCAGATCATGGGTGAGGTCACCAAGGCGTACCGCCGCCTCTACGAGCACATGGCCACCAGTTCCCAGCGCCTGGCGCCGCGCCGCACGCAGGACCTGGTGAAGTCCCTGGGTGATCAGCGCCTGCTCTCTCAGGACGTGGTCGAGCAGTCTGCCCGGCGCATGAGCGAGATGAAGGCCAAGGAGCAGCGCGAGGCCCAGGCCCGCCGTCAGATCAGCCAGGAGCGTTCCGAGCGTTCCTCCGGCGATCGCTCCGCCAGCAGCCGCAGCTCGGAGTCCGCCATCGGCTCGTCGGGCCGCTCCACTGGCCGCACCCCTGAGTCGACCCCGAGCCGCACTTCCGAGTCGGCCATCGGGCGCTCCTCGGAGTCGGCGATCCGTCGTCGGCCGGCGCGCAGCCGCTCCTCCGCTTCCTCCCGCTCCTCGAGCAGCATGCCGGAGCGTACCCGGAGCACGGCCACCGAGGAGCGCAGCAGCGGCGGTGGTGAGAAGCGCCGTCGCCGTCCCGGCATCTTCAGCTAAGAGTCGCTGGGACCCGGGCGATCGACTAATCGCCCGCGACGCCATGACCCCCGGGGCAGCCGCTGCTCCGGGGGTTTTTTGTGCAGCCCGCACCGACTCCGCCCGGCCCGTATCCCTTTCGGGATATGGCGCCCTGGCAAAGAGCCTCCATCCTTGGGGAGACATCGGACATTTTGTCGCACCCAAGGATCGAGGAGGCCGATCATGCTGGATACCCTGAAGAGCGCCTGGACGCCAGCCGTTGCCTGGGAGCACCTGCTCGGCGACGAGCCGCTGTTCATCCTCGACGTCCGCAACCCCGATGAGTTCGAGCGCTGGCGTGTCGAGGGTCCCCATCCGGTGCCCACTCTGAACATCCCCTACTTCGAGCTGCTCGACCTCGATGAGGACGCCGACGACGTGGACGCGGCCGTGCTGCGCGGCATCCGCGAGCAGCTTTCCGAGCGGCTACCCTCCGACCAAACCATCCTGACGGTCTGCGGCGAGGGCCACACCTCGGAGCACCTGGCCGACGGCCTGCGCGAACTCGGCTACCCGGCCCTGAACCTGGAGGGCGGCATGGAGGCCTGGGGCGATTTCTACTACTACCGGGTGATCGGCAACCACGAGCGCTACACCGTCTACCAGGTGATCCGCCCGGCCCGTGGCGACCTGAGTCACGTGATCATCAGCGATGGCGAGGCCGCGGTCATCGATCCCAATCGCCACGTGGGCGTCTACGAGGAACTGATCCATGCGCGCGGGGCCCGCATCACCCAGGTCCTCGACACCCACGCCCATGCCGATCACATCAGCGGCGGCCCGGAGCTGGCCCGTCGCCACCGGGTCCCGTACTACCTGCATCCCTACGACGCCATCCACCCGATGGACATGCTGCCGGCCCGCATCGACTTCGCACCGCTGTATGCCGATCAGTCGGTACGCGTCGGGGCGATCACCCTGCATGCCCTGCACGTCCCCGGCCACACCCTGGGCATGGTGGCCTTCCTGGTGGATGACCAGTACCTGATCGCCGGCGACAGCATCTTCCTGGAGTCCATCGCCCGCCCGGACCTGGGCGGCGCCGCCGAGGCGTGGACGCCGCTGTTCCATGAGTCGCTGCAGCGGCTGCTGACCCTGCCCGAGGACACCGTGGTCCTGCCCGGCCACGCCACCGACGCCAGCGTCGCCGATGCCCGGGG
>PULM01000162.1 GCA_003552345.1 Ectothiorhodospiraceae bacterium
TCGGCGGTCTTCTCGGCGTCGTAGATGGCCGAGTGGGCCTCCTTGGCGTCCCACTCGATCCCCGCCGCCTTCACCGCCTTAGCCAGCACCGTCTGCCCGTAGGCGAGCCCGCCCAGGGTGGCGGTGTCGAAGCTCGAGAAGGGATGAAAGGGGTTGCGCTTGAAGTTGGTCCGCGTCACCGCGGCATTGAGGAAGGCCAGGTCGAAGAAGGCGTTGTGGCCGACCAGCACCGCCCGGTTGCAGCCGGTGTTGCGCAGCTCCTGGCGAACCGGGTTGAACACCTTGCCCAGGGCATCGCGCTCGGGCACCGCCATGCGCAGCGGATGCTCGGGGTCGATGCCGTTGAGCTCCAGCGCCTTGGGGTCGATGCGCGCGCCTTCGAAGGGCTGCACGTGGCAGGTGTGCGTCTCCGCCGGATAGAGCCGGCCACTGTGCTCATCGGCACGCAGGATCACCGCGGCGATCTGCAGCAGCGCATCGGTCTCCGCCTGCAGGCCACCCGTCTCCACGTCCACCACCACCGGCAGGAACGCCCGGAAGCGGGTGCGCAGCGGCGGGATCTCGGTGCTCTGGATGCGCTGTGCGTCGTCCGACGACGTCTGCGGGGCGTTGTGCTCGCTCATGGGGCTGCCGTAACTGGGTGAAGGTGCCGCATGCTACGGCGCCCCGTGCCCGCGAGCAAGCCGCCGCCGTCAGCCGCTGGCGCCGGCCCCGGCGGCCTCGACCATCTGCTGGAGCTCGCCGGAGTCGAACATCTCCATGATGATGTCACAGCCGCCGACCAGCTCCCCGTCGATGTAGAGCTGCGGGATGGTCGGCCAGTCGCCGTAGTCCTTGACGCCCTGACGGATGCGCTCATCCTGGAGCACGTCCACGTAGGCGAACTCCCGCCCGCAGCCGGCCAGCGCCTGGGCCGCCCGCTGCGAGAAGCCGCACATGGGCTGATCCGGGCTGCCCTTCATGTACAGCAGGATCGGGTTCTCCGTCACCTGACGGGCAATGGTCTGCTGAACCGTCTCATCACTCATGGTGTCTCCATCCTCTGCGGCAGGTCCGCGGCGCCGACCGAACTCGGCCACCGCCTGGCGGGCATCGTAAAACGGGTCCCGGGCACGCTCATCCCACCCACCCTAGGGTTGGCGCAGGCGCCAGGCCAGCGTCTCGCCGGCGCGCAACGGCACCACCGGCGCATCGCCACCGGGGTAGCTCGCCGGCACCTCCAGCGGGGCCCGCTCCAGGGTCACCGTCTCCTGGTTGACCGGCAGCCCGTAGAAGGCCGGACCGTTGCGCCCGGCAAAGTCCGCCAGCCGCCCCAGCGCCCCGGCGGCCTCGAAGGCCTCGGCATAGAGCGACAGCGCGATGGGCGCGGTGTAGCAGCCGGCGCAGCCGCAGGCCGACTCCTTGGCCCCCTGGGGATGGGGGGCGGAGTCGGTGCCGAGAAAGACCCGCGGATGCCCCGAGGTGGCCGCCTCGAGCAGCGCCTCGCGGTCGGCCTCGCGCTTGAGGATCGGCATGCAGTAGTAGTGCGGCTTGAGCCCGCCGACGAGCAGGTCGTTGCGGTTGTAGAGCAGGTGCTGCGGCGTAAAGGTCCCGGCCAGGCGCGGATCGTCGCCGGTGACCAGCTCGGCGCCCTCGGCGGTGGTGACATGCTCGAGGACCACCCTCAGCCGCGGGTGGCGGTCGAGCAGCGGCTGCAGGACATCATCGATGAAGGCCGTCTCGCGCTCGAAGATATCCAGCTCCGGCCCGGTCCGCTCACCGTGGATGAGCAGCGGCAGGCCGTGCTCCTCCATCGCCGCCAGGGCGTCGTAGCAGAGCAACAGATCGGTAACGCCGGCGTCGGAGTGCGTGGTGGCCCCCGCCGGGTAGAGCTTGACGGCGTGGACGAAGCCGCTGGCCGCCGCCCGTGCGATCTCCTCCGGCGGCGTGTTGTCGGTGAGATAGAGCGTCATCAGCGGCTCAAAGGTCGAGCCCGCCGGCAGCGCAGCCAGGATGCGCTGCCGATAGGCCGCCGCCTGCTCCACCGTGGTCACCGGCGGCTGCAGGTTGGGCATGATGATCGCGCGGGAGAAAACCGCCGCGGCCTGGGGGGCGACGGCCTCAAGGAGGGCACCGTCGCGCAGATGCAGGTGCCAGTCATCGGGCCGGGGCAGGGTCAGGGTATCCATGGGGGCAGTTTCCAAGGGCGGCCGGCCGGTTGCAAGGGCCGCCCGGGGGGTTTTGTGCAGCGGCCGCGCGTGGTAGAGTGCGCGACTGATCGATGGGGCCGTAGCTCAGTTGGGAGAGCGCGACATTCGCATTGTCGAGGTCAGGGGTTCGACTCCCCTCGGCTCCACCATCCCTCCCCAAACTCCTATTCTCCTGCCTCGTACGGCATCTCCGGGAAAAGCCCCGGCATGAGCCGCGGCGCCAGCCGCACCGGAAAAGCGAGGCAGAGCGGTGCGCGGCTGCTTTTGGCCCGGTTCGCCGCGATCTTCTGCCGCCTTGATGGCCGGTTCCTTGGGATGATGCAACCCGGGCGCTGTCGACGGTTTTAACACCGCATCGTCGAAGCGGCTGCCCCCTCTACAAAAAACCACTCTGATCAAA
>PULM01000014.1 GCA_003552345.1 Ectothiorhodospiraceae bacterium
AGGAAGAAGCTGTACTCCGCCGCCCAGCGCCGCTTGAGACCGGCGAACAGGCCGAAGACGATGGTCAGCGCGCTGCGCGAGAGCCCGGGCATGAGCGCGAAGCCCTGGGCGATGCCGATGATCGTCGCCGTTCCCACCCCCGTCTGGCGCAGCCCGCGGCGCCGGGGCGGGAGCTTGTCGGTCCAGAAGAGCAGGGCGCCGGTGAGGATCAGCGTGATGCCGATCATCCACGGGTTGGCGAAGACCTGCTCGAAGACGGCCTTCAGGGTCAGCCCCACCACGCCGGTGAACAGCACCGAGAGCATCCCGAGCAGGAACAGCCGGGCGTAGAGCGGCGGCCCCTGGAAGCGCCCGGCCCGGGCCCAGCCGTAGGCGTCGCGCAGGCTGTAGCGGGTGAAGCGCAGCAGGCTCGGGGCAAAGACCACCACGATGGAGACCAGGGTCCCGACGTGGACCACCAGGTTGAACAGGATCATCTCGGCGCTCTCTGGCGCCGGCATCGGGTGATCCTGGCCGATCAGCCAGTGCTCGAGCAGCACCATGTGGGCCGTGGAACTGACCGGCAGGAACATGAAGATCCCCTGCACAACCCCCAGCAGCACGGCGATCCAAAGGGCCATCCGGCGCGCTCCTCATCTGTGTCGATCCGAAGTCGGCTTTCATACGCGAGGGGGGCGGGCGGGTCAACCGTGATGCGCTGCAAAAATTGACGTAAGCGCCGTCTGCCGTTACTTTAAGGGCCGATCTCAGCCGACCGAGAGTGTGGATGGCCCCCGGGGCCACCCGAACGGAACGAATGGACAGCCAAGTACCGAGTACCAGCGCCGTGGCCCCGGACCCCGTGTCCGGCGCGCTGCGGCACGACCGCCACGTGGCGGGCCGCTCGGCCCGGGTCTGATCCGACCCGGCCCTGCCCGGAGCCCGCCGCGACGGCGCTCCGCAACAGGCAGGGCCGGGGGCCTCGCAACAGGCAGGGCCTCCCCCTGATACGAATCCACGCGGCGCGGCTGCATGCGCCGCTGCGTGCCGCTGCACGCCAACAGGGAGGAGCCGCCATGTTCGACAAGCCGCGCACCGCCGCCGCGGACACCCGCCACGCCACCGAAGAGGCCATCGCCCGCGCCCGCCGCCTGGCGCAGCAGCCCATCCGCGAGGCCGCCCGCGAGGCACAGCACACCCCGCTGCACGCCTTCGCCCGGGTCGCCCGACACCTGCCGCGCGATGTCTACCGCGATCTGGAGCGCCGCCTCCCCGAGGAGCGCCGCCAGGCCCTGCGCCATCTGCTGACGCTGCCGAGCGCCTGCGTCGGGGCCTGCCAGAGCGACGGTTTCGTCCCCGTCAACGACGCCGTGCCTGCGGCGGCCGCCGCGCGCATGCTCGACGCCCACGGCGGCCGCGAGGCGTACGTTGTCCAGGGGGA
Source organism: Ectothiorhodospiraceae bacterium (assembly GCA_003552345.1). Taxonomy (GTDB): domain Bacteria; phylum Pseudomonadota; class Gammaproteobacteria; order Nitrococcales; family Halorhodospiraceae; genus Halorhodospira. Next base: position 1,421 of record PULM01000014.1, read on the forward strand.
TGGGCGGTACCTTGGAGTGGTGGCCCGCGGCGTCCTGCAGGACGCCGGCGAGACCCCGGTGGGCCGCCTGGCCGCATCGCGCCCCTCGCTCGAGGAGCTGGACGACGCCCCGCACGCCGTGCGCACCATGGACCGCGCCGGGACCGACGAACTGCCGGTGGTCGATCGCTACGGGCGGCTGACCGGGGTGCTCCGGCGAGCGGCCGTCCAGGCGAGCGCTCCGGAACGCCGGGGCTGGCTGCCGCGCCTCGGCCTGGGTGGCCGGTTCCGCCGTGGCGGCGCGCGCGGGCAGGGCGGCTGACGCCGCCCCGAGGTAAGCCCAACCAAGAAGAGGCACGACAAGGAGCCAAGCATGGCCTACGAAGAGCTGCTCGACGAGATCCGACAGCTCCTCGATGGGAGGCGCTGGAAAGACGTTCGCGCTCGCATCGAGGAGCTGCCGGATCAGGACATCGCCGAACTGATCCTCAGCCTGGAGAAGTCGCAGCGTATCTTCCTGTTCAAGCTGCTGCCGCGGCCGCGGGCCTCGACGGTCTTCTCGTACCTCTCCGGGGACAATCAGGACGCGCTGCTCCAGGACATGACCGACCACGAGACGCGGGAGATCGTCGCCGCGCTCACACCGGACGACCGCACCGCGCTGTTCCAGGAGTTGCCCGCCGAGGCCACCCAGCGGTTGCTCGAACTGCTGCCCCCGGGGGCAGCGCGAGGCCCGCGAGCTGCTCGGCTACCCGGCGGAGAGCGTGGGCCGGCTGATGACGCCGGACTACATCGCCGTGCGCGCCGACTGGACCGTGGAGCGCAGCCTGCAGCATATCCGCGGCCAGCGCGAGAAGGCCGAGACGGTGAACGTGATCTACGTCACCGACCGCGACGGCCGCCTGCTCGACGCGCTGACCATCCGCCGGTTCATCGTCGCCTCGCCGGAGACGAAGGTCGAAGAGCTGATGGACTATCACTTCATCAGTGTCTCGGCCTTCGAGGATCGCGAGAAGGCGGTGGAGACGGTGCAGCGCTATGACCTGACGGCGCTGCCGGTGGTCGATACCGAGGGGGTGCTGCTCGGCACCGTGACCCCGGACGACGTCATGGACGTGGCCGAGGCCGAGGCCACCGAGGACTTCCAGAAGGTCGGTGGTGTCGGCGTGCTCAACTTCAG
>PULM01000208.1 GCA_003552345.1 Ectothiorhodospiraceae bacterium
CGTCAGGCGCGCATCAGCGCCACCGTGGTGTCGAGCATGCGGTTGGAGAAGCCCCACTCGTTGTCGTACCAGGCGCAGGCCTTGATCAGGCGGCCGCCCATGGCACGGGTGAGGGTGGCATCGAAGATGCTCGACGACGGGTTGTGGTTGAAGTCGATGGAGACCAGCGGGTCCTCGTTGTAGGCGAGCACGCCGGCCAGCTCGCCCTGGGCGGCCGCCTTCACCCCCTGGTTGACCTCCTCGACGCTGGTGTCGCGGGAGGCGGTGAAGGTGAGGTCCACCAGCGAGACGTTGATCGTCGGCACGCGGATGGCGAAGCCGTCGAGCTTACCGTTGAGCTCGGGCAGCACCAGGCCAACGGCGGCGGCGGCACCGGTCTTGGTCGGGATCTGCGAATGGGTGGCGCTACGGGCGCGGCGCAGATCCTTGTGAAAGACGTCGGTCAGGACCTGGTCGTTGGTGTAGGCGTGGACGGTGGTCATCAAACCGCCCTCGACACCGATCTTGTCCTGAATGGCCTTGACCATGGGCGCCAGGCAGTTGGTGGTGCAGGAGGCGTTGGAGACCACCTCGAGCCCGGAGGTCATCTGCTGGTGGTTGACGCCGTAGACGAAGGTGCCGTCCACATCCTTACCGCCAGGGGCGGAGATCACCACCTTCTTGGCGCCGGCCTGGATGTGGGCACCGGCCGCCTCCTTGGTGGTGAACAGACCGGTGCACTCCATGACGACGTCGACCCCGAGGTCCTTCCACGGCAGATCCGCAGGATTGCGCTCGGCGCAGACCTTGATGCGGTCGCCATTGACCACCAGGTCGCCGCCCTCCACCTGCACGTCACCGGGGAAGCGGCCGTGGGCGGTGTCGTAGCGGGTCAGATGGGCGTTGGTCTCGGCGTCGCCCAGGTCGTTGATGGCGACGATGCGGATCTCATCGGTGCGGCCACTCTCATAGAGCGCGCGCAGGACGTTGCGGCCGATACGCCCGTAACCGTTGATCGCTACGTTGATGGTCATGGATCCTCCTCCCTCAATTACGCTTCATCTCGAATCTGCTGCGGTACCCGCCGGCACCCCGACGTCCTGCACCGCGTCCGTTGCGTCAAAACGGCGACCGCGGCAGTGTAACCGATCCGCCCGCGCTGCGGGGATACGGGTCATCAGGATTGAGGATGCCGGTAATTAACTGGCGCGATAGCTAATTTGTCAGGGGCTTGCCATGGATGATCACCACCTCTTCACCTCGGAGTCGGTCTCGGAGGCGCATCCGGACAAGATGGCCGACCGCATCTCCGACGCCGTGGTCGACGCCGCCCTGGCCGCCGACCCCCACGCCCGGGTGGCCTGCGAGACGGCGGTCAAGACCGGCATGGTGCTGCTCTTTGGCGAGCTGACCACCGCCGCGCAGATCCCCTTCGAGCGGGTGGTCCGCGACACCGTCCGCGACCTCGGCTACACCGGCTCGCAGCTCGGCTTCGATGCCGATACCTGCGCGGTCATCCAGGCCCTGGGGCAACAGTCGCCGGACATCGCCCGGGGGGTGGATCGCGACGACCCGCAGAACCAGGGCGCCGGCGATCAGGGGCTGATGTTCGGCTACGCCTGCGACGAGACCTCGGCCCTGATGCCCGCCCCCATCCATTACGCCCACCGGCTCATGGAGCGCCACGCCCGGCTGCGCCGCGCCGGCAGCCTGCCGTGGCTGCGACCGGACGCCAAGTGCCAGGTCACCTGCCGCTACAGCGACAGCGAGCCGGTGGCCATCGACGCGGTGGTGCTCTCCACCCAGCACAGCGAGGCGGCGGAGCTGGAGATGGTGCGCGAGGCGGTCATCGAGGAGATCCTGCGCCCCACCCTGCCGGCGAGCTGGCTGGATGAGCGGACCCGCTTCTACATCAACCCCACCGGCCGTTTCGTCGTCGGCGGGCCGCTGGGCGATGCCGGGCTCACTGGGCGCAAGGTGGTGGTGGACACCTACGGCGGCATCGCCCGTGTCGGTGGCGGGTGCTTCTCGGGCAAGGATCCGTCCAAGGTCGACCGCTCGGCGGCCTACGCCTGCCGGTACGTGGCCAAGAACCTGGTCGCCGCCGGTCTCGCCCGCCGCTGCGAGGTGCAGGTCGCCTACGCCATCGGGGTCGCGGAGCCGGTCTCGATCTCGGTGGAGACCTTCGGGACCGGGGTGCTGCCGCGGGCCCGGCTGACCGAACTGGTCCGCCGCCACTTCGATCTACGCCCCTACGCCATCATCCGCGACCTCGGGCTGCTGCGCCCGGTCTATCAGATGACCACCGCCCACGGGCACTTCGGCCGCGACGGCGAGGCCTTCACCTGGGAGCGCACCGACCGCGCCGAGGCCCTGGCCGCCGACGCCGGGCTCTAGCCGCAGCGGTCAACGCCGCCGAGGAGGACACCCATGGCACTGAACTGGATCCCGCAAGGCGGTGAGGTCCTGATCCAGGGGGCCAGCCGCGGCATCGGGCTGCAATTTGTCGAGCAGTGCCTGGCCCAGGATCGGATCGCCCGGGTCTGGGCCTCCTGCCGGGATCCGGCGCGGGCGCAGGC
>PULM01000023.1 GCA_003552345.1 Ectothiorhodospiraceae bacterium
ACACTGCCGTCGGCAAAACCGCGGGTCCAGCGACGGACCCGCTCCTCATCCAGTCCCGGATGGCTCATGGCTCCCCCCTCCCTGGCCGGACCGCGCCCGGTCCCGCTGCACCTGTCGGGCCCGCTGCTCCTGCAACAGACCACGCAGCCGCTCCTTCAACTCGTCGTCGAGCGGCGCCATATCCGGCGGATGGACCGTCTCGCAGAGCACCACGTGCAGGCCCATGGCCGTCTCGACCGGTCCGCGCACCTCGCCGGCGGCCATCTCGAACAGGGCGGCATCGAGCTCCTCGTGCAGCTGCCCGCGGGCCACCCGTCCGACCAGACCTCCGTGCAGGGCGCTCGGGCATTCCGAGTGCCGCTCAGCGGCGGCGGCAAAGCCCCGCGGGTCGGCGGCCAGCTGGCTGGTCAGCTTCTCGGCCCGCGCCCACGCCCGCTCGCGCGTGTTCTCCGGAAACTCGTCGTTGATGGTGATCAGCAGGTGGCGGACCGTGCGCGTCTCATCCCGGCGGAAACGCTCCGGGTTCTCCCGGTAGAAGCGCTCCACGTCCTCGTCGGTGACCGCCGGCACCTCGGCGGCCAGCGGTGCCAGGGCGTGCTCGGGGACCTGCAGGGTGCGCCCCGGAAAACGCACCTGGTAGGCCGGCCCGGTCGGGGCGTCACGAACGACGCGGATGATCTCGCCCACACTCCCCGGCTCGGCCACCACCTCGCCACGGACGGCCAGGCGGCGGGTGGGCGTGACGCGATCGCGGAACTCGAAGCGGGTCTCTACCCAGGGACTGGCTGCATCCATGAGCTCCTCCTCGCGGCAACCGACCATGCGGTCCTGATCCAGAAAGAAGACGCTGTAGACGATCTGATCCTGCAGGAAGGTCCCGACATCCCGGACATAACCGACACTACCCCGCGGGACCAGCAGCTCGCCGCGGGCCACCCCGGGGTAGGTGCCGTCGTTGCGGATGTTGCGCGCCACCCGCACCGCCGCGCCGATCCGAAACTGCGGCAGCATCAGCCGAACCCCCCGCGGCCGATACGGGTCACCGGGACCTCGCCGCTCGCCCCGCGGGCCACCTGCCGGTGGATGCGCAGCGCTGCCTGACTGCGCGCATCGGAGCCGACGAAATCGTCGTGGGCTCGCTGTAGCAGCACCCGGGCATGCCCCTCGGCTTCATCGGGCGTCGCCGGCGGCTCGGCGCTGGCGTAATCGTGGAAGCGCTGCAGGATATGCAGTCGGTAGACCCGCAGCAGCTGCGGGTCGTAATCGATGCCGAGGCCCTCGAACCACGCCTCCGCCCCCTCTAAGCCCTCATCGTTGTCCGGTTCCAGTGCCTCCAACCACTTCATGGCAATCTCCTCTACACCTCGACGGCATCCTCGGCGGCCGCGACCGCCCCCTGCGCCACCAGCGCACGCAGCTCCGCGGCCGTCGGCGCGCGCTTGTGGGTGACACTCCAGCGCCGGATCAGCGGCAGCAGCGTCCGGGCCTGCTCACGGTCCAGATCGATACCGGCGGCCCGGCAGGCGGCCTGCACCCCGCGCGTGCCGGAATGCTTACCGAGAACCAGCTCATGCCGGCGCCCCAGATCATCCGGGTCCAACCCCTGGTAGTTGCGGGCGTCCTTGAGCAGCCCATCCACGTGGATACCGGCCTCGTGGCTAAAGACACCGGCGCCGACCACGCTCTTGCCCCAGGGCACCGGCCGTCCGGAAGCGGCCTCGACCAACGCCGCCACCCCGGTCAGGCCGGCCGCATCCACGCCGGTGGGTCGATCGCAGAGCCGGTGCAGGGCCAGGGTCACCTCCTCGAGGGCCGCATTGCCGGCGCGCTCACCCAGCCCGCAGACGGTGGTATTGACGTGGGTGGCCCCGCCGCGGACCGCAGCCAGGGTGTTGGCGGTGGCCAGACCGAAATCGTCGTGGGCATGCATCTCCAGCTCCAGATCCGTGACCGCGCGCAGGCGCTGGAAGAGCTCGTGGACCGCAAACGGCTCGGCGATGCCGACGGTATCGGCGATGCGCAGCCGCCGCGCCCCGGCCGCCTCGGCGCACCGCGCGACTTCGATGAGAAAGTCGGGATCGGCGCGGGTGGCATCCTCGCCGCCGACACTCACCGCCAGGCCCTCGGCCCGCGCCCGCCGCACCCATGCATCGATCCGACCCAGCACCCAGCGCCGGTCGCGGCCGAGCTTGTGGGCGATCTGCTGATCGGAGACCGGGATCGAACCGTCCACCCCCCACACCCCGAGTCCGGTGCAGGCGCGCAGGTCGGCCTCGCGCATGCGAGCCCAGACCAGCAGCCGCGCCGACAGCCGCTCGGCCACCAGGGCGCGGATATCGGCCCGCTCCTCGGGGCCCATGGCCGGAATGCCCACCTCCAGCTCGGGCACGCCGATCCGATCCAGCGCCGTGGCGATGGCCCGCTTCTCGTCGCGGGTGAAGGCCACCCCGGCGGACTGCTCGCCGTCGCGCAGGGTCGTATCGTCGATCACCACCGCGCCCATCACTCCTCCGGCCCGAAGCACTCGGCGAAATCGCTGCAGGCGTCGCAGGAGGG
>PULM01000146.1 GCA_003552345.1 Ectothiorhodospiraceae bacterium
CACTCGTACTCGTTCTGCAGGCGCACCCAGTTCTTGAGCACGCCGTGGTAATGGCCCAGGTGCAGCCGTCCTGTCGGGCGCATGCCCGACAGGACGCGGCTGGGTCGTTGGTTGATGTTAGCCAAGCAACACTCCCTTTTGGTTGGTTCGCGATTTCGACTCCGGGCGCTCAGGCACTCTGGAAGACGCGGGTATCGCCAACCCCTTCGCGGATCACCTCGGCGGCCTCGCCGGTGAGATCGATCACGGTGCTCGCACCGCCACCGGTGGAGCCGCCGGCAACCACGGCATCGATCAGCTTGCCGATGCGCTCGCGGATCTCCTCGGGATCATCGAGGGGCATGTCGTCACCGGGCAGTTGCAGCGTCACACTCATCAGCGGCTCGCCGAGGGTGTTGAGCAGCGCACGGCTGGCCGGATGATCGGGTACGCGGATGCCGATGGTCTTGCGCTTGGGGTGCTGCAGGCGGCGCGGCACCTCTGCCGTGGCACGCAGAATGAAGGTGTACGGCCCCGGGGTGTGGGACTTGAGCAGGCGGTAGGCGTAGTTTTCCATCTTGGCGTAGGTGCCGATATCCTTGAGATCCTTGCACGCCATGGTGAAGTTATGGCTGCTATCCAGGCGCCTGATCTCGCGGATACGGTCGAGGGCGGCCTTGTCGCCGAGGCGACAGCCGAGGGCGTAACTCGAATCCGTCGGATAGGCGATGACACCGCCATCGGCGAGGATCTGCACGGCCTGGTTGATCAGGCGCTGCTGGGGCGTCTCCGGATGGACTTCAAAGTACTGCGCCATGACTTCCTCTCCCGTGGACACACCCCGGCGACCCCGGGGCACGTGCTCATTGTACCGGACCCCTTTTCGCAGCGATAAGGTAGCGAGCCATGTATTACGCCATCATCAGTCAAGACGTGGAGAACAGCCTGCCGCTGCGCCAGTCGGCGCGGCCGCAGCACCTGGCACGGCTGGAGCAGCTGCGCGACGAGGGGCGCCTGCTACTGGCTGGCCCCTACCCGGCGGTGGATACCGAGAACCCCGGCGAGGCCGGCTTTACGGGCAGCCTGGTGGTCGCGGAGTTTGAGTCGCTGGAGGCAGCGCAGGCGTGGGCGGATGCCGATCCCTACGTGGCGGCGGGCGTCTACGCTCAGGTGGACGTCCAGCCTTTCAAGCCAGTGCTACCGTAATCGGGTGCGATCGCCACGGCCCGCCCTCTCCGGTGGTACCCGGTCGGGCCGGCGCCGGACGAGCGCGCCCCGCCTGGCGGCGGGGTCCCCTGTGCTGCTCACCCCGGCGGGGCCGCTCGCTAAACTCGCGGCGCTGGCGCGCCGCTCAGACAGAACCTCGCTGATCAGCGCGAACCGGCGAAGGTTCGCGCTGATCCCCCGCCGGGGCTGCGCTGCTCGGCGCGCTCAACGGCGCCGGCCCGACCGGGTACCACCGGAGAGGGCGCGAACCGTCGCGGCAGAAGGACTGCGCTGCTCGGCAAGCTCAACGGCACCCCAGCGGCCCGATACCCCCGGCCAGGGGCGCAGGAGGTCGCGGCAGACGGCCGCCGGGGCCCCGGTAAAAGGGCCCCGGCGAGCGGCTCAGGCGCCGCCCTGCTCCGTCGTGCCGGCCGAGGGCGCGTCGCCGTTGCGCCGCCAGATGTCGTAGTTCAGGGCACCGGCGAAGCTGACCCAGGCCAGATAGGGGATGAACAGCAGCCCAGCCAGCCAATCCGCGGCCAGGAACGCCGCCGTCGTCAGCAGCACCGACAGCCACAGCGCCGCCAGCACCACCAGACCGCCGAAGAGCTGCTGCAGACCGAAGAAAACCGGCGTCCACAGGGTGTTCAGGGCGATCTGCAGCGCCCACAGGGCCAGACCGAGGGCCAGGACCTCGGAACCGGACAGGGCCACCCGCCAGGCGGCCACCGCAATGGCCAGGTAGAGCACCGTCCAAGCCACCGGAAACAGCCAGTTCGGCGGCGTCCAAGTGGGCTTGTCCAGCTCCTCATACCAGCGCCCCGGGCCGAACATGGCCCCGGTGGCGGCCGCCGCCATGCAGGCGCCGAGAAAAGCGATAAAAATCAGAAGACTCACTGCAGCCACTCCTTGATCTGCTCGGGTTCAGGAACCGACCCGCTGTGGACCAGCCGCTCGTCCACCACCACGGCCGGCGTCGACATGACGCCATACTGGACCAGGGCCTCCGGGCCCGTCTCCTTGTGTACCTCTGCGGCCACGCCCAGATCAGCGGCCACTTGCTCGATCCGCTCGGCGGTGTTGTTGCACTTGGCGCAGCCACTGCCCAGCACCTTGATGATGGTCATGGGATCCGTTCCTCCTATGCATCGTTCATGGTAACGGCCTGCCGCCGTCCTCACACCCCGGCAAATAGTAGCGGCTCCACGGCGTTGAGCAGCCACCCCGCCAGGGTGAAGGCGAACAGCAGCAGGACGAAGAAGATCGCCAGCAGCCGCCACTGCATGACCTGCTTGAGCAGCACGAACTCGGGAAAGCTGGCCGCCACGGTACTCATGCAGAAGGCCAGGGTGGTGCCGATGGGCAG
>PULM01000152.1 GCA_003552345.1 Ectothiorhodospiraceae bacterium
CTCGAAAACCGGGGGATCGTACCGCCGTTGGCGTGCGAATGGAATGAGACAGAGATACGCGGGGAAGGAAGAGATGGCGTCCCCAACGGGATTCGAACCCGTGTCGCCACCTTGAAAGGGTGGTGTCCTAGGCCAGCTAGACGATGGGGACGCTGTGCCGTAAAGCGAGCGCAATGGTAAGGATCCCTGACGGGGGTGTCAACACTCCTGACCACGGCGCCCTCGCCGCCTCTGGTAGACTGGCGACACATTGGCCGAAAAGCGTTCCCGCGATCGAGCATGGCTCCGCAAACCGGTACCACGTTACACCTCCCGGAGGCCGCGCTGTATCGGCTGGGATTGAGCGCACAGCCCTTCGCCGACGCCGTCGAACCACCCTTTGAGGACAGCGCCCGGATCACCCAGCTCAACGTCACGCTCAGCCTGCTGCAGAGCGGCGAGCGCATCGTGCTCATCAGCGGGGGTGCGGGGCTGGGCAAGAGCACCTTTCTCCAACAGCTGGCTGCGCGCCAGCCCCCGGGACTCAGCATGCAGCGGGTCGATGGCGCCAGGGCCGATGCCGCGTCCCTCTGGGGTGCACTGATCGACGCGGCAGAGAACGAAGAAGGCCCGAGGCAGGCGCCGGGCTCCCGGGAACAGGCCCTGAACTACGTTCGTAGCGCCCGGCGCGGGGGACTACGCCCGGCCCTGCTCGTCGACGATGCCCACGCCCTGCCACCGGGTGACCTCGGCACGCTCCTGGAGCTCTGGGCCGAGCTTGGCCAGGAGGATGAGGCCTTCAGCCTCGCCCTGGCCATGGACCCCGAGGCGCTCGAAGGGCTCGCCAAAATCCTCCCCACCGAGCGCGTCCACACCACCACTCTCTACCCGCTCACCCAGGAGCAGACCGGCGCCTACCTCCATCACCGGACGCGCGTCGCCGGGGCCGAGCACGGCCTCTTCGACCACGATGAGATCCGAGAGATCTTCCATCGCTCCGGAGGACATCCCGAGCGCATCAACCAGGAAGGGCACCGGCGCCTGACCGCCCGCCTGGCCCGCCCCGCGGAGTCCGCCCCACAGCGCAAGACGCAGCCGACCCCGCGCCTACCCGGCCGACCTCGCCGGTGGCTCATCGGAGGTCTGGCCGCCGGCGGGACGGCTGCCGCCGCCTCCGCCGCCTATTGGCTTCTTGCCCATCCGCTGTCGACGGGGCCGGCTACCGACGATCTCGCCATCGAGGAGTTCGAAGAGCCGGAAGAGGAGACCGTGGCGGCCGAGACCGATGACATCGAGCCAGCCGGTGAGACCCCCTTCGGCCTTGAGCTGCCGGGGCGTTACAGCTTCCGTGACGACCCTGAAGACGCAGACCCCGGCCCCGCTCCGGTCGAAGCCACAGAGACCCTGCAGCTGCTCGAGACACCTTCGCCCTCGGACCACGGGGCGCCAGAGGCCGAAGATGGGGAGGATACCGATGACGCGGACACGCCCGTGGAGGGCGCGACGGACAGCGCAGAAGCGATGTTTGACGATGGTGCCGAGTGGGTCCGCGGCGAGGAGGCGGAGCGCTATACCATCCAGATATTGGCTGCCTCGCAGCCCACGACACTGCAAGGCTATGCGGAACAGCACCCCCTGGACGAGCCGACCCACCTGGTCGCCACCGAGCGCGACGACGGTGATCCCTGGTTCCTGCTGTTGCACGGCTCTCACGCGGATCGTGATGCCGCCCACGCCGCCCTGGAATCGCTACCCGACGAGATCGCCGAGCGCGGGGCCTGGGTCCGCTCTTTCGAGTCCGTAGCCGAGCGCCTGCTCAACGACGACTAACTTGGAGTCAGCCGAGTGACACCTGTAACGGGCTGTCAACTTTTTGACGCACCAAGTGTGTCATTTTTTTGACATGTCAGCAGCACGTCCCACTGCCTGGATCCGCTTCCCGGAGGCCAGCGGCCGTCCGGATCTGCCGCTTCGCCTCGGCGATACCCTTGAGGCGCGAGCCCGCCTGACCAACCGCGGGCTGATCCTGATCCTCGGCAACCATCGGCTTCCTGCCCGGGCCGATGTCCCGGTGGCCGACGGTGACCGCCTTCGGCTGCGCGTGGCCGGCCTGGGCCACCCCCTGATCCTTCAGGTCACCGACCACCTCGGCCCCCGGCCGGCGCTTGAGTGGGCCCTGCGTCAGGCCCTGCCCCGTCAGGACACGGCGGAGTCGCTGCTCGGCGCCCTGCGCCAGACATTCCGTCACCGACTCATGAACTCTGCTATGCACACAGCGTGCCAAGAGTTCCGCGATGCCCTGCCGTCGACCCGCGCACTGAGCTCGGCTGCCGGGGTCCGGCAGGCCCTGACCCACGCCGGCACCCACCTGGAGGCCCGCCTGGCCCGCGGGGCCGAAACCGGCAGGGACCTGAAGGGGCGATTGAGCGCCTGGCTCGCCGCCCTGCGCCGGCACCACACCGAAGAAAACGGCCGTCCGGTTCGGCCGCCGGGCGATGGCCTCCCGGCCGAACCGGCCCTGCTCGGTCAGCTGGAGGCCTTCTTCTGGCGCATCCAGGCCCTCCAGGCCC
>PULM01000053.1 GCA_003552345.1 Ectothiorhodospiraceae bacterium
GAAGAACTCGCTCTCGCTCGGCAGCAGGGCACCGCGCATGCGCTCGCGCTGCAGGCGCAGCATGATCACCACATCGGCGCCGTCGAGCCCGCTGTCCATGTCCTCGTAGACCCGGACCCCCAGACGGTCGATGGCCCGCGGCAGCAGCGTACGCGGGCCGATCAGGCGCAGCTCACCGGCACCGAGGCCGAGCAGGGCGTGGATCTGCGAGCGGGCCACCCGCGAGTGAAGGATGTCGCCGACGATGGCGATGGTCAGAGGCTCCAGCGGCCCCTTTTCGCGGCGGATGGTGAACGCGTCGAGCAGGGCCTGGGTGGGGTGGGCGTGGCGACCGTCGCCGGCGTTGATCACCGCCACGCCGGGCGACACGTGGCGGGCGATGAACTCCGCGGCGCCGCTGTCGGCGTGGCGGACCACGAAGGCGTCGCACTGCATGGCCTCGAGGTTGCGCAGCATATCCAGCAGGCTCTCGCCCTTGCTGGTGGAGGAGGTGGCCACGTCGATGTTGAGCACATCCGCCGACAGTCGCTGGGCGGCGAGTTCGAAGGTGGTGCGGGTGCGCGTGCTCGGCTCGAAGAAGAGGTTGATGATGGTCCGCCCGCGCAGCAGCGGTACTTTCTTCACCGACTTGCCCAGGACCCCGGAGAACGACTCGGCGGTGTCCAGGATGCGGGTGAGCAGCTCCCGGGGCAGCCCCTCGGTGGTGATCAGGTGGCGCAGCTGCCCCTGCGGGTCGAGTTGCACGCTCACGGGGTCTCTCCTTCCAGCACGAAGCGCAGCGGCTCCGGGCCGCGCAGCTTGAGCCGCTGCTCGGCGGGCAGCTGCAGCCGGGTGCCGGCGACATCCGGCTGGACGGGCAGCTCGCGGCCGCCGCGGTCAACCAGCACGGCCAGCAGCACCTGCTGCGGGCGGCCGTAATCGAACAGTGCGTTGAGCGCCGCCCGCGTGGTGCGGCCGGTATGGATCACATCGTCGACGAGCAGCACGGCTCGCCCGTCCAGGGTCACCGGGCCCTCGGAGGGCTGCACCGCCGCCTTGAGCCCGGAGGTGGCGTAGTCATCGCGGTGGAAGGCGACCTCCAGAGTGCCCACCGGCGGGCGGGCGCGGAGGCGGTCATGTAGGGCCCTGGCCACCCACACGCCCCCGGTGTGCACCCCCACCAGGATCGGCGAGCGGATGCCGCGGTGCTCCAGTTCGCGGTTGATGTCTGCTGCGACGGCGTCGAGCAGCTGCGGGACGTCGATCTCGGCGTCAGTCATGCCACCCCTTGCTGGGCAAAGAAGGTCTCGAGGATGACCGCGGCGGCCTCGGCGTGCACGGCCTGCGGGTCGCGCTGGCGCTGGCGCGCATCGAGCCGCTCCTCCGCGGCATGGGAGGAGAGGCGCTCGTCGATGGTGTGCACCGGCAGCCCGAAGCGCCCGTGCAGGCGTCCGGCCAGGCGCCGGGCCAGGGCGGTGCTCTCGGCGTCGCTGCCGTCGGCGTGGTGGGGCAGCCCCACCACCAGCGCCTCGGGCGCCCACTGTTCGAGCAGCTCGCCCACGGCCGACCAGTCCGGCTGACCGTGGCGTGCGCTGAGGGTGGTCACACCGCGGGCGGTGCCCAACAGGGCCTCGCCGACGGCCACGCCGATGTGCCGCTCGCCGGGGTCGAAGCCCATCAGCAGGCCGCCGGGCGGCTCAGGCATGGCCGCTCTCCGAGGAGAGCAGCGCGATGTCCACGCCCAGCCGCGCGGCAGCGGCCCGCCAGCGCTGGTTGGTGTCGGTGTCGAAGATCACCCCGGGGTCGGCGGGGCCGGAGAGCCAGGCGTTCTGGGCCAGCTCCTGCTCCAGCTGCCCGGCGCCCCAGCCGGCATAGCCGAGCGCCACCAGGAAGCGTTCCGGACCCTCGCCCCGTGCCAGGGCGGCGAGGATGTCCCGGGAGGTGGTCAGGGCCACGCCCTCGCAGACCGGCGTGGTGGCGGTCCACTCCTCCCCGGCGGGATGGAGTACGAACCCGCGTTCGCGCTGCACCGGTCCGCCGGCGAACACGGCCCGATCCTGCGGACAGCCGTCGCTGATCTCCAGCTCCAGGTGGCGGAAGAGATCGCCCAGGGTGACCTCGGTGGGCCGGTTGAGCACGATGCCCATCGCCCCGTGCTCGGTGTGCTCGCAGAGCAGGGTAACGGTCTGCGCGAAGTTCGGGTCGTCGAGAGCCGGCATGGCGATCAAGAACTGACTGCCCAGCTGGTCCCCACCTTGTCCGGTTTGCTCGCTCATGCGCTCCAGTATCGGCTACCGCGCGCAGCCGGGACAAGGGTGGCGAGGCCGTCACTGGGCGCGCACGCGCCGGCCTTCGATGAATTCCCAGGTGCGGGTGATGACCAGGCGTTCCTGCCCCTCCAGGACCTCCTCGGGCACATCCGGGTACGGTGCGCCGAGCTTGACGATGCGCACCGCCGCCTCGTCGAGCAGGCGATAGCGCGAGGGCTGGACGATGCGCACCTCTTCCAGCGCCCCGTCCGGCATCAGTGTCACCTCCAGGATCAACCGCCCGGACAGTCCCCGCTCGCGGGCCTCGCTGGGGTAGTTGAGGTTGCCCACGGCCTCGACCTTGCGGGTCCACGCCTCCATGTAGGCTGCGGCGTCATGGGAGCGGGTGCGGGCGTTGAGAAAGCGCTTGGTCGGCTCCCGGGGCTGACTCAGTCGCTGCTGCAGCGCCGCCGCCTCGGCTGCGGCCGCTTGTTGCCGGCTGTCGAGCAGATCCTGGAGCGAGGGCTTCTCCTCGGCCCGGGGCTCCTCCTCGGCGGCAGGGGTCGGCGTCTGCGCCTGTTCGCTGTCGATCAGCGCCTCGGCCCGGGCCTCGGGGGCGGCCGCCGGCTCGCCGGACTCGGGGGCCTCCACGGCGGGGGTCGGCTCGCCGCCGAGCGGCGAGGGGATCTGCGCCTGCTCGGCCACACCGCCCCCGTCCTGGTCGAGGTCGGCCAGGTAGTCGGCGTCCTCCGGCGGCGTCTCCGCCTCGTCGTGGGCGAGGGTGACCTCCATCATGTCGGTCTGCTCGGGCGGGTCGTCCCCCTCCCAGGTCAGGCCCACGCCCAGGATCAGCAGCGCGTGGATCACCACGGCGAGGAACAGCGCCATGCCCAGACGGTCGTCCGGTCGCACGGTGGCATCGTTCACGGTGGGGGTCTCGCTCACTCGACGTGGACCGCCTCCGGCTCGCCCTGGAGCTCGACCCGCTCGGCCATGGCCTCGCTCATCCACACCACGCCGTCGCGGTCGATGAGCAGGGCGTGGCGGATCTCCAGGGTGTCGGCCAGATCCTGCCACGCCTCGGGGCCGGCGATGAACAGGGCCGTGGCCGCCGCATCCGCGTGCACCGGGTCGTTGTGGATGACCGTCATCGAGCGGCTGCCCATGGCCGGGTAGCCGGTGGTCGGGTCGAGGATGTGGTGGTAGCGGCGGTCGTCGTGGGTGAACGCGCGCTCGTAGTCGCCGGAGGTGAACACGCTCTCGTCCGCATGCGCCTCGACGGCGGCCAGCACGTTCCCGGCGCGCGGGTCGCGGACGCCTATCCGCCAGGGTCGCTCCGCCGGGGCGCCCAGTGCCACCAGATCGCCGCCGAGGCTGATCAGCGCCGTACGCACCCCGTGTTCGCGCAGGGCGGCGATGGCGCGTTCGCCGGCAAAGCCCTTGCCGATGCCGCCCAGGTCAATGCGCACCGCGTCGTTGCTGCTGGTCACGTAACGATCGTCATCCCAGCTCAGGTCGGCGATGCGGGGGGCGCGCTCGACCCACGCCTCGATCTCCTCGGCCGGTGGCGGCTCGGCCAGCGGGCCATCCTGGGCGGAAAAGCCCCACAGATCGGTCAGTCCGCCAATGGCCGGGCTGAACCGCCCGCCGGTGCGCGCCTCCATCTCGCGGGCGCGCTCGAGGATGGTGATCAGCTCCTTGCTGACGGTCATGCCCTCGCCGGCGGCCAGGTGCTCGTTGAGCGGGCCCAGCTCGGAGCCATGGGTCGGTTCCCAGGCATCGCTGATGGCGTCGATCTCCGCCCGGGCCGCCTTGGCGGCGGCCTCGGCGTCAGCGTCGCCGGCGTCGAGGATATGGATTTCCACCTCCGTGCCCAGGGAGATGAACTGCAGCCGGGTCGAATCCGGCTCATCGGTACAGCCGGTCAGCCCGGCGGCGGTCAGCGCCGCGGCCAACACCAGGGCAAGACCGCTGCGGCGTGGCCCGATCACGCTGAGCCCTCCAGGTGATCGAAGAAGGCCCCGGCGGTGTTCACGCCACACAGGGCGTCGATCTCGCGAAAGCAGGTGGGGCTGGTGACGTTGATCTCGGTCAGCCGCTCGCCGATGAAATCCAGCCCCACCAGCTCCAGGCCGCGTTCGCGCAGGGTGGGGGCCAGCTCGGCGCAGACGGCGCGCTCGCGCTCGGTGACCGGCGCCGCCTCGCCGCGCCCGCCGGCGGCCAGGTTGCCCCGGGTCTCGCCCCGTGCCGGGATCCGCGCCAGGGCGTGGGGATAGGGCTCGCCGCCGAAGACCAGCACCCGCTTGTCACCCTCAGTGATGCGCGGCAGGTACTCCTGGGCCAGGGCGTAGCGCCGGCCGCCATCGGTGAGGGTCTCCAGGACCACGCTGGTGTTCGGGTCGCCCGCCTCGAGGACGAAGATCGACGCCCCGCCCATGGCGTCCAGTGGCTTGAGCACCGCCTTGCCCTGCTCGGCGATGAAGCCGCGCAGCTGCTCCGGATCGGCGGCTACCCGCGTGGCCGGGCAGAGGTGCGGCCAGTGCAGGGCAAAGAGCTTCTCGTTGGCATCGCGCAGCGCCGCCGGCCGGTTCACCACCCGCGCGCCCTGTATCTCGGCCAGGGAGAGGAGCTGCGTGGCGCTGATGTAGCCGGCGTCCACCGGCGGGTCCTCGCGCATGAGGATGGTGTCCAGCTCACCCAGAGGCATCGCCCGGGGGTCCCCCAGCGTGTACCAGTCCCGCTCGTCGTCGCGCACCACCACCGGCCGCCCGCGGCCGCAGGCGATGCCGGCGTCGGCGTAGAGGTCGGTGGCCAGGAAGTACCAGAGCTCGTAGCCGCGGCGCTGGGCTTCGAGCAGGAGGGCGAGGGTGGAGTCTTTGCGGGGCTTGATGGCGGCGATGGGATCCATCACCACGCCGAGTCGGGCGCTCATGGGCAGATTCACGGCAGCTGAGTGGTTTGTGGCATTGTAACCAACCCATGGATGAGCGACGAACCAAGCCCGTCGGCGTCGACCCCCGGCGCGAACTGACCCGCCTGCTCCCCGAGCTGCGCGACAGTGTCAGCGCTGCCGCCGTGCGTCTGCAGGAGGTCGGTGACGAGCCCGGCGCCCTGACCGCACTCCACGGCGAGCTTCAGCGCCTGCACGGCGGATTCCTGTTCGTCGGTGTGCGCGAGCTCGAGCACCTCAGTGCCGAGCTGCGTGCCGCCGCCGGCGATCTCGAGCGCGCTTATCAGGGCGCGGCGGATGCCGTGCTGGAGGTCCAGCCCCTGCGCGCGGCGCTGATGGACGCCGTGCTACGCCTGCCGCGGGCGATCGAGCGGATCGCCGTGCGGGCCGAGGACCCGGTGGCTGAGCTGGCCAGCCTGATCGATGGCCTGCGCCGCGCCCGGGGGCGGCCGCGCTACGACAGCCTGGCGCTGCTGCGCCAGTGCGTCGATCCGGCGCCGCCGCAGGCAGGGGACGAGGCCGTGCAGGTGGCCCGCGCCAGCCGCCTGGCCTATCAGCGTGGGCTCCTGGAGCTCATCCGCGGTGATGAGCGCCGGGCGCTGGGCCAGCTGCGCGACGTCCTCGAGGCGCTGGAGACCACCCTGGGCGACAGCGCCGCCGGCAGCGCCTGCTGGAGCGCGCTGGCCGTGCTCGACCTGCTCGAGCGGGGCGACGACCTGGAGCCGGAGCAGAAGCGGGCCATTGCCGCCTACGACCGCGAGCTGCGCCGTCTGCTCGAGCAGGGTGTCGGCGGTGGGTTGCCGGAGCCAAGCATGGTCGAGGCCCTGCTCCAGCCCCTGACCGAGGCGCCGGGCAGCGGCCGGGTGGCCCAGGTACAGGCCGCTGCCCGGCGCCTGCCCGGGGCCACCCTGGCCATGCCGGCACCCGCCGAGGGCGAGGCGGGCGCGGGGGCGGGGGCGCTGGTGCGCAGTGACGTGGATCTGCAGGCGCTGTTCTACGCCGAGGTGGGGCCGGCGCTCTCGCAGATCGGTGCCGCCCTGCAGCGCTGGCGTGCTGGCGACCCCGAGGCCGGACTGGCCATCCAGCGCATCCTGCACACCCTCAAGGGGGGCGCGCGCTTCGCCGGGCTTACCGAATTCTTCACCCGCTGCCACGATCTCGAGGGCGAGGTGGCCACCGCGCTGGCCGACGGCACCACGGCAGAGACCGGCGAGCGTCTGCGCCATGGCCTGGAGCAGCTTGCCGACAGCGTCGGCGTGCTGCGCCGCGAGGTGCTGGGTGCCGACAACGGGCCGCGGGCCGGCGCCGACGCCTACGACTACGAGACGCTGTGGGCCGAGGAGGAGACGCCGGACGACGCCGATGCCTGGGAACTGCAGAGCGGCCCCGGAGCCGAGGTGCTAGGAGACGCCCTGGCCGCGGAGCTGGCGGAACCCGCAGCGGAGGATGCCGAGCCCGAGCCGCCGGCGGGCCCCGAGCCGATCCCCGAGGCCGAGCCGGCCGCGGACGCCGGGGCGGGCCCCGCGCCGCCCCCCGAACTCGCCACCCTGGAGTCGCACATCGACGCCCTCGACCGCCTGATGCACGCCACGGCCGGAGAGTGCGGGCGGCGCGTCGAGCTGGTCGTCGAGGGGGCGTCGCGCCCCCTTCCAGCCGCCCACCTGCCGGCCCTGGAGCCGGCGCTGGAGCAGCTGCTGCGCAATGCCGTGCGCCACGGCATCGAGCCGCCCGAGGCGCGCAGCGCCGCCGGCAAGCCGGAAGTCGGCCGGGTGGGGCTGAGCCTGCGCCATGGTCAGGACGAGGCGCTGCTGGTGGTCAGTGACGATGGCGCCGGACTGGATACCGAGGCGCTGCAGCGGCAGGTCTCGGATTACGACCCCAACGAGCCCACGGCGGCGCTCAATGACGATGAGGCGTTGAGTCTGATCTGTCTGCCGGGCGTCTCCACCCTCGGACCCGAGGGCGATCCGGGCGCCGGCATGGGCATGGACGAGGTGGCCGGCGCGGTGCATGAGCTCGGCGGTACGCTGGAGATGCACAGCGCGCCGGGCGCCGGCACCCGTTTCACCCTGCGCCTGCCGATGCCCGGTGCGTCGGCGCCGGAGAAGCCCGCCGGTGAGGCCCCGGAGCGGACGCGGATCCTGGTCCTGGACGACTCCCGCACCATGCGCCGGATCACCGGGCACCGGCTGGCCCGCCAGGGCTTCGACCCCGAGGGGGCCGCCGGGGTCGAGGAGGCCCGCCGCGCGGTGGCGGCGCGCGCGCCGCAGGCGGTGGTGATCGATCTGGAGATGGAGATGCTTCAGCAATCCGAGGGTCTGGGCGTGTTGCAGCGTCTGGTGGCGGAGGCCGGCATCGCCCCCGGGGCGGTGGTGGCCGTGAGCACCCGGGCGGTGGATCAGGAACGGCTTGCCGCGGCCGGGCTGGGCGGCGCCAGGGTCCTGCTCAAGCCCTACGACGAGGGGCAGCTGGCCGATGCCCTGGCCCAGGCGTGCGCCGCCCCGGCCGGCGCCGGCTAGAGTTCGCCGAGGGCCAGGCCCACTGCGGCGAGGGCGACCACCGCGGCGGTCTCCGTGCGCAGCACCCGCGGACCCGCCCGCCCGCGCCGGAACCCGTGGGCCTCGGCCGCCTCGAGTTCCGCCGGGCTCAGTCCACCCTCGGGGCCGATGAGCAGCGAGGTGGCTGCCGCGCCGGTCAGCTCGCTCAGGCGCGGCTCCGCCAGCGGATCCAGGGTCAGGCGCAGGGGGTAACCGTCGCACTGCGCCCAGGCTCGGCTCAGCGGGACCGGTTCGGCCACCTGCGGCGGGGTGTTGCGGCCACACTGCTCGCAGGCCGCGCGCGCCACCGCCTCCCAGTGACGCCGGCGCTTGGACGCCCGCTGCGGATCGTTCAGGCGCACCACGGTGCGCTCGGTCATGACCGGCACGATGGTGCTCACGCCCAGTTCGGTCGCCTTCTCCACTGCGGTGTCCATGCGCTCGCCCTTGCCCACGGCCTGTAGCAGCTGTACCGGCGCCGGCAGCTCGCGCTCGGTGGCCTGGTGGGGGCCAACGCGCACCGTCACTCGGCGGCGCTCCACCGTGACCACCTCGCTGGGGTGCTCGCCGCCGTCGCCGTTGAACAGGGTCACGGCATCGCCGGGGCGCAGACGCAGCGCCCGGGCGTGGGCGGCGGCGTCGGCGGTTAGCTCGATGGCGGTGTCGGCCGCCAGGGGCTGGGCGATGTAGAGGCGCGGCATGACGGGGGCTCCGTGCTTGGGTCTGACCGGTGACGGCTGCCGACGGCTAGTCGCCGGTCGCCCGGTCGATGGCCTCGGCGGCCACCTCGCCGAGCAGTGCGATCTCGTCGGGCTCGATCACGTAGGGCGGCATCCAGTAGAGGACGTTGCCGATCGGGCGCATCAGCACGCCGCGCTCCAGGGCATGGCGGTAGGCGATCAGGCCCCGGCGCTCCTGCCACGGGAAGGGCGTCTTCAAGGCCGGGTCGCGGACCATCTCCATCGCCAGGATCATACCGTGCTGGCGCACCTCCCCGACGCGCGGGTGCTCGGCCAGCGGCGCGGCGGCCTCGGCCATCAGCTGTGCCGTCTCGCGGTTGCGGGCGAGGACATCGTCGCTGTCAAAGATCCCCAGCGTGGCCAGGGCCGCGGCGCAGGCCAGCGGGTTGCCGGTGTAGCTGTGCGAGTGCAGGAAGCCGGTGAGCCGGGTGAAGTCGTCGAAGAACGCCTGGTAGACCGGTTCGGTGAGCAGGACCGCGGCCAGGGGCAGGTACCCCCCGGTGATGCCCTTGGAGACGCACATGAAATCCGGCGCGATGCCCGCCTGCTCGCAGGCGAACAGGGTCCCGGTGCGGCCGAAGCCGGTGGCGATCTCGTCGGCGATCAGGTGCCCCCCATGGCGGTCGCACGCCTCGCGCAGCCGCTGCAGATAGACCGGGTCGTACATGCGCATGCCACCGGCCCCCTGGACCAGGGGCTCGAGGATCACCGCCGCCGTCTCGTGGCCGTGCTCCTGGAGGGCTGCCTCCATGTGGACGAACATCTGCTCGGAGTGTTCCGCCCAGCTGGTGCCGGGCTCGCGGTGGAAACAATCCGGTGACGGCACCGTGATCGGCTCCATGAGCAGCGGCTCGTACGCGTCCTTGAACACGCCCACGTCGCCGACGCTCAGCGCGCCGATGGTGTCGCCGTGGTAGCTGTTGGAGAGGTTGATGTAGCGCGTCTTCTCCGGATGGCCGGTGTTGCGCCAGTAGTGGTGGCTCATCTTCAGCGCCACCTCGATGCTCGAGGAGCCGTTGTCGGTGAAGAAGACCCGCTCGAGCCCCTCGGGGCTGAGCGCTACCAGCCGCTCGGCTAGCTGCACCGCCGGTTCGTGGGAGCAGCCGGCCAGGATCACGTGCTCAAGCCGCTCGAGTTGGCCGCGGACGGCCTCGTTGATGCGTGGATTGCAGTGCCCGAACAGGTTCACCCACCAGGAGCTGATGGCATCCAGGTACCACTTGCCGTTGCGGTCCTTGAGCCACGCCCCGCGGCCCTCCTCCACCGGGATCAGGGGCAGGCCCTGGTGATGGTCCTTCATCTGCGTGGTCGGGTGGAACAGGACGTTGAGATCGCGACGGATCAGTTCGCTGTTGCGGTCGCTCATGGCGGGGGCTCCGGGCGTTATTCATCACGGCTTGCCGGGCGAGAGTCTGCCTCTTGTCGGGAGGCGGGTCCACCGCCCAGGGAGAATCCATACTTTTTGTCCTGTTGACGGCGCGCGGGCGGTGGGTGTTCCGTAAAGCTTGCAACCAGGGATGGGATAGCATAGGAGTACGTTCGTCATGGACGATGAACCGGTCCTTGGCCCCGCCAGTGTGGGGCTGTACGCCGCCAGCGCCGTCTGCTGGGCGGAGGTCCTGACCGCCGACCGCCACGGCCGGGCCACCCGGGTGGCCGTCGACACCCCCGAGGGGATCAGCGAGTGGCCGGTGGCCGGCCACGCCCGCGAGATCGCGGCGCTGCGCCCCGGTGACCGCGTGGTGGCGCTGCTCGATCCGTCGGATCAGGGCCTCTACCTGGTCCACGCCCTCGCCGACGCCGACGAACCACCCCGTGCCGGGCTCGAGCGCCGCCCCGACGGCAGCTACTTGCTGCGCGCCGAATACGGCGGCGTCCGCCTGGAGGTGGCCGGTGCCGAGCTGGAACTCGGCGCCGACGGCACCGTCCGCATCGACGCCGAGGCGGTGGAGACCCGGGCCCGCGGCGAGCAGCGCATCCGCGGGGCGCGCGTCGCCATCAACTAAGGCGCTGGCGATGCTACCGGTCGGGGTGGAAGGGCCGCTGGACGCGCGGGTCTGGCCGGATCTCGATGCGCTCGGGAACCCGGGGCTTGCCGTGGCGGTGAAGGCGGGTTTCCGCGTCGGGGACACCGTGCTCCTGCGCCTCGACGAGCAGGCCCCGGCGCTGGAGGTGGCCGAGCGCTGCCCGGGGGACCCCGCCGAGCGGGCGCCGTTGTGCGCGCCGGAGTGCGTCCCCTTCAAGCAGGGCTGCGACTGCCTGCTCCACGGCGCCGTGCAGCCGCCCCCCGGCCGGTCGCAGGCGCTGGCCAGTCTGGGGGTCGAGGATGCCGGCGGTCGGCCCCGCCTGGCGCCCAAACGGGTGTGGGCGGTCGGTGAGCCACCGCTGTCCGGTCATGGGCCGCCCCGGCCGCTGGTCGAGCCGGTACCGCTCAGTTACGAACTGGCCTACGGCGGACCGCCGGGCGGGCCCCGGCATCGACGTTACGCGCGCAATCCGGCCGGGCGGGGGCACCGGGCGGCGTGGCTGGGTGCTGCCGCTGGCCCGCGGCCACGGCTGTTCTGGGACGGCGGGCGGCCCACTCGGCGCGGGGCCCCCGCCGGTTTCGGCCCGCTGGCCGCTGCCTGGGCACCCCGGGCCCGGCGCTTCGGCCGGCTCGATCCCGACGCGTACCGGCTGGGCCACCTGCGCTACCGCCGCCTGCCGCGGCGTGACGCCTGGAACGCCGCTCCCGCCGACCAGCGCCTGGATGCACCGCTGCGCGGCGGTGAGCGCATCCGCCTGCAGGGGGTGGTCCCCGGCGCGGATCCCCGGCGCACCGTCACCTGGCAACTGCCCGGTGGCGGCCCGCAGGCCACCCTGCGGGGGCCAGGGCGCGGGCGGCGGGTGCCGGTCTACGCCGACACCTTGAACATCGACGCCGAGAGCGCCCGGGTGTGGGTCGTCTGGCGGGGCTGGCTGGCGGGGCCGCCCCCGGGGGCCGGCTGGGCGCTGCGTATCGATGCCGAGGGCATCGGAGGGGTCGCGTGATGGATCGCCCCGGCCCGAACCCCGTCTGGCTTAAGCCGCTGACCGTACGCCATGCCGCCGGCGTCGATCCCGCCGCCCTGGCCCGCGCGGTGGTCGACCCTCCCCCGGTCCCCAGGCCCGAGGTCCTTGGCGAGGCGCCACAGCAGCCACTGCCGGTGTTCAGCGACCGGGCCCTGGAGGGGCAGGGCTATCCGGCACGCATGGAGCACCTGCTCGACGACGTCGCGCCAGAGCTGGAGCAACGGCTTGCCGCGGTGGACGTTGGGGCGGTGGTGATCCTGCCGCCGGGGCCGCATCGC
>PULM01000119.1 GCA_003552345.1 Ectothiorhodospiraceae bacterium
GCAACCGCCTGGAACTCGAGGCCAGCATCCCGGCACTGCTGGAGATGCTCGCCATCCCCTACACCGGGACCACGGCTACGGCCATGGGGCTGGGGCGGGACAAGGGGGCGGTGCGCGCCCTGGCCGCCGGACTGGGGGTGGCGGTGCCTGAGGAGTGGCTCATCGATCTGCGCGACCCGCGCCCGGTGGTGCCGAAGCGCTACCCGGTGCTGATCAAGCCGAACGACAGCTGCGGCAGCATCGGCATGGAGCCTGACTGCGTGGTGCGGGACGCCCGTCAGGCCCGGGCCTATCTGCGCCGTCTGGCTGGGTCCGGGGTGGTCTGGGCGCTGGCCCAGGAATTCCTCCCCGGGGCGGAGTACACGGTAGGGCTGGTCGGCAACCCGGCCACCGGGCTGTCGGTCCTGCCGCCGTTGGTCGTCGACTATTCGGCACTGCCCCCGGAGCTGCCGCCGATCCTTTCCTACGGCTCCAAGACCGACCCCGAGTCCGCCTACTACCGTTCGCTGCGCTTTGCCCCGGCGCGACTTGACGAGGCGAAACGGGTCGGGCTCGAGCAGGCCGCGCGGCACCTGTTCGCGCGGCTGGGGGCACGGGACTATGCGCGGGTGGATTTCCGTGAGGATGCCCAGGGGACGCCGCGGCTGCTTGATTTCAACAACCACCCCTCCTGGGGGCCGGAGGGGAAACTGGCGATGATGGCCGGATATGCCGGCTTCAGCTACGCCGAACTCCTCGGGCAGATCGTCCAGGCCGCCGTGGAGCGCTACGCTTCCGGGGGGCGGCCGCTTGGTAGCCCGGTCTAGAGCAGCTGGCGCGGGATCCACTCGTCGTAGTCGCGGTGGAAGATGCGTGCCCCGTTCTCAAAGACCTCCAGTTCGGCGCTGATCCGGAAGTGTTCGGCGGTAGCGCTCATGCGGGTTTGGCAGGTCACCCGTACGTCCCAGTCCTCGCGGTGCAGGCGGGCATCGAGGTCGATCAGGGCCTGGGCCGACAGGGGATCGGTCTCGTTGATGCGGAAGGTGCGCCGGATGGTGTGGCCGACGGTGAGATCGATCTCCTCGAGCCGCGCGAGCGCGGCACCCTCCAGGTCGGCGGCGTCGCCGAAGGTGCTGTAGATCGTCTCGTTGGTGGTTAGATCGTGTTCCACTGTCCGGTGCGGATCGACCCACTCCAGTGCCGTGGGTTCGGCGCCGGGGCCGCGCTCAGGCGGTGCGAAGGGGGCCAGGGATCGATCCAGGGCGCTGGGCGGGCGTTCCGGGAGTTCGAGGGTGCTGACCCCGGTATGGACCGTCAGGGCCACGGGCTCGGGCGAAGGCCAGATCAAGGGCCAATAGGTGGTGGAGATGCTCAGCCGCACGGTGTGGCCGGCCGGGAAGGCGTAGGCGATGTCGTTCAGGGTGATCCGCACCCGGTACCGCTCGCCGGGCTCGAGCGGTTGCGGCTGCTCGTGGCCGTCGCGATGGCAGAGGTTCAGCGCCCCGTAGCTCACCCGGGACGAGGTGCCGTCCGGGGCGACGTCATTGAGCCGAATCACCCCCATCGCCACCGGGCGGTCCACGGACAAGACCAGATCCACCCGGGGTGCGCCGAGGATCTCCAGCCGCCGGGGGAGCGGGTCCGAGTCGAAGACCAGGGACTTGCCGTCATCCTCGCGTTGATCCAGAGGGCCCTCGCCCTCGGCCCCGTAGCCGTAGAACTCGCCGCCCTTGAGCCCGGTGGTCTGCGGCGAGCGCACGCGCACTGCGTCCTCGGGATCGTCCGGCGTCTCCCCCAGGGCGCCGACGTTCAGGTGCCACCGGCGGGCCTGGATGCGCGGCGAGGGCCATTCGGTCTCGGCCACCCAGCGGCCCGGCCGGTACTCCAGATACGGCGAGGGCGGCACCCACTCCTCCAGCCAGACCCGGAGCATGGGCTCGTCCATGATCCCCGTCTCGATGCCCTTGAGCCAGTGATCCCACCAGCGCACGGCCTCCTGGAACATGCCGATCCGTGGCCCGGGCACCGCGGCATGGGGGAAAGCGTGGGGCCAGGGGCCGATCAACCCTTTGCGCGGTGCGCTCAGGCCGGCCATCAGCCGAGGGATGGCGTTGACATAGCCATCAGACCAGCCGCCCACCGCGTAGACGGCGCATTCGATGGCAGCGTAGTCCTCGCAGACCGAGCCGTGGCGCCAGTAGTCGTCGCGATGGGGGTGCTGGAGCCAGACCGCCGGGAACAGGCGCAGGCTGTCGAGTCGCTGCTGCCACTGTTCGCGCCAGTCGGCGCCGGCGATGGCCGGATCCGGCGGCCAGGCCGCCAAGCTGAAGAAACTCGAGCCCCAGGTCAGGTTCTCGTTAAGCAGGCAGCCGGCCTTGTAGTGCGCGTCATCGGCGTAGCGGTCGTCGGTGGAGCACATGGTGAGGATCGCGCGCAGGCCGGGTGGGCGCCGGGCGGCGACCTGCAGGGCGTTGAACCCCCCCCAGGAGAGGCCCATCATGCCGATGCTGCCATCGCACCATGGCTGTTCTCGGA
>PULM01000223.1 GCA_003552345.1 Ectothiorhodospiraceae bacterium
GCAACTACTACACCGGCCACACCGGCGTGGACACCTTCGGCACCATCAACTTCACCTCCGACTTCCAGGAGCGGGACATCGTCTTCGGCGGTGACCCCAAGCTCGAGAAGATCATCGACGAAGTCGAGATGCTCTTCCCGCTGAACAAGGGCATCACGGTGCAGTCGGAGTGCCCGATCGGGCTGATCGGTGACGACATCGACTCGGTGGGCCGCCAGGCCACCGAGCGCCTCGGCAAGCCGGTCATCCCGGTGCGCTGCGAGGGCTTTCGCGGGGTTTCCCAGTCGCTCGGCCACCACATCGCCAACGACACCATCCGTGACCACGTCCTGGAGAACCGGGAGGGCGACGGCCGCCAGGCCGGGCCCTACGACGTGGCCATCGTCGGTGACTACAACATCGGCGGCGACTGCTGGGCCTCGCGCATCCTGCTCGAGGAGATGGGCCTGAACGTGGTCGCCCAGTGGTCCGGCGACGGCACCCTGGCCGAGATGGAGAACACACCCAAGGTGCAGCTCAATCTCCTGCACTGCTACCGCTCCATGAACTACATCTGCGAGCACATGGAGAAGACCCACGGCATCCCGTGGATGGAGTTCAACTTCTTCGGGCCGACGCGCATCGCCCAGAGCCTGCGCGAGATCGCCGCCCGGTTCGACGAGACCATCCAGGCCAATGCCGAGGCCGTCATCGCCAAGTACCAGCCGATGATGGATGCGGTGATCGCCAAGTACCGGCCGCGGCTTGAGGGCAAGAAGGTGATGCTCTACGTCGGCGGTCTGCGCTCGCGCCACGTCATCGGCGCCTACGAGGACCTGGGCATGGAAGTCCTCGGCACCGGCTACGAGTTCGCCCACGACGACGACTACGACCGCACCTACCCCGAGCTCAAGGAAGGGACGCTGGTCTACGACGACGCCAACGCCTTCGAGCTGGAGCGCTTCATCGAGCGGGTCCAGCCGGATCTGGTGGCCGCCGGGATCAAGGAAAAGTACGTCTTCCAGAAGATGGGGCTGCCGTTTCGGCAGATGCACTCCTGGGACTACTCCGGGCCGTATCACGGCTACGACGGCTTCGCGATCTTCGCCCGGGATATGGACATGACCCTCAACAACCCGGTCTGGGAGCGCATGACCCCGCCGTGGAAGGCCACCGGCGAGCCGGCCTCCAAGGCGGCCTGACCATCTCAGCCAGGGGCGGGCCGCTCAGCCGGCCCGCCCGAACAGGGCAAGGCGCCGTGCCCGCAGCGCGGCGCAGCTGGAGGAAGCGCAATGAACGAAGACACCGAAGCCATCAAGCCGTGCTACCCGCTGTTTCGGGATGACGACTACCAGCAGGTCCTCAACCGCAAGCGCCGGGAGCAGGAGGAGGGCGTCGACGCGGCGAAGATCGACGAGACCTTCGAGTGGACCACCACCGAGGAGTACCAGCAGCTGAACTTCTCCCGCGAGGCACTGACCGTCGATCCGGGTAAGGTCTGCCAACCCCTGGGCGCGGTGCTCTGCTCGCTGGGGTTCGAGAAGACGCTGCCCTACGTCCACGGCTCCCAGGGGTGTGTGGCCTACTTCCGCACCTACTTCAACCGCCACTTCAAGGAGCCGGTGGCCTGTGTCTCCGACTCGATGACCGAGGATGCCGCGGTCTTCGGCGGGCACAAGAACATGAACCAGGGGCTGCAGAACGCCTACCAGATCTACCAGCCCGAGGTGATCGCCGTCTCCACCACCTGCATGGCCGAGGTCATCGGCGACGACCTCAACGCCTTTATCGGCAACGCCAAGGAGGAGGGGTATCTGCCCAAGGAGGTGCCCACGCCCTTCGCCCACACGCCGAGCTTCGTCGGCAGCCACGTCACCGGCTGGGACGGCATGTTCGAGGGCATCGCCCGCTACTTCACCATCAACGAGATGGAGGACAAGCAGCCGGGCAGCAACGGCAAACTCAACCTCGTGCCCGGCTTCGAGACCTACCTGGGCAGCTACCGCTGGCTCAAGCGCGCCCTGGGCGAGATGGGCGTGGAGGCGTCGCTGCTCTGCGATCCCACCGAGGTGCTCGACACCCCGGCCGACGGTGAGTACCGGATGTACGCCGGTGGCACGCCCATCGACGAGGTCCGCGACGCCCCCAACGCGCTGGACACATTGCTGCTCCAGCCGTGGATGCTGACCAAGACCAAGAAGTACATCAAGCAGACCTGGAAGCACGACTGCCCCGAGGTCCAGGTGCCGATCGGCCTCGAGGGAACCGACAACTTCCTGATGAAGGTCTCGCAGATCACCGGCAAGCCCATCCCCGAGTCCCTGGAGCTCGAGCGCGGGCGGCTGGTGGACATGATGACCGACTCCCACCAGTGGCTGCACGGCAAACGCTTCGCCCTGTGGGGGGATCCGGACTTCGTCATGGGCATGACCCGGTTCCTCACCGAACTCGGCGCCGAGCCGCGCCACGTGCTCTGCCACAACGCCAACAAGCGCTGGGGCAAGGCCATGCGCGCCATGCTCGAGCAGAC
>PULM01000215.1 GCA_003552345.1 Ectothiorhodospiraceae bacterium
ATGGGCCACCTGGCGCAGCAGAGCAACGGCCTGCTGGCGCGCTACCGCCCGGCGGAGATCCGTGAGCACCGCCTGCCCGGGCTGATCCCCGGGCGCGGGGCACTGCAGATCCGTTTCGGCGCGGGCAGCGAGGCGCTGAATGTCATCCAGGTGCACATGGCCCTGGGCCGGCGGACCCGGATCCGGCAGATGGACTTCCTGGCCGAGCTGGTCAACGCCCACCGGCACGTGATCGTCATGGGCGACCTGAACTGCCGGACGGACAGCCCGGAGCTCGACCGCCTGGGGCGGCGCACCGACCTCTCCGAGCCCATCCACGGGCTGCACACCTTCCCCAGCTGGCGCCCGCGCCACAACATCGATCACATCCTGATCAGCTCCACGCTCCGGGTGCAGCGGGCCCGCGTGCTGGAGTATCCCCTCTCGGACCACCTGCCCATCGCCATGGAGCTGGGCCTGCCCGAGGCAGTCCGGCTGCCTGCGGCATAACGCGCAGGGGTTTGTTGCCGCCCGCGGAACTGTATTACGCTCCCGCGTCAAGTTCCGACGGGGAGCATGGCCATGACGGATTTGCGGCAGTCGATCCATGGAGAGTGGGGATCGCGGTGGGCCTTCATTCTGGCGGCAACCGGCTCCGCCGTGGGCCTGGGCAACATCTGGCGCTTCCCCTACGTCGTCGGTGAGTACGGCGGCGGCGCCTTTATCCTGATCTACCTGGCCTGCATCCTCGCCATCGGCATCCCGGTGATGATGGCCGAGATCCTCATCGGCCGCCGCGGCCGCCAGAGCCCCATCAACACCATGCGCGCCCTGCCCGCCGAGTACGGCGGCGGACGCTGGTGGCAGATCCTTGGCTGGCTGGGGGTCTGCGCCGGCTTCCTGGTGCTCTCCTTCTACTCGGTGGTGGCGGGCTGGTCGCTCGCCTACGTCCCCTACACCGCCACCGGCACCTTCACCGGCGCCGAGACCAGCCAGGTGGAGGAGGTGTTCGGCAACCTGCTGGCCAGCCCGTGGCAGATGCTCTTCTGGCACACCCTGTTCATGGGGGCCACCGCCTACATCGTCCTGCGCGGGGTGCAGAACGGCCTGGAGCGCGCGGTGCGCCTGCTCATGCCGATCCTCTTCCTGCTGCTGCTGGTGATGGTCGGTTACGGCATGGGCGCCGGGGCGTTCGTCGAGGCGATGGACTTCATGTTCTCGCCGGACTTCAGCGCCATCGGCGGCGATGCGGTGCTGGTGGCGATGGGCCAGGCCTTCTTCACCCTCAGCCTGGGGCTTGGCGCGATCATGGCCTACGGCTCGTACCTGTCCAAGCGCTCCTCGATCCCCGGCAACAGCGGCCTGATCGCCGGCGCCGACACGGTGATCGCGCTGCTCGCCGGGCTGGCCATCTTCCCCATCGTGCTGGCCGCCGGGCTTGACCCGGACAGTGGGCCGGGGCTGGTCTTCGTGACCCTCTCCTACGGCTTCGGGCAGATGCCGCTGGGCGCGCTGTTCGGCACGCTGTTCTTCCTGCTGCTCTCCTTCGCCGCGCTCACCTCGGCGATCTCCATCATGGAGCCGGCCACGGCCTACTTGGTGGAGACGCGCGGCTGGAGGCGGCCCAAGGCGGCCGCAGCGGTGGCTGCCGCGGCCTGGCTGGTGGGCATCGGCTCGCTGCTGGCATTCAACGTCTGGGCCGGGTTCACCATCGCCGGGCTGAACTTCCAGGAGCTGGCCGAGTACCTCTCCACCAGCATCATGCTGCCGCTCGGCGGTCTGCTAATGGCCCTGTTCGCCGGCTGGGTGCTGCCGCGCAGCGTCACCGGCGAGGAGCTGGCGCTGCCCGGGTGGCTGTACCGGACCTGGCTGGTGCTGGTGCGCTACATCGTGCCGGCAGCGATCCTGGTGGTCTTCGCCAACAGCCTCGGGCTGCTCGGCTAGCCCGTGGGCGCCGGAGCCCGGCTCCGCCGGGCCACGGGATGAACGGACACCGCGCGGCGCCTAGGCGCTGCCGCGGTGTCGCTCTTTCAGGCCCACGTAGTGGTTGGCGGAGTAGCGCAGGTGCTCGCGCTCGGCGTCGGTCAGCTCGCGCACCGGCTTGGCCGGGTTGCCCAGGTAGAGGTAGCCCCCGGGCAGCTCCTTGCCCGGCGGCACCAGGGCGCCGGCCCCGATGATGCTCTCGGCGCCGACCACGGCCCCATCGAGGATCACCGAGCCGATCCCCACCAGGCAATGATCGCCCACGCGGCAGGCGTGGATCACCGCCTTGTGGCCCACCGTCACCTCGGCCCCGATCAGCGCCGGGAAGCCGCCGGGGCAGTAGGGACCGTCGTGGGCCACATGGACCACCGCGCCGTCCTGGATGTTGGTGCGCGCACCGACCTCGATGCGGTGGACGTCCCCGCGCAGGACGGCCGTGGGCCAGACCGAGACCTCCTCCTCGAGGGTCACGTCGCCGATGACCAGGGCCGTGGCATCGACCCAGGCCCCGGGACCGAGCTGTGGGCGGATGCCTCCGAATTCGC
>PULM01000092.1 GCA_003552345.1 Ectothiorhodospiraceae bacterium
CCCTCGTGGAAGCAGTCCACGGGGCAGACCTCCACGCAGTCGGTGTACTTGCACTTGATGCAGTTCTCGGTGACGACGTAGGTCATGTAACTGGCTCCGTTGCCGTTTCAGGTCCTTCACCACGAAGGTGACGGTGCCCCACCGGGCACCATACCCGCGGCGAGCATTCTAACGGCTCATGCACCGCGGTCCTACTCCTCGCACTGTGCCTTGAGCCAATAGATGGTCTCGAGGGCCTCTCTCGGGGTCAGCCCATCGGGATCGAGGTTTTCCACCGCTTCGCGGACCGGATCGGGGTCCGGCTCCGGTGCGGGCTCGACCGGCGGGGGCGGTGCTGCCTCGGGGCCGAAGAGGGGCAGCTGGGCGGAGCCGCTGTCCTCGGCATCCCCGGACTCCAGGCTGCGTAGCTTCTCCCGCGCCGCCCGCAGAACCTCCTGCGGGACACCGGCCAGGGCGGCCACCTGCAGCCCGTAGCTCTGGTTGGCGGGGCCGTCGCGCACGGCGTGAAGGAAGACGATGCGCTCGCCGTGCTCGGCGGCCTCCAGGTGGACGTTGACCACGCCGGGA
The DNA here is from genome assembly GCA_003552345.1 of Ectothiorhodospiraceae bacterium. GTDB lineage: Bacteria > Pseudomonadota > Gammaproteobacteria > Nitrococcales > Halorhodospiraceae > Halorhodospira. Next base: position 568 of record PULM01000092.1, read on the forward strand.
TGGATCTGTTCGAGGGCGGTCATCTCGAAGTAGTGGGTGGCGAACAGCGTAAACGCGCGGATGCGCGTGGCGAGCCGCTCGGCGGTGGCCCAGGCCAGGGCCAGGCCATCGAAGGTGCTGGTGCCGCGGCCGATCTCGTCCATCAGCACCAGGCTCTCGGCCGTGGCGTTGTGTAGGATATTGGCCGTCTCGGTCATCTCCACCATGAAGGTGGAGCGGCCCGAGGCCAGGTCGTCGGCGGCGCCGATGCGCGTGAAGATGCGGTCGATCGGGCCCAGGACCGCGCGCTGGGCCGGGACGAAGGCGCCGGCGTAGGCGAGCAGCGTGATCAGGGCGGTCTGGCGCATGTACGTCGATTTGCCGCCCATGTTCGGACCGGTGATCAGAAGCATGCGCCGGCGGCTGTCCAGGCGGACGTCGTTGGGCACGAAGGGGACGTCCAGGGCCTGCTCCACCACCGGGTGGCGGCCGCCCTCGATGCGCAGGCCGGGGGTGTCGGCCAGCTCCGGCTGGACATAGTCGAGGGTCCGGGCCCGCTCGGCGAAGGCGGCCAGGGCGTCGAGCTCGGCTAGCGCGGCTGCGCTGTGCTGGAGGGGGGGCAGCTCGGCGGCGAGGCCGGTAACCAGCTCCTCGTAGAGCGCCTTCTCGCGCGCCAGGGCCCGCTCCCGGGCGGAGAGGACCTGCTCCTCGAAGCGTTTGAGCTCCGGTGTAATGAACCGCTCGGCGGCCTTCAGGGTCTGGCGGCGGGTATAGCGCTCCGGCATCTGGCCGCTGTGGCTGCGGCTGACCTCGATGTAGTAGCCGTGGACCCGGTTGAAGCCCACCTTGAGGGTGGGGATCCCGGTGGCTGCCCGCTCCTCCGCTTCCAGGGCGGCCAGGTAGTCATCGGCGTTGCGGGACATCGAGCGCAGCTCGTCGAGCTCACCGTCGAAGCCGTCGGCGATGACGCCACCGTCGCGCACGGTGGCCGGCGGGGTATCGATGATCGCCCGCTGCAGCAGGTCAACGGTCTGTGGATGCTCATCGAGCTCGCCGGCGAGGGCCTGTAGCCGGTGGCTGTTGAGCTGCCCGAGCAGGATCTGCAGCTGCGGTAGGCGCTGCAGTGCGTCGCGCAGGCCGGTCAGATCCCGCGGGCGCGCCGTGCCGAGGGCCACTCGGGCGAGGATCCGCTCGACATCGGCGCAGCCGTCCAGCGCATTGCGCAGGTCGGCGAAGGCCCCGTCGGCCAGGGCAGCGACGGCGGCGTGTCGGGCGGCGACGGTCTCACGCCGGCGCAGGGGGCGCTGGAGCCAGCGGCGCAGCAGGCGCCCGCCCATGGCTGTGACGCTGGTATCGATGACCGCCGCCAGGGTGTGTTCCGTGCCGCCGCCGAGGTTGTGCTCGATCTCCAGGTTGCGCCGGCTGGCGGCGTCGATGGTGATCGCCTCGTCCCGGGATTCGACGGTCAGCGCGGCCACATGGGGCAGGGCGGCGCGCTGGGTCTCGTTGATGTACTGCAGCAGTGCGCCGGCGGCGGTCACCGGGGCGTGCAGCTGCTCGGCACCGAAACCGGACAAATCGTGCGTGCCGAACTGGCGCAGGAGCAGTCGTCGGGCGGAGTCGTACTCGAAGTGCCACGGTGGGCGGCGCTGGGCCACGCATCCCCCCTCCGGCGCCGGACTCTGGTCATCATCGGGGAGGATGAGTTCCGCGGGCCTTAGGCGCTCGAGCTCGGCAGCGAGGGACTCCTGGTCGGGTGCTTCGAGCACCGAGAAGCGCCCGGAGGAGAGCTCTAGGGAAGCCACGCCGAATCGGCCCTTGGGCCCTGGGGCCACGGCGGTGAGCAGGTTGGCACTGCGCTCCTCGAGCAGGGCGTCCTCGGTCAGGGTGCCGGGGGTGACCACCCGCACCACCTGGCGCTCCACCGGCCCCTTCGCGGCGTTGGGGTCGCCGATCTGCTCGCAGATGGCCACCGACTCGCCAAGCCGGACCAGCCGGGCGAGGTAGCTCTCGACAGACTGGACGGGGACACCGGCCATCGGGATCGGCGCCCCGGCTGATTCACCTCGGGTGGTCAGGGTGATGTCGAGGAGTTTCGCGGCGCGCTCGGCATCCTCATAGAATAGCTCGTAGAAATCCCCCATCCGGTAGAACAGCAGGGTCTCCGGGTACTCGGCCTTGATGCGCAGAAACTGGCGCATCATCGGGGTGTGCCCGGCGCGGGTCTCGGCGCTTTCGGCCTCTTGGGTAGCTGCTGCCATGGGGTGTTTCCGGTGCCGCGTTGGATAAGGGGGGGATATGGTACACGACGACCGCACTCTGCAAGAGCGTGCCAACCGCCTGGGCGAGGCCATGCAGCGTCAGGGCCTCAGTCTGGCGGTGGCCGAGTCGTGCACCGGCGGTCTGCTGGCCAAGATCCTGACCGATGGGGGCGGGGCCTCGGCCTGGTTCGAGCGCGGTCTGGTGGTCTACAGCAACGCCGCTAAGCAGGAGCTGGCGGGGGTCCCGTCGCGATTGATCGAGCGCCACGGCGCGGTCAGCCAGGAGGTGGCCGAGGCCCTGGCCCTGGGGGTGCTGGGCCGCGCGCCCGTCACCCACAGCGTGGCGGTGACCGGGGTCGCCGGTCCGGACGGTGGGACGGTGGCCAAGCCGGTGGGCTCGGTGTGGATTGCCTGGGGGGCGCCGGCGGGCGTCGAGGCCCGGTTATACCGCTTCCCCGGGGATCGGGACGCCGTGCGCCGGGCCAGCGTGGCCACGGCGTTGGAAGGGCTGCTGGATCTTTGCCGGGAATCGGCCGGAACCACGGAGCCGTGACCGCGCCAAGGAGACCTTGCGGGCTGTTAGAATCATTCGATCATGCCGGGTGAAAGACCCGGCTGGGTTGTGGAATAATCCGCAACCGCTGGCGGCGGGCCGGTGGCAGGGACGCAGACCGGGTCGAGAGGGCGCCGGAGCCCGTCATCATGGGGCAATCACGCGACGAGGTGGATTCGGAAATGGATGACGATCGCAAGAAGGCGCTCGGCGCCGCGTTGGGGCAGATCGAGAAGCAGTTCGGCAAGGGTGCGGTGATGCGCATGGGCGATGCGCGGGCCGTGCGCGGGGACGTCAAGAGCATCTCTACGGGCTCCCTGGCCCTCGACGTGGCGCTCGGGATCGGCGGTCTACCGCGGGGGCGGGTCGTGGAGATCTACGGGCCGGAGTCTTCCGGCAAGACGACCCTGACCCTGCACATCATCGCCGAGGCGCAGAAGGCCGGTGGCGCGGCGGCGTTCGTCGACGCCGAGCACGCGCTGGATCCGGACTACGCCGAGGCGGTGGGTGTGGATATCAACGATCTGCTGGTTTCGCAGCCGGATACCGGCGAGCAGGCGCTGGAGATCGCCGATATGCTGGTTCGCTCCGGCGGCCTGGACGTCGTCGTAGTGGACTCGGTGGCCGCACTGACGCCCAAGGCCGAGATCGAGGGCGAGATGGGCGACTCTCACGTCGGTCTGCAGGCTCGGCTGATGTCCCAGGCGCTGCGCAAGCTGACCGGCAGCATCCAGCGCTCCAACACCCTGGTGGTGTTCATCAACCAGATCCGCATGAAGATCGGCGTGATGTTCGGCAGCCCCGAGACCACCACCGGCGGCAATGCGCTCAAGTTCTACTCCTCAGTGCGCATGGACATCCGTCGGCTCGGTGCCATCAAGAAGGGCGACGAGGTCCTCGGCAACGAGACCCGGGTCAAGGTGGTCAAGAACAAGATGGCGCCGCCGTTCAAGCAGGCGGAATTCGAGATCCTCTACGGCCAGGGGATCTCCCGCGAGGGTGAGATCATCGACATGGGGGTCGCCCAGGGCCTGGTGGAGAAATCCGGGGCTTGGTACAGCTACAACGGCGATCGGATCGGCCAGGGCAAGGACAAGGTGCGGGAGTTCCTGCGCAACAACCCGCAGATCGCTGCGGACATCGAGGCCCGCATCCGCGAGAAAGTCCTCGGCACGGCCCTGCCGGAGGCCGAGGCGGTGGAAGGGGACGACTCCGGCACCGAATCGGGTTCTGGCAAGCAGGCATGAGCGAAGCTGGGCCGGCCGGCGCGCGGGACGCGGCGCTGCGTCTGCTGGCCCGGCGCGAGCACACGAGGCGGGAGCTGGCGCAGAAGCTGGCCCGCCGCGGCTTTGCGCCGGACGAGGTGGAGCCGGCGCTTGAGGCGCTGGCCGATGAAGGGCTGCTAGACGAGACGCGCTTCGCCGAGGTCTTCGTGCGCAGCCGTGTCGAGCGGGGCCAGGGCCCGGTGCGCATCGCCCAGGAGCTGCGCCAGCGCGGCGTGCCGGACGAGGTGATCGACCCGGCGCTGGCAGCGGCGGACGTCGACTGGCACGAGCAGGCCCGTGCGGTGCGTCGGCGGCGGTTCGGCGACGCCGCGCCGGAGGGCCGTAAAGAGTTGCTGCGGCAGGCGCAGTTCCTGCAGCGGCGGGGTTTTACAGCAGAGCAGGTCCGTGCGGCTGCGGCCGCTGTGGACGAAGACGAGTAAAGGGGCCCGTATGGGTGAGAACATGACATCGGCGCAGTTGCGCGCCGCCTTCCTGGAATTTTTCAGGGAGCGGGGGCACGAGGTCGTGCCGAGTTCGCCGTTGGTGCCGGCCAACGACCCGACGCTGCTTTTCACCAACGCCGGGATGGTCCCCTTCAAGGAGGTGTTCCTCGGGCGCGAGCAGCGTGGCTATCAGCGGGCCACCAGCAGTCAGCGCTGTGTGCGCGCCGGTGGCAAGCACAACGATCTGGAGAACGTCGGTTACACCGCCCGGCACCACACCTTCTTCGAGATGCTGGGCAACTTCTCCTTTGGCGATTACTTCAAGCGAGATGCCATCCGCTACGCCTGGACCTTCCTGACCGAGGTGGTCGGTCTGCCGCCGGAGCGGCTCTGGGTCACGGTCTACGAGGAGGACGATGAGGCGGCGCGGATCTGGCTTGAGGAGATCGGGGTGGACCCGGCGCGCTTTCGCCGGATCGGCGCTGAGGACAACTTCTGGTCGATGGGCGACACCGGGCCCTGCGGGCCCTGCTCGGAGGTCTTCTACGACCACGGTCCGGAGGTGCCGGGAGGCCCGCCGGGCTCCGAGGATGAGGACGGCGATCGCTACATCGAGGTCTGGAACCTCGTTTTCATGCAGTACGATCGCGATGCCGAGGGCAACCTGAACCCGCTGCCGAGCCCCTCCATCGACACCGGTATGGGGCTGGAGCGCCTTGCGGCGGTCCTGCAGGGGGTTCACGACAACTTCGAGACCGATCTGTTCACGCCGCTGCTCGACGCCGCCGGCGAGATTGCCGGGGTGGCGGACTGGCGCAAGCCCTCGCTGAAGGTGGTGGCCGACCACATCCGTGCCTGCGCCTTTCTGATCGTCGACGGTGTGTTGCCCTCCACCGAGGGGCGCGGCTACGTGCTGCGCCGGATCATCCGCCGGGCGGTTCGTCATGGCTACCAGCTCGGCATCGATGAACCGTTTTTCTATCGGCTGGTCGAGCCGCTCGACACGGTCATGGGGGATGCTTTCCCCGAGTTGCGCGAGCGCCGCGAGTTCGTCGAGAAGATCCTCTTCCAGGAGGAGAAGCGCTTTCGCGAGACGCTCGAGGACGGCCTGGCGCTGCTCGACGACTACCTCTCCGGCAGTGACAGCGAGGTCATCGACGGTGAGGTGGTGTTCAAGCTCTACGACACCCACGGCTTCCCGGTCGATCTGACCGCCGATATCGCCCGCGAGCGCGGCCTGGAGGTGGACTACCCGGGGTTTGAGGCGCGCATGGCCGAGCAGCGTGAGCGCGCGCGGGCGGCCAGTCGCTTCGGCGGTCCCCGTGAAGAGGTGCTGGATGCCGGCGAGAGCCGCTTTACCGGCTACGAGACGCTCGAGGACATCGGCTCGGTGACCGGTCTTTATCGGGATGGTCGCTCCGTGCAGCGCCTGCAGGCCGGCGAGGAGGGCATGATCGTCCTCGATCGCACACCGTTCTACGCCGAATCCGGCGGCCAGGTGGGGGATCGCGGCGAGATCCTGGCCAACGGGCTACGCTTTCGGGTAGAGGACACGGTCAAGCAGGGCGACGCCCATGGCCACCTGGGCCGGCTGGAGGCCGGGGAGCTGGGCATCGGGGATCAGGTGACCGCGCGGGTTGATCGGGGCACCCGTGAGGCCACGGTGCGCAACCACTCGGCCACCCACCTGCTCCATGCCGCGCTGCGCGAGGTCCTCGGTGATCATGTGCAGCAGAAGGGCTCGCTGGTGGCGCCGGACCGGCTGCGGTTTGATTTCTCGCACTACGAGGCGCCCTCCCGCGAGGAGCTGGCGCGGATCGAGGCGCGCGTCAACGAAGAGATCCTCACCAATCACCCGGTGGAGGCTGCACAGATGGCCTACGAGGAGGCTCTGGAGGCGGGCGCCATGGCGCTGTTCGGCGAGAAGTACGGCGATACCGTGCGGGTGGTCTCCGTCGGGGAGTACTCCCGCGAGCTCTGCGGCGGCACGCACGCCGCGCGCAGTGGCGATATCGGGCTGTTCAAGATCGTGGACGAGACCGGTGTTGCCGGCGGTGTGCGCCGCATCGAGGCGGTTACCGGCGAGCAGGCCTTGAGCTGGGTGCGCGAGGCCGAGGCGCGGCAACAGCGCCTGACCGACCTGCTCCGCGTCGGCCCCGACAACCTGGTCCTCAAGGTCGAGCAGCTCAGCGAGCGGGCCCGCGAGCAGGAGAAGGAGATCGAGCGGCTGAAGCAGAAGCTGGCCACCCAGGCCGGGCGCTCGCTGCTTGATGAGGTCTTCGAGGTAGCCGGGGTCCGCTGTCTGGCCACCTGCGTTGAAGGCGGGGGCAAGGGCCTGCGGGATACGCTCGATCAGCTCAAGAACCAGCTGGGCAGTGGCGTGATCGTCCTGGCGGCGGTCGAGGGCGAGAAGGTCCAGTTAGTGGCGGGTGTAACCAAGGATCTGACCGATCGCCTCTCTGCCGGGGATCTGGTGAACCATGTCGCTGCCCAGGTTGGCGGGCGCGGCGGGGGGCGCGCTGACTTCGCCCAGGCGGGGGGTAAAGACCCAAGCCGTGTCAATGATGCGCTCGGCGCTGTCGAGAATTGGATTAAGGATAACTTGACTTAATGGCGTCTTATAACCATCCTATGATCTATCCAATAGGAGGGTTAGGCGCCCCTGCTAGCTGAGGGATGCCCATGGGGCTGGTAGTCAAAAAATTCGGTGGGACATCGGTCGGGACGACCGATCGCATCCAGGCGGTGGCCGAGAAGGTCAAGGCCAGTCGCGAGGCCGGCGAGGACGTAGTGGTTGTCGTCTCTGCCATGAGCGGAGAGACCAATCGCTTGGTCGAGCTCGCCGAGTCGATCCATTCCAATCCCCCGGCGCGGGAGGTGGACGTACTGCTGTCCACCGGGGAGCAGGTCACCATCGCCCTGTTGACCATGGCGTTGGAGCAGATCGGCTGCCCGGCGCGGTGCTACACCGGGGCGCAGGTGCGGATTCTCACCGATAGTTCATTCAGCAGGGCGCGGATCCTCGACATTGACGCCGAGCCGTTGCAAGAGGACCTGCAGCGGGGACGGGTCGTGGTGGTCGCGGGCTTCCAGGGTGTCGACGAGGAAGGCGCGCTCACCACGCTGGGCCGGGGTGGGTCTGACACCACGGCCGTCGCGCTGGCCGCCGCACTGGAAGCGAGCGAGTGCCAGATCTATACCGACGTGGATGGGGTCTACACCACCGACCCGCGCGTCGTGCCCGAGGCGAGGCGGTTGGACCGTATAACGGTCGACGAGATGCTGGAACTCTCCAGCCTGGGCTCCAAGGTCCTGCAGATCCGGGCGGTGGAGTTTGCCGGCAAGTACCGCGTCCCCCTGCGGGTGCTGTCCAGCTTTGAGGAAGGACCTGGAACGCTCATCACCTACGAGGAAGAAGGAATGGAAGAGCCGCTGATTTCCGGTATTGCGTTCAACCGCGACGAGGCGAAGATCTCCGTCATCGGTGTTCCGGATACGCCCGGGATCGCGGCCAAGATCCTCGGGGCGGTGGCCGAGGCGAACATCGAAGTGGACATGATTATCCAGAATATCAGCCAGCAGGGGCTGACGGATTTCACGTTTACGGTCCATAAGCGCGATTATCAGGCCACTCTGGATCTGGTCCGAGACAATGCCGAGCAATTGGGCGCCCGGGAGGTTTATGGCGATGACAAGATCGTCAAGCTCTCGCTTGTCGGGGTGGGGATGCGTTCCCACGCTGGCGTGGCGAACACTATGTTCCGTGCGTTGTCCAACGAGGGGATCAATATTCAAATGATCTCAACCTCGGAGATCAAGATCTCGGTGGTTGTCGAGGAGAAGTACTTGGAGCTTGGCGTGCGCGCCCTGCACAAGGCCTTCGAGCTGGATGTACAGCCCGTGGCCGAGCTTGAGGGTCTCTCCGACGAGTAGCGCAGTTTCGGCCTTGGCGAGCCCAGGTGACGGTGTGAACCCGCGCCCGCCGGTGGCTCGTCGGGCGAAGCGGCCGCCCGCTCAAAAGGCGCCGGTGGCGGTGGCATAACGAAGGAGTAAGTTCGATGCTTATACTCACCAGGAGAGTGGGCGAGACGCTGATGATCGGGGACGATGTCAGTGTCACGGTGCTCGGGGTCAAGGGGAACCAGGTGCGGATCGGTGTGAATGCGCCGCGGGACGTCTCCGTGCATCGTGAAGAGATCTATGAGCGGATCCGCCACGAGAAGGACGGTGACCTTCCGGAGGCTGCCTCCGGCCAGGGTGCTGACTCGCAGTAGCGCGAGGGTTTACGCGAAGGGGGTCTATACCTTAAGGTACGCAGCCTACGGAGAGATGGCCGAGTGGCTGAAGGCGCTCCCCTGCTAAGGGAGTAAGGGCGAAAGCCCTTCGAGGGTTCGAATCCCTCTCTCTCCGCCAAAAACAACGGTTGACTCGGTAAGCAGTCAACGGCAGAATAAAGCGCTTTATAGCGCCGGTAGCTCAACTGGATAGAGCATCTGACTACGGATCAGAAGGTTGGGGGTTCGAATCCTCCCCGGCGCGCCACCTCCCGAAAAGCCCGGCCCTCGAGCCGGGCTTTTTTTCATCAGGGATCCGGCTCCGGCAGGCCCTGGCGGCCAACCCAGTCCCGGGCGAACTGCCAGGCCACCCGCCCGCTGCGCGAGCCGCGGTCGAGCGCATAGGCCAAAGCCGCCTGCCGCACCGCCTCGCTGTCGCCATCGCTGCCTCCCAGGTGCTCGATCCAGCTGCGCACGATTTCCAGGTAACGCTCCTGGGCGAATGGGTGGAAGGAAAGGCGGACCCCGAAGCGCTCCGAGAGCGAGATGCGCTCCTCTACGCCGTCACCGTGGTGGAGCTCGCCGCCGCTGATGCGCGCCTGGTCGTTGTCTGCCATCTGCTCCGGGACCAGGTGGCGCCGGTTCGAGGTCGCGTAGAGCAGCACGTTGTCGGCGCAGCCACTTAGTGAGCCGTCCAGCACCGCCTTGAGGGCTCGGTAAGAGTGGTCGCTGGCGTCGAAGGAGAGGTCGTCGCAGTAGACAATAAAGCGCTCCGGGCGCTGCGCGAGCAACGGCAGCAGGTGGGGCAGATCGATGAGGTGCTCGGGTTCCATCTCGATCAGGCGCAGGCCCTGCGCCGCGAAGGCGCGGTGCAGGGCCTGGATCAGCGACGATTTGCCGGTGCCGCGTGCGCCCCACAGCAGTGCGTTGTTCGCCGGCAGGCCGGTGAGGTGCTGTCGGGTGTTGCGCAGCAGGGTCGTCTTCTGGCGCTCGATGCCGTGTAGGTGCGCGAGCTCGATCCGGGGCGTGACCGCGATCGGCTCCAGATAGCCGCGTTCGGCACGACGTTGCCACCGGAAAGCGGTGGCGGCATCCCAGTCCGGTGCCGTCTGCGCGGGCGGTAGCAGAGGCTCGATGCGCTCGAGCAGGCGTTCAGCGCGGTCGAGAAACTGTTCCAGGCGGTCCATGAGCCTCCCTTTCTCATCGGCTTGGCACGCGGGGGCCCGCCTGCGGTTGTTACCATGGCGGGCATGATTCGGTTCAACGATATCACCCTGCGCCGCGGCGCTGAGCCCCTGCTCGAAGGGGCCAGTGCCACCATCGACCCCGGCCACAAGATTGGGCTGATCGGCGCCAACGGGTCGGGGAAGAGCAGCCTGCTGGCGCTGCTGCGCGGCGAGCTGGCCACCGACCGTGGCGAGCTGCAATGCCCCGGTGGGTGGCGGGTCGCCTGGATGGCCCAGGAGACGCCGGCCCTGGAGCGCCCGGCGCTGGAGTTCGTCCTGGACGGGGACCAGGCCTTGCGTCAGGCGGAGCAGGAAGTGGCGGCTGCGGAGCGTTCTGCGGATGGCCACCGGATTGCGGCCGCCCACGCCCGGCTCGAGGCGGCGGACGGCTACAGCGCGCCGGCGCGGGCCGAGGAGCTTTTAAACGGGCTGGGCTTCGCCCCCGGCGACGGGCAGCGCCCGGTCTCGGCCTTCTCCGGCGGTTGGCGGGTGCGGTTGAGCCTGGCCCAGGCGTTGATGGCTCCCTCGGATCTGCTGCTGCTCGATGAGCCCACCAATCACCTCGACCTGGAGGCCGTTCTGTGGCTGGAGCAGTGGCTGCGCGAATACGCCGGCACGCTGCTGCTGATCTCCCACGACCGGGAACTGCTCGATCGGGTCGTCGATGGCGTGCTCCACATCGAGCAGCGCCAGCTCCATTTCTATCGCGGCGGATACAGCGATTTTGAGCGCCAGCGGGCCGAGCGACTGGCCCGGCAGCAGGCGCTCTACGAGAAGCAGCAGCGCGAGATCGCTCACATGCAGCGGTTCGTCGAGCGATTTCGGGCCAAGGCCAGCAAGGCGCGCGCGGCACAGAGCCGGATCAAGGCGTTGGAGCGGATGGAGCGCCTGGCCCCGGCACACGCCGACTCGCCTTTCACGTTCGAGTTTGTCGACGCCCCGGCGGCGGCCAACCCGTTGCTGACCCTGGACGGGGTGGATCTGGGGTATGCCACCGATCCGGTGCTTCGTGGCGTGACGCTGAGTCTGGCCCATGA
>PULM01000207.1 GCA_003552345.1 Ectothiorhodospiraceae bacterium
GTGATGAGCAAATACCCGGAGTTTGCCGACCACAAGATCATCCAGCGGATCTGCGAGCCCGAGCGGCAGATCATCTTCCGGGTTCCCTGGCAGGACGACAACGGCGAGATCCACATCAACCGCGCCTTCCGGGGGGAGTTCAACAGCGCCATGGGTCCCTACAAGGGCGGCATGCGCTTTCACCCCTCGGTCTACCTGGGCATCATCAAGTTCCTCGGCTTCGAGCAGGTGGTCAAGAACGCCATCACCGGGATGCCCATCGGCGGCGGCAAGGGCGGCAGCGACTTCGATCCGAAGGGCCGTTCGGACGACGAGATCATGCGCTTTTGCCAGAGCCTGATGACCGAGCTCTACCGCTATCTCGGCGAGTACACCGACGTGCCCGCCGGGGATATCGGCGTTGGTCAGCGCGAGGTCGGGTACCTATTCGGCCAGTACAAGCGGATCACCAACCGCTACGAATCCGGGGTCTTCACCGGCAAGGGGCTGAGCTGGGGCGGCAGCCGGGCCCGCAAAGAGGCGACCGGCTACGGCACGGTCTACTTCCTGCAGGAGATGCTCAAGGCCCGCGGCGAGGAACTGGAGGGCAAGACCTGCGTCGTCTCCGGCTCGGGCAACGTCGCGATCTACGCCATGGACAAGGTCCGCAAACTCGGTGGCAAGGTCATCGCCTGCTCCGATTCGAGTGGCATCGTCGTCGACGAGGATGGCATCGACCTGGATCGCATCAAGCGCATCAAGGAAGTGGAGCGGCGGCGCATCTCGGTCTACGCCGACGAGCGGCCGAAGGCCCGGTTCGTCGAGGACGGCAACATCTGGACCGTCCCCTGTGACGTGGCGCTGCCCTGCGCGACGCAGAACGAGCTCAGTGGCAAGGATGCGCGGGAGCTGCTGAACAACGGCTGCACCGCGCTGGCCGAGGGGGCCAACATGCCGTGCACGCCCGAGGCTGTGCGGATGTTCCAGGAGGCGCGGATCGCCTACGGCCCCGGCAAGGCGGCCAACGCCGGCGGGGTGGCCACCAGCGCCCTGGAGATGCAGCAGAACGCCAGCCGCGACTCCTGGACCTTCGAGCACACCGAGGAGCGGCTGCACGAGATCATGGTCGACATCCACCGCAACTGCTACGAGACCGCTGATGAGTTTGGTGTGCCCGGGGACTATGTCACCGGCGCCAACATCACCGGCTTTATCAAGGTCAGCAACGCCATGGTGGCCATGGGGCTGATCTAGGGCTCATAGGCGCAAAGGCGCTGCTCGACGAGGTCGGCGGCGAGGCGCAGTCTTCCGGGCGGAACGCGGAAGTGCTCGACCGCCGCCGATACGTCGTCGGGGGCGCCCTGGCCGCGGGGCGTCCCGGCAGGCTGTGCCGGGCCGCCGTCGAGCCATTGCGGCCGGTAGGTGCTGCCGGGCCTTCCCGGGAACAGCGCCACGTACGCGATCCCCGATTCGATCAGGTCCTGGAAGAAGTGGGACCCGAAGGAGAGATCGGGCACCACCTCCGATCCCATCTCCGCGACCTCGGCGAGGACCGCCACGCGGCTGATGTCCGCGAAGCCGACTGGCACACCCAGCTCTGGGCTGCTGGTCCCCCACCGGCCCGGTCCGATGAGCACAATGGGTGCGCCGGGGTCCTCTTCGGCCAAGCGGCGGGTGAGCACGCCGATGAGTGTGGCCACCTGATGCTTCGCCTCACGGCTCAGGGCTGCGTAGCGGCTGCTGTCGACCCGCAGAATGTGCCCCGGGTGCAGATCGAGGTTGCCGCCCATGAAGTGGCCCTCGCTGCGTATGAACAGTCGTTCCTCGGGCACCGATTCGGGCAGTGGCGCCAGCGAGCCCTCGCCGCGCGTGGGCAGGGGGCGGCACTGGACCAGGTTGAAGGAGGCGGTGCCGGTCTCGTCCAGGTGCACGGTGAATTCCACATCCACCGGGTGCTGATAGGCGGCTTCCAGGGTCTGGAGCATGGCGCCGGCCCGCTCGACGAAGGTGGCACTGCGCAGCAGCGGCGTGAAGGTCAGCCGCCAGACCGGCGTGCCGTCGCCGAGTTCCCGGGCCCGACGGGTGGCGGCGCGGTCGAGCTCGCCGAGTCGCTCCAGGGGTAGGTCGTCGGCCTGGATCACCAGCTCGCGCAGGGGCAGCGAGGCGAGGGTGTTGGCGTTGACGTCCAGGCAGTCCACCTCGTGTTGCGAGAACCGGTAGAGATCTTCCCGGTCGCGGAAGGGCCGGCGGTGGGGTTGGTCCAGGGCGACGACGCAGGCGTGGTCCGTGCCGATGCGATCCACCGCCCGAGTGCCGAGGCCCATGACCAGGCGCAGCATGCCCGCCTTGGGGTCGAGCGCCGCATCCCAGACGAAGGGGTTGCGGGAGACGCCGACCCCGGCGGCATCGGGGAGGTAGAGGTGGCGGTGGTAGCGGCCATTGACCCGCTGCATGAGCAGCGCCATCGGCTCCTCCAGGCGGTCGATCCCCCGCTGACGGCGGTAGACCAGGGCGTCCTCGGCCAGCGTCGACGCGTAGACCCGGCGGATGGCGTCCTCGAGCTCGGCCAGCCGATGTTCCGGGCTCCCCTGGTTGACGCAGAAGATGCTCTCGTACTTGCCAGCGAAGGCGTTGCCGAAGCCGTCTTCCAGAAGGCTGCTGGAGCGGATCAGGATCGGGTACTGGCCGAAATGATCGAGCATGCGCTCCAGGTCCGGCCGGATCTCTGGCGGCATCTCGCCCTCGAGCATGACCCGGTGCAGCTCGCGCCCCTCCTCGAAGTAGCCGGCCTCGGTGCGCTGGCGCATCAGCCGCGGCCACCAGCCGTTGTGGACCAGGTACGCATAGTAGGCATCGGAACCCAGGTAAAAGGAGTCGTGGGGTTCCAGCGCGCCCAGCCAGCGCGGGCCGTCCTCGGTGAGCAGGATGTTGCGGGCGAGCAGCATCCCGACCGCCTTGCCGCCGATGTAGCCGCTGCCGATCATCCGTGCACGCACGCCCAGCAGGTCGTCAAGGTCGAGATAGGTGCGTGCCAGCTCCAGCAACCGCGGATCGTGGCCGATCAGCGCTGCCAGCAGTTCCTCCAATACCGCGCGTCGCTGGGGATCATCGGTGGGCTGGTGCAACTGCTCCTCGGCACTGAGGAAGAGGCGGTCCCAGTAGTCGAGCAAGCGGAGCTGGCCGTTGTCCGGGTGCTGGCGCTCCAGCCAGTCCTGCAGTCGAGTGGCGTCGCTGCTGTCGGTCACCGGCGTGAAGCGTTCCCCGCGCCGGCGGTGGGGCAGGAACATGGTCGGGGAGTACCGCTGCCAGACCTTGACCGGCTGGACATGCATCTCATCGCCGGCCCGGCGGACGTCGATGAGCACCTGGGTGGTCTCACGGATCCGTGCCAGGGTCTCGTGGGAGTGACTGCGCGGGTGCAGGGCAAAGTAGGCGACCGTGTCGAGCTCGAACAGGTACGGGCAGACCACGCGAAAGAAGTTGCCCACCATGTAATCGGTGGTCCACGCCTGCAGGAGATCACTGAGGCAGTCGCAGACGTAGAACGCGCCTCGCCCGTAATCGGTGATCAGCTGATAGACGCGGCTGGTGACCGCCTCGAAGCCGCCGCGGGCGTCGATCTCGACCAATCGAACCCCGGGCCCCGGTTCCAGCAGGGGGGCGTGCTGCCCGTAACGCAGGTAGATGATGGCACGCCCCTGGGCCTGGGCGGTTTCGACGAACGGCTGCAGGAAGGCGCGGTAGTCGTCGAGATCCTCGACACGCCAAACCACATTGTCCCCCAGGCGCAGGCCGTCGAGGATCTCGTCGAGGCCGGCGATGCCCGTGGAGGCGGTGCGTGGATCGCCCATCCCGTGGCTCCCAATGACGGAGGGGTGGCGGTTATTGTGCCAGATTCGCCGCGTTGCCTATGGGAGCGGTCCGGCCAAATGCTTTACGCTGTCCTAAGAAACCCATCAGTGACGCGGGTCTCTCCGCCCCTCTGTTGGGCGCCGCCTAGGAAATAGCACCGGAATGAGCATCGAAGTCCCCACCATCTGCCCCGGCAGCCCGGAATTGCCCGAACTCAGCGACGCCGGGGGCACCTTCTACCTGGCTCCGCCGCTGCAGCACACGCGGGATCGTGTCTATGTCCATCTGCAGGACGCCGGCTGGCGGGTTCGCTTCCCGGCAGCGGGGGTGATGGGCGTCGAGGTGCCGGCGCAGGCCCTGCCGAGTCTGCTCAGTGCCCTGGAGCCGCTGATGAGCGAGCCGGAGATGGCCGCTGGCTCCGCCGTGTTCATGGAAGATGGCCAAGCCTTCCACCCCGGATCGCTGTTCCAGTCGCGTCCGCTCTCCACCTGGGTGGCCCGCGGCGAGCACGACTGGCTTTTGGAGGTCATCCGCAACGAGCAGGTGCAGATCCACTACCAGCCGATCATCGAGGCGCAGGGAGACCAGCGGGTGTTTGCCTACGAGTGCCTGATGCGCGGGATTGATGGCGACGGGGGACCGATCACGCCCGGGGCGATGTTCCAGGCCGCAGAGTCGGCGGACCTGGAGTTCTACCTCGACCGCCTGGCGCGTGTGGCGGCGATCCGCGACAGCCACGCGCAGGGGATCGAGGAGAACCTGTTCATCAACTTCCGCCCCACGGCGATCTACGATCCCGCCTTCTGTCTGCGCACGACGGTCGGGGCGGTGGAGAAACTCGGCCTCGATCCAGGGCGCATCGTCTTCGAGGTGGTCGAGAGCGAGGCGATCTCCGATCACCGCCACCTTCGCCATATCGTCGATCAGTATCGCCGGGGCGGCTTTCGCATCGCCCTCGATGACCTTGGGGCGGGTTACGGCTCGCTGAACCTGCTCAAGGACCTGGAGCCGGACTTCGTCAAGATTGACCGCGAATTGATCCGGAACGTCCACCGCAACGCCGGGCAGGCGACCATCGTCGAGGCCATGATCGGGATGGCGCGCAACCTGGGTACGACCACGGTGGGCGAAGGGGTCGAGGAGCAGGAGGAGTTCGAGTGGCTGCGCAACGCCGGTATCGACCTGGTCCAGGGTTTCTACTTCGCACGCCCGGCCTCACCACCACCGCGGCTCTGAGGGGCGCCGGCGCGGGGAAAGTCAGGGGCAGCGGCCGCGACGCCGGCCGCGGGCAGGGGCCGGGCGAACAGAAATCCCTGGGCGTGGGGGCAGCCGATGCCGATGAGGGCCTCGCGCTGTGCCGGTGTCTCGACCCCCTCGGCGATGATGTCGAACCCCAGGTTACGGCCCAGGCCGGCGATGGCTTGGGCGATGGCCAGGGTGCGCGGATCTTCGGGCAGCCCGTTGACAAAACTGCGATCGATCTTGAGCCGGTCGGCAGGCAGGTCGCGGAGGTAGCTCAGCGCGGAGTAGCCGGTACCGAAGTCATCAAGGGCGACGGTGATGCCGTGCTCGCGCAGCCGCTGCAGCTGCTCGATGACCGCGGGATCCGGGTCCACCAGCAGCCGCTCCGTGACCTCAATCTCCAGGCGCTGAGGGGGCAACCCGGTGCGCTCCAGGGTCGCCAGCACCCGTTCGGCCAGGTCCGGTGCGGCCAGTTCGGGTGCAGCGAAGTTGACGCCTAGCCGGCCGAAGTCGAACCCCGCGTCCAGCCAGGCGCGGCCCTGCCGACAGGCTTGTTCCAGCACCCAGGCGCCGAGCATCGTAACCAGGCCGATGCGCTCGGCCACCGGGATGACCCGCTCCGGGCTGATCCACCCCTGCTGCGGATGGTGCCAGCGGGCCAGGGCCTCCAGCCCCACCCAGGCGCCGGAGCTCAAGTCGACCTGGGGCTGGTAGTGCAGTTCCAGACCGCCGGCGCTGAGCGCGTGCCGCAGGTCGCTGCCCAACTGTCCCCGCTCCCGGGCCTGCTCGGTGAGTTCTTCGCTGAAGAAGCGGTAGGTGACCCCCTCGCGCTTGGCCTGATGCATTGCCGCATTGGCCTGCTGAAAGAGGTCGGCAGCACCGCCGTCCTGCTCGGGGTAGACGGCGATGCCGATGCTCGCCGCGATGGGGATGCTTCGGTCGCCGATCTGAAACGGCACATCCAGTGCGCGGCCCAGGCCATCCGTGATGGTTGCCACCTCGCCGGCATCGCGGACGCCGAGCAACAGGACCCCGAACTCGTCCCCACCCAGGCGTGCCACGGTATCCTCTTCGCGCAGGTGCTCGCGCAGACGCTGGCCGAGCTGTTGCAGGATGGCATCTCCCACGGCGTGGCCTAGGCTGTAGTTGATCGCTTTCAGGTCGTTGAGATCGAGCGAGAGAACGGCGAAGAAGCCTGTGTGCCGCTGCGTGGTGACCAGGGCCTGGTCGAGACGATCCTGAAAGACCAGCCGGTTGGGCAGCCCGGTGAGCGGATCGGAGTGCATGATCCGCTCCAGCTGGCTCTGGTACTCCTTGAGCCTGGAGATATCGGCAAGGACAGCGATGTAGTGGGTCAGCGTTCCAGCCCCGTCATAGACCGCTCGCACGGTCGCCAGGCTGGCGAAGGTGGTGCCGTCCCGGCAGCGGTTCCACATTTCTCCGGTCCAGTAACCGGACTCAGCCAGGGCCCGGCGAATGGCCGCATAGAACGCCTCGTCGTGGAAGCCTGAGTAGAGGAAGGAGGGGGGCTTGCCCAAGGCCTCCTGCTCGGCGTACCCGGTGATCTCGGTGAACGCCGGGTTGACGGCCACCACCGTGTGCCTCGCATCAACGACCAGGATGGCCTCGCGGGCCTCCTCGAAGACGATAGCGGCCTGGCGTAGCGCCGTCTCGGTGCGTTTGCGCTCGGTGACGTCGCGCAGGTTCAGCAGATGGGCCGGCTGTTCGTCCCAGCGGATCTCACGCACCCGCATCTCGACGGTGCGCAGGCCCCCGTCTGGGCTGCGCAGTTCGATCTCCTGGGCATCGGGGCCGCCGATCGGCAGGCCGATCTCAGCCCCCAGCAGGTCCTCACCGCGATCGCGAGTGAAGAGCCGCGCGGCGCTGGGGTTCGCGTAGCGTACCGCGCCCTGCGAGGTGATCACGAGAACCCCTTCGGTCATGTTCTCGAAGACCCGGTGCAGCTGCTCCTCGCGCTCGAACAGGGCCTGCTGGATCCGGCTTTGCTGTTCGCGCGGCGGGCGGCGGGGTTCGGCCATGTGCTCCAGGATATGAACCGAATGTCGATACGCGCCGTCCTCATCCAGAACGGTGAAGGCGCGCGATCGGAAGGTCTCGCCGGTGTCGCTGCAGAAGACGTCTTCCTCTGGGTCCAGGGTCTGAGTTGGGGTTCGTCCGCTACCGCTGTGCGCGGCGGAGAGTTCGCGAAGGCAGGCGGGTAGCGGGCCATCGCCTCTGGGGAAGATCTCGTAGTAGGGGCGGCCAACGAGCTCTTCGGCGGCGAGGCCCGCCTGCTTGCAGTAGGCCCGGTTCGCCTCGACGATCCGGTGCTCTGCGTCGTGGATGAAGATCGGCACCTCGATGGCGTCCAGCGCTGCCAGCCACGTCTGCGTGCCCACCGACGATCCACTGGGCCCGGGGGTTTCGAGGCCCGTGGCGGGCTTGCCACCATCGCCCCCCGTTCGTCGCATCGCTCTCCTCCCGCATCATCCGACCTGGCCGGATCCGGGGGCCATGCCGGGGCTATCCGAGCCGATTCTAGTGTCGCATGTTTTGCAGGGTTATTGGGAAGGGTGGGTCGAGGCAGACATCGTGCCGTGCGGCCGGTTCGGCGGTTAAAATGGAGCGTTTTGTCTGGAGGGAACGTGGCCCGACGAGAGCGTTATCAGCCGCCCGAGGATCTGGCTCAGGGCGAGAGCGCCTATACCCGCTACCGGCCGCTGATCGATGACTGGGAGGCCTTCTGCGACACGCTGCAGCGACCGCTGAACCCTTGCGTGCGCGCCAACACCACGCGGTTATCCCGGGATGAGCTCGCACGCCTGTTGCAGGACGAGGGGTGGCACCCGCGGCCGCTTGGCTGGCAGGGGGACGCCCTGCTGGTCGACGACGGCTTTCGGCCCGGCCATCACTGGGGTGCGATCGCGGGCCTCTACCAGATCCAGGAGGCCGCCTCGCTGCTGCCGGTTCAGCTGCTGGACCCGCAGCCTGGCGAACGGGTGCTTGATCTTTGCGCGGCCCCGGGGAACAAGACGATCCAGGTTGCGGATGCCCTGGGCAACCGGGGAACGGTGGTCGCCAATGACGCCAGCGGTGGCCGGCTGGGGGCGTTGGGGCAGGCGGTGAAGCGCCACGGGCTGGTCAATGTCTCCCAGACGGTTCGCGATGGGCAGGGCATGCCCTGGGCTGTGGGGCGCTTTGACAAGGTGGTGGTGGATGCCCCGTGCAGTTGCGAGGGCACGTTCCGCAAGACCGCCACCGCCGCCGAACCGACTTCGCCGGCCTTTCGCGAGCGGCTCGTCCAGCGCCAGCAGCGATTGCTGCTGCGTGGAATGGCGCTGACGCGGCCCGGGGGTGCGGTGGTCTACTCGACCTGCACCTTCGCCCCGGAAGAGAACGAGGCGGTAGTCGCCGCGGCGCTGGCCCGCGCCCCGGGCACGTTCGAGCTGGTGCCTGCGCGGCTTCCGGGGTTGCACCTGAGCCCGGGACTGGAGGCCTGGGACGGGGCCCATTACGGCGCCGAGATGGCCGCCTGCGCTCGTCTGTGGCCCCATCACAATGATACCGGCGGTTTTTTCGCGGCGGTGCTGCGTCGCGTCGACGGCGGTGATGGGTCCGCTGATGATGGGCCTGCGATGGGCGATGAGCCGCGCGCCCGGGATCTGTTGCGGACCTTTACCGAGGAGTTGGGGGTGCCGTCGAGCGTGCTCGATGGGCTGACCGCGTTCTTCGAGGGTGGCAAGTACGCCAAGGTGGTGCCATCCGGTCACAACGCTGCCGGCGGGGTACCGGTGGTGCGCAGCGGGATCCCGGCGGTGCGGGCGCAGACCCGGCCCCCCAAGCCCGCCACGGCCGGGGTCATGGCGTTGGGGCACCACGCTCACGGCCCCGTGTTGGAGCTTGGCCGGGACGAGGTTTACGCCTTTTTCCGCCGCGAGGCGCTGTTCCCCGGGCCGGAACGCTGCCAGCGGCTCACGGAGTCCGGCCATGTGCTCCTGCGCCACCGCGGGCGAACCGTGGGGGTCGGCATGTATCGCGGCGGTGCCGTGGTCAGCCTGTTCCCCAAAGCATGGTCCCGTGCGGCCGGCGGGTCGGGCACCTGACGAGCGGGTCCCGTTGGTTGGCGGGACCCACCATCGGGTGTCGGCCCCTATAAGTGGGCGGGGACGCCGGTGATCGGTACGTGGAGGAAGAGGGCGAAGATGATGTAGCCGATCAGCCCCCCGACGATGGCCCAGGCATCCCCCAATCGTTTCGGTTCGGCCGGGGGCGTGGCCTGACGACGATCCCGTTCCCGCGCCGAGACGAAGGTCACCCCGGCCCAGGCCAGGAAGGCGCCGAAGAAGACCAGGTCACCGAGGCGCCCGTTGGCCATCAGGTGGGCCAGGGCCCACAGTGCTACCGCCAGCAGCATCGGGTGGCCGATGGCGTTGCGAATGCGGTTGGCCGGCCCGTAGGCGGCGAAGAGCAGGATGAAGGCCGGGATCATCACCAGCGCCATCAGGTGCGCTGTCCAGGTAGGGGGTGTCCACACCCAGATGGCATCGACCCGGGTCAGCCCGTAGCCGTAAATGGCGATAACCAGCCCCAGTAGCGAGAGCACCGAGTAGGCGGCCTTCCACGGGATCTCGCCGTAGGCGGCGATCTGGTTGGTCCGCCAATCGTCGGCGACAACCCGGATCGAGTGGGTGCCGAGGAACAGGATCAGGCCCAGCAGCAGGATCAGCATGGTGGAACTCCTTGTGGTGAGGTCGCTACGGTGCCGTCAGATCTGGTTGCGGCGCTCGGCGAGCCAGCCGATGACCAGGAAGGCGCCGATGACCGCCACGCCCAGGTAGCGCGTTTCGATATACAGCAGGGCCTCGGCAAGCAGGGGCGTGACCCAGACCGTGACCAGGCCGTAGCCGAAGGCGCACATCAGGACAAAGGCACCGACGCGCATCAGCCACGGATAGGGCCGTAGGGGGCGGGCGACGAAGCGGTTGATGCTGCCCCCGTAGACCACCAGGAGCGTGGCCACCAGGGCCAGGGCGATGTCGTGGACATGCCCGTGGACCCAGGTGCCGGATCGCCACAGCAGCTCGTCAATCAGCTCGCGCACCGTCGCCTACCCTGCGCTCATCACAGCAGGATCTTCTCCAGGCTGCCCTTGCGGGCCTGCTCCGTGAAGCGCTCCTGCCAGTCCTGGCCGAGGAGTTCGCGGGCCATCTCGGTGACGATGTAGTCGGTTTCGACGCCGGTGTCCTCGCGATAGCGCGACAGGCCCTGCAGACACGACGGGCAGGTGGTCAGCATTCGCACGTTGCCGTCTTCGGCTCGCTCGGCCCCGGTCAGCGACTCCACGCCCTGGCGGATCTCTTCCTGCTTGCGATGACGCACCTGGCTGGAGATATCCGGACGGGAGACGGCGAAGATCCCGGACTCACCACAGCAGCGGTCGGAGAGCTGCACGGGCTGGCCCATGAGCTCCGTGGCCACGCTCGTCGGGTTCTGCGTCTTAATCGACGGGTGGCAGGGGTCGTGATAGAGGTACTGCGTGGTATCGCTGCCCTCCAGCCGATAGCCCTTCTCGAGCAGGAACTCGTGGATGTCGATCAGGCGGCATCCCGGGAAGATCCGGTTGAACTCGTAGAGTTCCAGTTGGCTGATGCACGTGCCGCAGGAGACGACCACCGTCTGGATGTCCATGTAGTTCAGGGTGTTGGCCACCCGGTGGAGGAGCACCCGGTTGGCGGTGGTGATCTGCTTGGCGCGATCGATGTAGCCGCCGGCGTGCTGCGGGTAGCCACAGCAAAGGTACCCCGGAGGGAGAACGGTCTTTACCCCGGCGTCATGGAGCATGGCCAGGGTGGCCATGCCCACCTGGCTGAACAGTCGCTCCGGGCCGCACCCCGGGAAGTAGAAGACCGCCTCACTGTTCTCATCGGTCTTCTGCGGGTCGCGGATGATCGGGATGTGGTCCGATTCCTCGGCACCGAGGATCTGACGCATGCCCTGGGGCGGCACGTTGGAGGGCATCGGCTTCTCGAGGAAGTGAACCGCCTGGGCGGGGATGCTCGAGCGCTCCGTGGTGCCGCCCGGGCGCCGTTTGAGCGGGAACACGCCCAGCCGGCGCAGGCCCTGGGAGACCTGGCGTTGTGCGGCAAAGCCAAAGCGTGCCATGCCCAGGCGCAGGGGGTTGATCAGGCGCGGGTCGGTCAGGTTCAGAAAGCCCATGGCCACCCGCGCCTGCGGGCGCGTGCGCCGCTGCTTGCGCCGCTGCAGGATATCTCGCAGGCGGATGGTGACATCGCCGAAGTCGATGTTCACCGGGCAAGGCTTGAGGCACTTGTGGCAGATGGTGCAGTGATCCGCCACGTCGTTCATGACGTCGAAGTGGCGCAGCGA
>PULM01000046.1 GCA_003552345.1 Ectothiorhodospiraceae bacterium
GAGCCGTGCACCGGCTCGTAGAGCCCCTTGCCGTGCTCATCCAGCGAGGCCGAGGGCAGCATGCCGATGGAGCCGGTCAACTGGGCGGCGCAATCCGAGAGGATGTCGCCGAAGAGGTTGCCGGTGACCACCACGTCGAACTGCTTCGGTGCGCGCACCAGCTGCATGGCGGCGTTGTCTACATACATATGGGAGAGCTCCACCGCCGGATAGTCGGCGGCCACCCGCTCGGCGACCTCCCGCCAGAGCTCCGAGCTCTCCAACACGTTCGCCTTGTCCACCGAGCAGACCCGCCCCTGGCGCTGCTGCGCCGCCTCGAAGGCCAGGCGCATGATCCGCTCGATCTCCGACTCGCTGTAGACCTCGGTGTTGTACCCCTGGCGCTCGCCGTTCTCCAGTGTGCGGATCCCCCGGGGCTGGCCGAAGTAGATGCCGCCGGTGAGCTCGCGGACGATGAGGATGTCCAGCCCCGCCACGACCTCCTCGCGCAGCGCCGAGGCCCCGGCCAGCTGCGGGTAGAGGATGGCCGGGCGCAGATTGCCGAACAGCCCCAGCTCCGAGCGGATCGCCAGCAGACCACGCTCCGGGCGCACCTCGCGGGGCAGCGCGTCGTACTGCGGGCCGCCGACCGCGCCGAGCAGCACCGCGTCGGCCGCCCGCGCCAGGCGCAGGGTCTCATCGGGCAGGGGCTGCCCCGCGGTGTCGTAGCCGGCGCCGCCGATGGGCGCTGTCTCCATCTCGCAGCCGAGCCCGTGGCGCTCGTTCAGGGCCTCCAGCACGCGCCGGGCCTCCGCGGTGATCTCAGGGCCGATACCGTCGCCGGGAAGCAGCAGGATCTTGTGGGACATAGGTTCTATTCGGGTTCCAGGGTTCAGGGTTCGGGGAAGAGCCAGGGGGCTTCCTGCTTGCGCCGCTGCTCGTAGGCCTGGATGGCCTCACTCTGCTCCTCGAGGGTGACGCCGATCTCATCGAGCCCCTCAAGCAGCATGCGCTTACGAAACGGGTCCACCTCGAAGCCGAAGCACTCACCATCCGGCGTATGGACCTGCTGCTCGAAAAGATCGATGGTCAACTGGTACCCCTCGGTGGCGTAGGCCGCCTGGAAGAGCCGGTCCACCACCGCGCCGTCGAGCACCACCGGCAGCAGGCCGTTCTTGAAACAGTTGCTGTAGAAGATGTCGGCGAAGCTCGGCGCCACGATGGCCCGGAAGCCGTAGTCCTTCAGCGCCCACGGGGCGTGCTCCCGGGAGGAGCCACAGCCGAAGTTCTCCCGGGCGAGCAGCACGCTGGCCCCCTGATAACGCTCCTGATTGAGGACGAAGTCCGGGTTGCGCGGCCGGTTCGTGCAGTCCATCCCCGGCTCGCCCCGATCGAGGTAGCGCCACTCGTCGAAGAGGTAGGGGCCGAAGCCCGTGCGCTGGACGGACTTGAGGAACTGCTTGGGGATGATGGCGTCCGTATCGACGTTGGAGCGATCCAGCGGCGCCACCAGGCCGGTGTGTCGAGTGAAAGGTTCCATGGGCGTTTCCAGTCGTTCGTTCAAGGGCCGGAAGCAGGGCGGCGCCTACTCCCGGATATCCACGAAATGGCCATGGATGGCGGCGGCGGCCACCATCGCCGGGCTCGCCAGGTGGGTGCGCCCCCCCTGCCCCTGTCGCCCCTCGAAGTTGCGGTTCGAGGTGGAGGCGCAGCGCTCGCCGGGCTCGAGCCGGTCGGGGTTCATCCCCAGGCACATGGAGCACCCCGGCTCCCGCCACTCGAAACCGGCCTCGAGGAAGACCCGATCCAGCCCCTCGGCCTCGGCCTGCTGCTTGACCACCCCGGAACCGGGCACCACCAGGGCCTGACGGATGTTCTCCGCCACCCGGCGGCCGCGGACCACTGCGGCGGCCTCGCGCAGATCCTCGATCCGGGCGTTGGTGCAGGAGCCTATGAAGATCTTGTCCATGGGGATGTCGGTGAGCGCGGTGCCCGGCTCCAGGCCCATGTACTCCAGGGCTCGGGTCATCGCCCGGGCACGGACCGCATCGGACTCCTCGGCCGGGTCGGGCACGTGCCGGTTCACCGAGGCGACCATCTCCGGCGAGGTCCCCCAGGTCACCTGGGGCTCGATCTCGTCGGCGTGCATCTCCCCCACCCGGTCGAACTCGGCGTCCGGATCCGAGACCAGATTGCGCCAGCTGGCCACGGCCTGCTCCCACTGCGCGCCCGCCGGGGCATTGGGCCGGCCGCGGATATAGTCGATGGTGGTGTCGTCCACGGCCACCATGCCGGTGCGCGCCCCGGCCTCGATGGACATGTTGCAGATGGTCATCCGCCCCTCCATGGAGAGGCCGCGGATGGCCTCGCCACCGTACTCCAGGGCGTAGCCGGTGCCGCCGGCGGTGCCGATGCGGCCGATGATCGCCAGGATGATGTCCTTGGCGGTGACCCCATGCCCCAGCTGCCCGTCGATGCGGATGAGCATGGTCCGGGCCTTTTTCTGGACCAGGGTCTGAGTGGCCAGGACGTGCTCCACCTCGCTGGTCCCCACGCCAAAGGCCAGGGCACCGAGCGCCCCGTGGGTGGAAGTGTGGGAGTCGCCACAGACCAGCGTCATGCCCGGCAGGGTGGTGCCCTGCTCCGGACCGACGACGTGGACGATCCCCTGACGCGGGTCGCGGATGCCGAACTCGGTGACCCGGAACTCCGCGCAGTTGCGGTCCAGGGTCTCGATCTGCACCCGCGAGACCGGATCCTCCACCGGTTGGCTGCGATCGGTGGTGGGGACGTTGTGGTCGGTCACGGCCAGGTTGGCGGCCACACGCCAGGGCTGGCGCCCGGCCAGACGGAGACCCTCGAACGCCTGCGGCGAGGTCACCTCGTGCAGGAGCTGACGATCGATGTAGAGCAGCGCCGAGCCGTCGTCATACTCGGTGACAACGTGGCTATCCCAGAGCTTTTCGTAGAGGGTCTTCCCGGTCATTGGCCTGTTCTATCAACTGACTGAAAAACATTCACCGCACGATTATATCGAACGGAGCCCGCCGGGGGGAAATGCCCCGCTCAGGCTCGCTGCCCGCGCAGACTCCACGCCGCCAGGACCGCCGCGAGGAAAGCCACCCCGCTGGCTGCCAGGAAGGTCTGGCCGCCGAAGACATCCCAGGCCATGCCCGAGAGCAGCGAGCCCAGCGCCACCCCCGCGCCGAAGGTCAGGCTCGAATAGAGCGCCTGCCCCCGACCCTGGGCCGTGCCGGTGAAGAAGCGATTGACCACATCGATGGCCACCGCATGGTAGATCCCGAAACTGGCGGCGTGGAAGGTCTGACTCAGCGCCACCAGCCAGGCGGAATCGACCCACGCGGCGATCATCAGCCAGCGCAGTCCGCCCAGGGCCAGCGCCAGGGTCAGCAGGGTGCGGGCCCCGAAACGGGGCAACAGCCGGTGCATGACCAGGAAGACGGCGATCTCGGCCACCACCCCCCAGGCCCACAGCGCCCCGATCAACCCACCGCTGTAGCCGTGATCCTCCAGGTGGATACTGAAGAAACTGTAGAAGGGGCCATGGCCCATCTGATTGAGAAAACAGGCCAGGAAGAATCCGATCACCGCCGGACGGCGCAGCGTCTCCCAGAAACCGTCACCGTCGATGGACTGCCGCGCACGCCCGGCCTCCGGCACGATCAGGCTGGAGACCGCCAGACCGCCGAAGATCAGCAGCACGACATAGGGCAACGCATCGAACCCGGCCCGATCGAGCATCTCGCCGATGCCCATCACCGACAGGATAAACCCGACCGAACCCCACAGCCGGATGCGCGAGTAGCGCTGCTCCTGCCCGCGCAGATGATTGAAGGTGTTGGCCTCGTACTGCGGCAGCGCGGCGTTCCAGAAGAATCCGAACAGGGCCATGACCAGTGCCACGGCGCCGAAGGTCTCGGCGAGGAGAATGGCCGAGAAGGCCAGGCAGGCCACCACCGAGGCAGCCCGCACCACGGCCATGCGCCGGTCGAGCCGATCGGCCAGCACCCCCCAGACATTGGGGGCGATGATCTTGGTGGCGTGGAGGATGGCCAGCAGCTGACCGATTTCCGCCGAAGAGAACCCCTCGGCGCGCAGGTACGGCCCCCAGTAGGGCATCAGCGCGCCCAGGGCGGCAAAGAAAAAGAGATAGAAGCCGGAGAGCCGCCAGTACGGCAGCGCCCCCTGCACCCCGCCGGGAGCCCCAGCGCTCAACGGCTACTCCCGATCGCGGGCGGGCAGCACCGGGGTGCCGGATTCGACGTCGGCGTTCTGCGCCCGATGCCGCAGCCAGTGATCCATCACCACCAGGGCGACCATGGCCTCGGCGATGGGCACGGCCCGGATCCCCACGCACGGATCGTGACGGCCCTTGGTCACCACCGAGACGGGCTCGCCGTGGACATCCACCGAGCGACCGGGGATGAGCATGCTGGAGGTGGGCTTGAGCGCGGCGCGCGCCAACAGATCCTGGCCGCTGGAGATGCCACCGAGCACCCCGCCGGACTGGTTGCCGGAGAATCCGGCCGGGGTCAGCTCGTCCCGATGGGCGCTGCCCCGCTGCGCGGCGGCCGCCATGCCGGCACCGATCTCCACGCCCTTGACGGCGTTGATCGACATCAGCGCCTTGGCCAGATCGGCATCGAGCCGATCGAACACCGGCTCGCCGAGCCCCGGCGGCACGTTGCGGACCTCGACCTCCACCGCCGCACCCACCGAATCACCGGCCTTGCGCACCTCCTGGATGAGGGCCTCGAGCTCGGGGATGCGCGCCGGGTCGGCGCAGAAGAAATCGTTGCCCTCCACCGCGGACCAGTCCTCGGCGCCGAGTTCGATCTCGCCCATACGGGCCAGGCGCCCGCGGATCTCGATCCCCAGGCGCTGGGCCAGATAGCGGCGGGCGATAGCACCAGCCGCCACGCGCACGGCGGTCTCCCGGGCCGAGGAGCGCCCCCCGCCACGGTAGTCACGGATGCCGTACTTCTGCTGATAGGTGTAGTCGGCGTGGCCGGGCCGAAAGCGCTGGGCGATCTCCGAATAGTCCTTGGAACGCTGATCGGTGTTCTCGATCAGCAGGCCGATGGGCGTCCCGGTGGTCACCCCCTCAAAGACCCCGGAGAGGATCCGCACCTGGTCACTCTCGCGGCGCTGGGTGGTGTGTTTGGAGCGCCCGGGCCGGCGCCGATCGAGCTCGACCTGCAGGTCGGCCTCGGTCAGGGCCAGCCCCGGCGGACAACCGTCGACCACGCCGCCCAGCGCCGGGCCGTGGCTCTCACCGAAGGTGGTGACCGTAAACAGCGTTCCGAAGGTATTCCCAGACATAGGTCGTCGATTGTAGCACCGCCAGCCACCGGACGGGCCTGGCCGGCCACCGGCGCCCGGGCGTATGCTTCGCGGCATGCACACCCCTGCCCCCACCAATCTGATCACCGGCTTTCTGGGCGTTGGTAAGACCACGGCCATCCGCCACCTGCTCGCCGAGGCCCGGCCGAGCGCAGAGCGCTGGGCGGTGCTGGTCAACGAGTTCGGTGATGTCGGCGTCGATGCCACCCGGTTCGATGGCGAGGCCGCCATCGAGGAACTGCCCGGCGGCTGCCTGTGCTGCACCCTTGGGGCACCGTTCCGGATCGCCCTCGCCCGCCTGCTGCGCCGCAGCCGGCCGGCCCGACTCCTCATCGAGCCCACCGGACTCGGCCATCCGGCCCGCATCCTCGATCTGCTCCGGGAGTTCGAGGAGCAGGGCGCCATCACCCTGCGCGCCACCCTAACCCTGGTCGACCCGCGCCAGCTCGACGACCCGCGGGTCTTCGGGCACGCCGCCTTCCAGGACCAGGCACAACTGGCCGACGTGCTCGTCGCCCACAAGACGGATCTGTGCAGCGACGCCCAGCGCACGGCCTTCCACACCTGGGCACAGGAGCTCTACCCGCCCAAGCGGCGCATCGAGGAGACCGCCCACGGCCACCTGCAGCCGGGCTGGCTGGAGGAGCCCGCCGGCCGGGCCGCCCCGGCAACCGGCGCGCCGCCCCACCACCACGCCGGGGAACACGCCCACCCGAGCGGCACCGACGCCACCCCTGCCCCGGGCCGGCCGGTGCGCGCCGAGCAGGCCGGCGGCGGCGCCGCGGCGTGCGGCTGGGTCTTCCACCCCGATGACGTCTTCGACCGCCAGGCCCTGCTGCGAGTGCTCGACACCCTGCGCGATTGCCAGCGGGTCAAGGGCGTGATGCGCACCGGGCGCGACTGGCTGCGCGTCGACGCCGATGGCGACGGCGTACGGGCCGAGGCCACGGCCTGGCGCGGCGAGAGCCGGCTGGAGGTCATCGGCCCGGCCGACGGGATCCGCTGGGCGGCCACCGAGCAGGCCCTGCTGGCGGCGCGCCGGGGCACCGACAACCGTTGACCCACTCCCGCCCCCGGGGCGGGTCTGGCGGAGACCGGGCGCACGCCCTATCCTGTGCCGAATACGCCGCGGTGACTCAGGAATCAGGCCATGGCCGAGCCCCGTCAACGGGTACCCGCCAGCACGGATGACGAACACGCCCTGGTCCTCTTCTCCGGAGGACAGGATTCGACGGCGTGCCTGGCCTGGGCCCTGGAGCGGTTCGCCCGGGTCGAGACCGTGGGGTTTGCCTACGGCCAGCGCCACGAGGTAGAGCTCACAGCCCGGCAAGCGGTGCGCACGGGGGTCCACGACCTCGATACGGGCTGGGCCGCGCGCCTGGGCGACGATCACCTGCTCGATGCCGGTGTGCTCGGCGAGATCAGCGATACGGCCCTGACCCGCGAGACCGAGATCGCCTATGACACCCGCGGCCTGCCCAACACCTTTGTGCCGGGGCGCAACCTGCTCTTCTTCGCCCTGGCCGCCGCCCTCGCCCACCGGCGCGGCATCCGTCACCTGGTCGCCGGCGTCTGCGAGACGGATTTCTCCGGCTACCCCGATTGCCGCGATGACACCATCAAGTCGCTGCAGGTCACCCTCAACCTGGGCATGGCCGAGCGCCTGGTCCTGCACACACCGCTGATGTGGCTGGACAAGACCCAGACCTGGGCGCTGACCGAGCAGCTCGGGGGACCGGCTTTGGTAGACCTGACCGTCGAGGCGAGCCATACGTGCTATCACGGCACGCGCGAGCAGCGGCACGACTGGGGCTACGGCTGTGGCGAGTGCCCGGCCTGCCGGCTGCGCGCCGAAGGCTGGCGCCGTTACCGTGGCGGCGAGGCGTCGCGGTGACCCCCAACCGGCCGCGAGGACACCGTCCGCGAACCGCAAACGAGGGAGAACACCGATGCGCATCGCTGTAGTCGGGGCAGGCGTGGTCGGAACCTCCGTGGCCTGGGAGTTGACCGCCCGTGGCCATCAGACCGTCCTCATCGATCGCTGCCCGGACGTCGCCCAGGAGACCAGCTTCGCCAACGGCGCCCAGCTGCACGCCGGCCACGCCGCGCCCTGGAACCCGCCGGGGGTGCTGCGCGACGCCATCGCCTGGCTCGGCCAGCCCGACTCACCGCTGCGCATCAACCCGCTGCGCGTGCTGCGCAACCCCAGCTGGTCACTGCGCTTTCTGGCCAACGCCACGTCCCGACGCTACCGGCGCCACGCCGACGCCAATGCGGCCCTGGCCCGCTACGGCGTGGAGCGGACGCGGGCCTGGCGCGATGAGCTCGGCCTCTCCTTCGAGGCCCGGGACAGCGGCATCCTCAAGCTCTTCGACGACCCCACCGCTCTGGAGCACGGCCGCCGCGAGGCGGCCGCCGTGGAATCCCTGGGCATCCGCCACCGCGTGCTCGACGTGGAGGCGACCCTGGCCCGGGAGCCGGCGCTGAGCGACGCCGCTGATCAACTGGCCGGCGCCATCGAGTTCCCTGACGATGGATGCGGGGACCCGCTGCAGTTCACCGCCGCCCTGGCCAGGCACTTGGTGGCCGAGGGGGCGGAGCTGTGGCTGGGGACCACGGCGCGCCGACTGCTCGGCGGCCCCGCCGGCGTGGAAGGGGTCGAGACCAGCCGCGGTGTGGTCGACGCCGACGCCGTGGTGGTTGCTGCCGGCAGCTACAGCCCGTCCCTGACCCGCGGCTTCGGCGTTCGTCTGCCCATCGAGCCGGTCAAGGGCTACTCGGTGACCATCCCGCTGCAGGGGACCACCGGCGTCCCGGAGACGCCGATCATCGACGACGCCCGCAAGGTGGTCGTCACCCGCCTGGGGGACCGGCTGCGCATCGCCGGCAAGGCGGAGATCACCGGCTTCGACCTGGGGCTCGATGAGCGGCGCTGGCAGGCCATCCGCAGCCAGGGTCTGAGTCGGTTCCCACGCCTGGCCGAGCAGCTGGCGCAGGCGCCCAGCGAACCGTGGGCGGGCCTGCGCCCGATGACCTGCGACGGCCCACCGATCCTGGGCCCCACCCCGGTTGCCGGCCTGCACCTGGCCACCGGAGCCGGCCACCTGGGCTGGACCTTCGCTGCCGGCAGTGCGCGTCTGGTTGCCGATCAGCTGGAGGGGCGGACCTGTGAACTGGACCCCACGCCTTACCAGCTCCAGCGCTACCGATAACCCCAAAGGGGGTCTTGTTATACAAAGCTTGTACATCTATGCTCTGTACTCAGTGGCAGCGTCGACTTGCCACACCCTTCACCCCCGGTCGCAGCAAAAGGAGCTTCACCATGGAGCACGTAGCCTTCGGTAGCGAGGACATCGAGAACAGCCTGGCCAAGATGGACGACAGCCAGTTGGACAACCTCGCCTTCGGCGCCATCCAGCTGGACGCAGAAGGGAACATCCTCCAGTACAACGCCGCAGAGGGCGACATCACCGGCCGCGACCCGAAGCAGGTCATCGGCAAGAACTTCTTCAAGGACGTCGCTCCGTGCACCGACAGCCCGGAGTTTTCTGGCAAGTTCAAGGAGGGTGTCGCCTCGGGCAACCTGAACACCATGTTCGAGTACACCTTCGATTACCAGATGACCCCGACCAAGGTGAAGGTGCACATGAAAAAGGCCCTCTCCGGCGACAGCTACTGGGTCTTCGTCAAGCGCGTCTAGCACCAGCCTCCCTGCCCGCGCCCGCCGCGGCGCGGGCAGCCGCCAAAGGATGCAGCGATGCAAGGGCTGACTGCCGATGAAGTGCTGCACGTGCTGCGCAGCCTCATCCCTGAAGAGCTGTCTGCAAACCGCGAGCACCGCAGCGATCCGCCCGACGCGCAGCAGCTGTCTGCCGACACCCGGCTCGATGCCGAACCGCTCCGCGCAGACTCCCTGGATCGGCTCAATCTGGCCAGCGCGCTCAACCGCTTCTTCCGCCTCCATGAGACCGGTGTGGAGGACCGCCTGCTGGCCGTGCGCCGGATCGGCGACATGGCCGAACTCATCGCCGACGCCAGTCAGCACACCAGCGGCCTGACCTTCTCCACCTCGGGCAGCACCGGTACGCCGCAGCCCCACCATCACAGCTGGCAGGCCCTGACCCAGGAGGCCGAAACCCTGGCGACCCTCATCGGTCACCACCCCCGCGTCATCGCCTGGCTGCCCGTCCACCACCTCTACGGCTTCGTCTTCGGCGTCGCGCTGCCCCGTGCCCTGGGCAGCACCGTCATCGAGAGCCACGCCGCACCGGCCACCCTGCTCCGCTCCCCGGCCGCCGACGACCTGATCGCCACCGTCCCGCCACGCTGGCGCTATCTGCTCGACAGCGATCATCGTTTCTGCGGCGGCACCGGGATCAGCTCCACCGCTGCGCTGGACCCGCCGTGTCGCAGCGGCCTGCTTAAGGCCGGTCTGCACGCATTGGCCGAGGTCTACGGCGCCACCGAGACCGGCGGCATCGGCATGCGCTGGGCCCCCGCCGAGGATTACCGCCTGCTGCCCTACTGGCAGTGCGATGCCGACGGCAACCTGCAGCGCACCCTGCCCGATGCGACCACGATGACCGTGACGCCACTGGATCACTTGCACTGGACGCAGGAGCGGGTCTTCCACCCCCGTGGGCGCACCGATGATGTGATCCAGATCGGCGGTGTCAACGTCTCGCCCGAGCACGTCGCCCGCCGGCTCGAGGGTCACCCGGCGGTGGCCGCCTGTGCCGTGCGCAGCCACGGCGAGGGCAGCCGCCGGCGCCTGAAGGCGTTCATCGTCCCCGCCCAGGCGGAAGCCGACCCCGAGACACTGCGCGAGGAACTCGAGGCGTGGGCCTGGGAGCACCTACCCGCGGTCGAGCGCCCCACCGATCTGCGCATCGGGGCCGAACTGCCGCGCAACGCCATGGGCAAACTGCAGGACTGGGACTGAGCGGATGAACAAGGTGGACCTGGCCGGGGCCCTCAGCGCCGCGGACATTGAGGGCATCGGATACGGCAATGCCGCCGCAACGATCTCGGCAGCCGGCTGGGAGCGTCTGCAGGCGGCCGAGACCTATCTCCAGCAACTGGTCGACGAGCGCCGGCTGGTCTATGGGGTGACCACCGGTTACGGCCCCCTGGCCACCAGCCGGATCGACCCCTCCGCCTCGCGCACCCTGCAGCGCAACCTGGTTTACCACCTGTGCAGTGGCGTGGGGGAGCCGCTCTCGCGCTGCCACACCCGCGCCACGCTGGCGGCGCGGATCGCCAGCGTCACCCGGGGCCACTCCGGGGTCACCCCGGCGGTGGTGGAGCGGTTTCTGGCCTGGCTCGAGCACGACGTCGTACCGGAAGTCCCGGCCATCGGCACCGTCGGCGCCAGCGGCGATCTCACCCCGCTGGCCCACGTGGCCCGAGCCCTGATGGGCGAGGGTCGGGTGCGCATCAACGGCGGTGACTGGGAGCCCGCCGACGCCGCCCAGCGACGCCTGGGCTGGGAACCGTGGACCCTAGACGGCAAGGATGCCATTGCCCTGGTCAACGGCACATCGACCACCGCCGGCATCAGCGCCGTCACCGGGGCCGGCGCCGAACGCGCGGCCGCGATCTGCGCCGTCTTCGGGATGCTCTACGCCGAACTGCTCGGTGGCCACGCGGAGGCGTTCCACCCGGGCATCGGCGCGGTGCGCCCCCACCCCGGGCAGATGCGAGCCCATGCCTGGCTCACCACCCTGGCCGAGGAGAGCCAGCGCCTGCAGCCGTGGACCGGGCTGCCACCGCGGCTAGCCGAGGGTCAGGGCGCCGTGCTACCCGACCAGCCACTGCCCCAGGACCCCTACTCGATCCGCTGCCTGCCGCAGGCCCTGGGCGCGGTGCTGGACAGCATCACCTTCCACAACCAGACCGTGGCCAGCGAGCTGGATGCGGCCAGCGACAACCCGC
>PULM01000155.1 GCA_003552345.1 Ectothiorhodospiraceae bacterium
ATGCCACCCTCACCCGTGCCATGGGCGGCCGCCTGATCAAGGCCTGCGCCTGGTACGACAACGAGTGGGGCTTCTCCAACCGCATGCTCGACACCACGGTGGCGCTGATGCGCGCCTGACGCGCTGCGGCGCTCGCTGCAGTCACCGCCCCAGTCGGCTCGGCCGGCTGGGGCGGTTTGCATTCAGGGCGTTGGGTGGTGCGGGGGGTAGGGCGCGGAGAGGCTAGGCGCCGCTGTGATCCACCAACTGGTGCAGTTCGTCGGCGTCGAGCAGGCGCAGGTGACCGCCACGCTCTTCGAACACCCCCTCGCGCTTCCAGCGTGCCATCACCCGGCTGACCGTCTCCACCCGCAGGCCGAGCAGGTCGCCGAGCTCGCTGCGCGACAGCGGCAGCGGCAGCCACTCGGCCTGGGGGCCGTGCTTGGTCTGCCAGTGCAGCAGGAACGAGGCCACGCGCTCCTCGGCCTTGCGCGCACCCAGGTCCAGGGCCAGGGTCTCGACCTCGTTCAGGGCGCGGCGCCAGCGGTTGAGCAGGGCGTTGGTGAACGTCGGGTCGGCCGTGCGCAGCTGCTCGAGCAGGGGGTTCGGCAGCCGACAGAGGAAGACCGGGGTGAGGGCGACGGCGCTGTGGTGGTGGCCGTCGCCGAAGAGCCCCTCGGCGCCGAAGAAGTCACCGGTGACCAGCAGGCGCACGATCTGCTCGCGCCCGCCGGGCTGGTTGCGGACCAGCTTGATGATCCCCTCGCGCAGGGTGAAGGCGGCATCGGCGTTGCCCCCTTCTTCATAGAGCACGGTCCCGGCCGGTTCGCGGAACTCCTGAGCCTGGTCCTGAAGCCGGGCCACCGTCTCCGGGTCGATCTCGCCGAACAGGGCGACGGAGCGGATGGCGCAGTTTTCGCAGTCGCTTGGCTCCATGGGGATCCACTCCGCGGGGTTCATGCCCTGACGGGAAGACTCTACCACATTCGCGACGTCTGTATTGCTCATGATCAATTCTGCCCCGTGGATCGCTCCACCCCCGCCGCGCTGGGCGGGTGGTGCCTAGGGTGCCTACTGCGTCAGCAGGCGCTCGGCTTCGCGGTATTTCTCGGCGGTCTTGCCGATCACCTCGTCGCTGAGGTGGGGCGCAGGCGGGCGCTTGTCCCAGCCTAGCGCCTCCAGGTGATCGCGGATGTACTGCTTGTCGAATGCCGGCGGTGTGGTGCCCGGTTGCCAGGCGTCGGCGGGCCAGAAGCGAGACGAGTCCGGGGTCAGCAGCTCGTCGATGATCACCGGTTCGCCCTCGGGGGTAACCCCGAACTCGAGCTTGGTGTCGGCGATGATCAGCCCGCGGGACTCGGCGTGCTCGGTGGCCAGGGCGAAGATCTCCAGGGCGATGCTGCGGATCCGCTCGGCCAGGTCGGGGCCGATGAGCTCGATGGTCTGCGCGAAGGAGATCGGTTCGTCGTGATCGCCCACGGCCGCCTTGGTGGTGGGCGTGAAGATCGGCTCGGGCAGGCGGTCCGACTGGCGCAGACCATCGGGCAGGGCCACGCCGGAGACGGTGCCGTCCTGCCGGTACGATTGCCACCCGGAGCCGGCCAGATAGCCGCGCACGATCGCCTCCACCGGCAGGGCCTGCAGGCGGCGGACGACCACGCCGCGCCCACGCACCTGATCGGCCTCGTCCGCGCTGACCACCGATTCCGGTGGGGGGTCGAGCAGGTGGTTGGCGGCCACGTGGGCGGTCTTGCGGAACCAGAAGTTCGACACCCGGGTCAGCACCGCCCCCTTGTCGGGGATCGGGTCGGGCAGGACGACGTCAAAGGCCGAGAGTCGATCGGTGGCGACGATCAGCAGCCGCTCGTCGTCGATGGCGTAGATGTCACGGACCTTACCGCTGTGGAGCAGCGGCAGGCTGCGGATTTGGGTCTGGGAAACGGGCGTACTGGTTGTCATTCCCCCTACCCTACCCGAGGGCCTGGAATGCCGCCAGCGCCTCCTTGCGGCTACTGGTCAGATCGACCAGCGGCTCGGGGTAGTCGTACCCGAGGCGCAGGCCGCTGCGTGCCCGGGCGTCGGCGGGTGCCGCCCAGGGTTGGTGGATATGGCTCTTGGGCAGGCCGGCGACCTCGGGGACCCACTGCCGGACATACTCGCCATCCGGGTCGAAGCGCTCGCCCTGGCGGACGGGGTTGAAGATGCGGAAGTAGGGCGCGGCGTCCGCCCCGCAGCCGCTGACCCACTGCCAGCCCATGCTGTTGCTGGCCAGGTCCCAGTCGACCAGGGTGTCGCGGAAGTGCGCCTCGCCGTGCTGCCAGGGCAGGCGCAGGTTCTTGACCAGGAACGAGCCGACCACCATGCGCACGCGGTTGTGCATCCAGCCGGTGGCCCAGAGCTCGCGCATGCCGGCATCGACCAGCGGCACGCCGGTGGCCCCGCGGCGCCACGCCTCGAGGAGGGTGCCGTGCGGATCCTCGCGCCAGGCGAAGCGGCTGAAGCGCTCATCGATGGGGGTCTCGTGCAGCTGCGGCTGTTGCCAGAGCAGGTGGTAGGCGACCTCCCGCCAGCCGAGCTCGGCGAGGAAGGTATCCAGGGCGCCGTGCGCCGCCGCCGGCAGTGCCTGACGGGCCTCCTCGACGGCGTGCCAGATGCTGCGGATGCTGACCTCGCCGAAGTGCAGATGGGGCGAGAGGCGCGAGGTGCCGGGGTGCGCCGGGTAGTCCCGCCGTTCGGCGTAGTCTGCGGCCGCCGAGCCGAGGAATGCCTCCAGGCGCTGCTGCGCCCCGGCAGCCCCGGGCTGCCAGTGGGGGAGCAGTTTCTCGTCCCAGCGAATGCGCGGCAGCAGCCCCAGCGCTGCCAGCGGCTGCGGCTCCGGGATCGCCTCCGGCAGCCCGGGTAGCGCCGGTGGCGGGGTGGGGCGCGGCGGGTCGAGCTGCGCACGGACGCTGCGCCAGAACGGGGTGAAGGCGCGGTACGGGGTGCCGCCGCGGTTGCGGACGGCGCTCGGGTCGGTGAGCAGGCCGTCGGGGAGGACCTCCAGGCGCACCCCGATGCCGGCCAGCGCCTCGGCGACGGCGGCCTCCTGCTGTCGGGCCCACGGTTCGGCGATGGCCGTGCAGTAGACCACGGTGGCATCGCTGACCTGCGCCCAGTGACACAGCCGCTCCGTACTCGGCCCGCTGTCCAGGCAGAGCCTGCTGCCGGCAGCGGCCAGTTCGGTGTCCAGGGCCGCCAGGCTGTGGTGGAGCCACCACAGGCTCGCCGCGCCGACACGCGGCCATGTCTCGTCCGGGGTGTGGATGTAGAGCGGAGCGACGCGCTCGGCGGCGCGGGCGGCGCGGGCGAGGGCCGGCTGGTCGGCCACGCGCAGGTCCCGGCGCAGCCAGACGAGGGCGGTGGACAAGGTTCAAGCTCCCTGTGTCAGCGGTTGGCAGAGGTGGTCGATGACCTGATGGGGCTCTCCGGCCAGCGCCCGTACCCCGGCCGGTAGGCCATCGGGGTGCTCGGCTGCGGCTCCGGTGACCGCTGTGCATCCGGGATAGGCAGCGGCCACGCTGGCCACGGCCTCGTCCCAGTCCGCAGGCGGGTGGGCGCCGCCGTAGAGCAGTACGCGGTCCGCAGCGCTGCGCCGGGCAGCGGCGGCGATGGCCGACGCCGGTACCGCCTCGCCCAGCAGTAGCGGGTGGTGGCCCCGGTTCAGGGCGGTCAGCGCGAGGATACACAGCGCCACGCCGGTGACGCCGGTGGCGGGCCCGGGTTGCGCCGGTGCGGCCAGCAGCAGGCGCTGCCCCTGGCGCTGCGTCGGCGCCCGATTGGCGAGGTGTCCCAGGCGGCCGCGCAGGTAGGCGGCCAGCAAATACCCCTCGGCCACGGCCTCGGCGTCGCCGGCCAGGCGCTTGGCAAGCTCCGGCAGCAGCACGTGGCTGGCCGCGCGGTCCACCGGGTAGAGGCTGAGCAGCTCGCTTAGGGCACCGTCCAGGGCGCCGGGCTCGAAGCGCGCCAGCGCCCGAGCGAGGTGGCTGCGCCAGGCCGGCCAGGGGGCGTCGCCGGCGGCCATCTCCTCGCCACTCTCCTCGGCGGCAAGCACCTCGCGGGCCCGGCTGATCAACACCCCGCGGTCGAGGAGCTCGACGATCCGCCGGATCCGGGCGATGTCCCCCTCGGTGTAGAGGCGATGGCCCTTGGCCGTGCGCTGCGGGCGGATCAGGCCGTAGCGCCGCTCCCACGCCCGCAGGGTGACCGGGTTCACGCCGGTGAGCTCGGCCACGGTGCGGATTGGGTAGACCGGCGTCTCGTCAGGCATGCGGGCGCTGGACCTGGAAGCGCTGCAGATCGATGCGCCCGCAGCGGAAGCCGCCCTCGCAGTAGCCGAGGTAATAGCGCCACATGCGCCGGAAGCGCTCGTCGAAGCCCTGCGCCCGGATCTGCTCGCTGCAGGCGAGGAAGTTCTCGTGCCAGGCCAGCAGCGTATCGGCGTAGTCTTCGGCGTGGCTGGTCACCTGCTCGCAGTGCAGCCCGGCGGCGCCGAGGCCGTCCCGGACCCGGCCCTCGGTGGGCAGCATGCCGCCGGGGAAGATATAGCGCTGGATGAAATCCGGGCCGCCGGTGTAGACCGGCCAGGATGCCTCGTCGATGGTGATGATCTGCAGCAGAGCCCGCCCGCCGGGGCGCAGGCAGCGGTAGATGGTGTCGAAGAAAGCCGGCCAGTGCTCCTGGCCCACGGCCTCGAACATCTCGATGGAGACGATGTGGTCGAACTGCCCGGACACCTCCCGGTAGTCCTGCAGGCGCAGGTCGAGTTCGGCGTCCAGCCCCTCTTCGGCCAGCGTCGACTGCGCCCAGGCCAGCTGCTCCCGGGAGAGGGTCAGCCCGGTGACCGCCACCCCGGCGCGGGCCGCCTCCCGGGCAAAGCCGCCCCAGCCGCAGCCGATCTCCAGCAACCGCTCACCGGGTTGGGCGCCGAGCTGCTCCAGGGTGTGCCGGTACTTGTGGCGCTGCGCCTCGGCCAGCGGCTGGCCCGGCTCGGCGAAGAGCGCCGAGGAGTAGGTCATGGTCTCGTCCAGCCACAGGCGGTAGAAGTCGTTGCCCAGGTCGTAGTGGTAGGCGATGTTGCGCCGGCTGCCGCGCAGGGTGTTGGCGCGCAGGCGATGCAATGCCCCGAGCAGCAGCCGGGTGTACCAGCGCCCCGCGGGGGTGGCGTTGTAGGCGTGCTCGTTGCTGGCCATGACCTGGATCAGCGGTGCCAGCGCCGGGGTATCCCACTCGCCGGCCATGAAGCTCTCGGCGAAGCCGATATCGCCCCGGTGCAGGACGCGCGCCACCAGTCGCCCCGGGTGGTGCAGGGTCATCTCGGCGGCGGGGCCGTCGATCTCACCGCCAAAGTGCAGCGAGCGTCCGTCCGGCAGGTGCAGGCGCAGGGTGCCGGTGCGAAAGCGGCTCAGCCATCGGGTCAGCGGTCGTGCCGTCAGTGGCACTCCGGGTTGTGTACGGGCAGATCCGGTTTCGCTGATCTGCGTCATCCGACGAGCTCCTTCGGTGGTTCAGGCTTGCGGTGGAAGCGGCCGCCGCGCAGGTAGATCTTCAGGGCCTGCCAGTGGATGCCGGCCAGGGCGCGGAGTCCGGGCGGAGGCAGGCGGCTGAGGATTCGCAGCAGCTGGCCGTCGGTCAGCGGCCGGCGCGCGCCGGTCTGCACCGCCGATAGCCGCTGCCCTTCCTCGCCGTGGTAGCCGATGGCCACGGCCAGCGACTCGGTCAGCGCCGAGAAGCGGAAGTGGTACTCGCCGTCCACCGGGAGGAACGGCGAGACGTGGAAGACCTTGGTGGCTTGGCTGCGGATGGGGAAAGACATGGGCGCCCCGTCCTGATGGAGCAGGTAGCCGTAGACCTCGCCGAAGGTGTTGTGCACCTCGCAGAGCACCGCCCGCGGGCGCTCGTCCCGGTCGAGGCAGAACCAGACCGAGAGCGGGTTGAAGGCGTGGTGCAGAACCCGCGGCACGGTCAGCAGCAGGACCCGCCCATCCGCCGTGTCCAGTCCGCGCTCGGCCAGCAGCGTATCGATCCACGGGCGCAGCGGTGTCCCGTCGCGGGGACCGTAGTCGCGGTCATGCAGGCTGATCAGACCGCTGCGGTTGTAGGAGAACAGTCGGCTGCGGGCGTCCAGGGCCGGCAGGTCGTCCACGTCGAAGAGGAACGCGGCGTAGCGATAGCGGAAATGGTACTGCGGCGCGATCATGCGCCGGTGGGTGACCCCACCGACGTAGAGCGCAGGGGCCTCGATCATGCCGGCTCCCCCACCGGCTGCCCGGCCGGGGTTGCGGTGTCGGCCTCGGGGGGCCGCGCCTCGCCGCCCCACGGCGGCGGGCAGCCGAGCTGCTCGGCAACCCGCACCGCCGAGCGCAGCCCATCCTCGTGGAAGCCGAAGCCGGTCCAGGCGCCGCAGAACCACAGCCGGTCGCGCCCCTGGATCGTTGGCAGGGCGTCCTGGGCGGCGGCCGCCTCGCCGTCGAGGACCGGGTGGGTGAAGGCCAGCCGCCGCTGCACGTAGGCGTCGTCGATGGCATCCACCGGGTTGAGGCTGACGAAGATGTTCTGCTCGCTGGGGACCCGCTGCAGGCGGTTCAGCCAGTAGGTGACCGAAACGGGGCGACGGGAGTGCTCGTCGGCGGCGCTGATGTGATTCCAGCTGGCCCAGGTCCGGCGTCGGCGCGGCATGGCGGAAGGATCGGTGTGCAGCAGCGCCAGGTTGTCCTGGAAACGGCACTGGCCGAGCAGCCGGGCCTCCTCGTCGGTGGGGGCGTCGAGCATGGCCAGCGTCTGGTCGGCGTGGGCGGCCAGGACCACCTCGTCGAACTCGCCCAGTTCGCCGTCGTCACCGCTCAGGCGCACACCACCGCCGTCGAGGCGCTGCACGCGGCGCACCGGGGTGCCGGTGTGCACGGCGTGGAGTGCTGGCAGGAGGCGATCGATGTAGCGCCGGGCCCCCCCGGTGACGGTGTGCCATTGCGGGCGGTCGGCCAGATCGAGCAGTCCGTGGTTGCGGAAGAAAGCCAGGAAGCGCCGGGCCGGGAAGGCGCGCAGGGTGCTCGGCGAGGCCGACCAGATCGCCGCCGCCATGGGCATCAGGTAGTGGCGGCGGAAACCGGCGCCGTAGCCGCCGGCGTCCAGGTAGTCGCCCAGGGGTAATTGGTCATCGAGGCTGCCGGCCAGATCGCGCTTGGCGCGGCCATTGAAGCGCAGGATGTCGTAGACCATGCGCAGGAAGCCTGGACGCACCAGGTTGCGCCGTTGGGCGAAGAGCCCGCGCAGGCTCTCGCCGCTATACTCCAGATCGTCGTCGCGATCGGCGCAGGCAAAGGACATGTCGGAGGCCTGGGCCTCGATGCCCAGGTGATCGAACAGGGCGCACAGATGCGGGTAATTGCGCGGGTTGAAGACCATGAACCCGGTGTCGACCGGGTGAGTGCCATCGCTGAGCCGGGCGTCGATGGTGCAGGTGTGCCCGCCGACGTAGTCTTCGGCCTCGAAGAGAGTGACCCGATGGCGGCCCGCCAGCAGCCAGGCGGCTCCGGCGCCGGCGATCCCTCCGCCGACGACTGCGACATGCTTGTCCGGCACGATGATTCCCCTTCTTTTTGGCAGCGTCCGTGTCCCCTAAGGGTCACCCGAGCAATGAGCATTGTAAAACGCGATCCTCGATGCAAGCGGGCTGCCCTCGCTGGTGCCGCTTCGGTATCCTTGGCGCGCGCTGGAAGGT
This sequence comes from Ectothiorhodospiraceae bacterium, assembly GCA_003552345.1. Classification (GTDB taxonomy): domain Bacteria; phylum Pseudomonadota; class Gammaproteobacteria; order Nitrococcales; family Halorhodospiraceae; genus Halorhodospira. The sequence continues at coordinate 7,736 of PULM01000155.1, forward strand.
GAGGTGGATGCAGCAGGCGTACCGCATAGTTCGACGCTGGTCGGGGCGGATCCTTGCCACCCTCGGCGGCTGGCTCGTCGCCGGCTGGGCCGGGGCCGTGGCGGGGTTGGCCGTGGGGGCTCTGATCGATCTTTGGGTGCGCCTGACCCAGGTCGTTGGGCTGGTCTGGAGCGGTTGTGGCCTGGGCCGCACCCAGCGGCTTTTTCTCGGTGCCACGGCAATGACCATGGGGCACCTGGCCAAGAGCGACGGGCGGGTCAGCGAGCAGGAGATCGCCGCGGCGCGCCGGGTGCTGGGCGAACTGCCGCTGGATGAGCGTGGCCGGCGGCGGGCGATCACCATCTTCAATCGCGGCAAGGCCCCTGATGCGCCGCTGCGACCGGTGCTCGGTCTGCTCCGGGTGGTGGGCCGCAACCGTCCCCAGGAGCTGGCCCGTTTTCTGGAATTCCAGCTGCGCGTGGCGCTGGCTGATGGCGCCCTGGATGCGCCGCAGGAACGACTGCTGCGCCGCATCTGGCACCAGGTGGGGGTCTCCCGGGCCGATCTCGACGCTCGGCTGGCCGAGCTGCGCCGCGGCACGGTTCGCCGTGGCGTGCGCCCGACGCTGGATCACGCCTATCGACTGCTGGGGGTCAGCCGCGGGGCGAGCAGTGACGAGGTGCGCCGTGCCTACCGGCGCGCGATCAGCCAGAGTCACCCCGATCGGTTGATCGCCCGGGGCGTGTCGGAGCAGGAGCTCGAGGCCGCCGGCGAGCGCACCCGCCAGATCCGGGCCGCCTACGAGGCCATCCGCGAGGCCCGGGGCGGGGTCTGAGTGCTACCTTCCCCGGGGAGGTGATGCGTGCAGCCCGGGCGGATAGGGTTCTCAGGAGGGGAGGCATGCAGGCACGATTCGCAGCGCTCATCGTGGAAACCCGGGTGGGTGATATCGCCGCCCAGGACGATTGTGATGCCGTGGTCAACGCCGCCAACGCGCAGCTGGCCCCCGGTGGAGGTGTGGCCGGCGCGCTGCACCGCGCCGCCGGGCCTGAGCTGGCCCAGGCGTGTCGGCCGCTGGCGCCGATCCAGCCCGGTCAGGCGGTGATCACCCCCGCCTTCGCTCTGCCCAACCGGTATGTCATCCACTGCCTCGGGCCCGTCTACGGCGTCGACGAGCCCGGCGAGCAGCTGCTTGCCGCCTGCTACCGTAACGCCCTGCGCCGCGCCGAGGAGCACGGCCTGGCCAGTGTGGCGGTGCCGGCGCTGTCCACCGGCGCCTTTGGGTTCCCCATGGAGCGTGCTGCCCGCATCGCCGTGGGCACCTTGCGGCGGGTGGCGGCACAGCTTCGCCGTGTCCAGCGTGTCCGCATCGTCCTGGCCGACGAGTCGGCCTGCCGGATCCATGACCAAGTGCTTGAAGAACTGGCGGAGGAACAAGGTGGCTAACGTCCTGGAAACGCAGCGGGTCATCGAAACCTGGAACCGGGAGGCGCTGCCCGCGCTGGAGCAGTTCGTGCGCATTCCCGCCAAATCGCCCCACTTCGATCCCGACTGGGCGGCCAATGGCCACCTGGACCGGGCCCTGGAGCTGGCGGCGGCCTTCTGTCAGCGCCATCTGCCCACCGCGCAGGTGGCGATCGAGCGGCTCGAGGGACGGACCCCGCTGCTGTTCGTGGACCTGCCTGGCAGTGATGAGGCAGCGGGCACTGTTTTGCTCTACGGCCACCTGGACAAGCAGCCGGAGAACAGCGGCTGGTCCGACGGCCTGGGCCCCTGGCAGCCGGTGGTGCGCGAGGGTCGGCTCTACGGCCGCGGCGCGGTGGATGACGGCTACGCCGTCTTCTCGGCCGTGGTAGCCATTGCCGAGCTGCAGGCGGCGGGGCTGCGCCACCCCCGCTGCGTGCTGGTGATCGAGACCTGCGAGGAGAGTGGCAGCTTCGACCTGCCGGCCTACCTCGACGCCCTGGCACCGCGCATCGGTCAGCCGGATCTCATCGTCTGCCCCGACGCCGGCTGCGGGACCTACGATCGGTTGTGGAACACCACCTCGCTGCGCGGCATGATCACCGGCCCCCTGCGCGTGGACGTGCTCCGTGAGGGGGTGCACTCCGGCGATGCCGGTGGCGTGGTGCCGTCGAGCTTCCGCATCCTGCGCCAAGTCCTCAGTCGCCTTGAAGACCCGACGACCGGCCGTGTGCTGCCTGGGCTCTGCGGCGTGACCATCCCCGATCTGCGCCGGCAGCAGGCCGAGCACGCCGGCGCCGTGCTCGGCGACCTGACCCGCGATCGCTACCCCTTCCTGCGCGGCGTCGAGGCGCAGTCCGAGGATCCGGCCGAGCGCATCCTCGATCGCACCTGGCGCGCCGCGCTGGAGGTGGTCGGGGCCGAGGGGTTGCCGCCGGTCGAGGCGGCCGGCAACGTGCTGCGCCCGTTCACCGCCACCAAGCTGGCGCTCCGCCTGCCGCCCACGGCCGATGCCGACGCCGTCGCCGAAGGGCTGCAGGCGCTGTTCAGCGACGACCCGCCGGCCCGCGCCCGGGTGCGTTTCGAGCCCGATGCGGTGGCCTCCGGCTGGGCCGCACCGGAGCCCGAGGCGTGGCTGTCCGAGGCCCTGGAGCAGGCCTCGGGCGCCCACTTCGGGGCGGCGCCGGTACACATGGGCGAGGGCGGCACCATCCCGCTGCTCAACTGGCTGGGGCAGCGCTTCCCCGCAGCGCAATACCTGGTCACCGGCGTCGCCGGGCCCGGTTCCAACGCCCACGGACCGGACGAGTTCCTCCACTTGGACGCGGCGCGGCGGCTGACCGCCTGCCTGGGTGAGGTCCTGCACGCGCTGGCCGGGCGGCCGCGCTGAGGCTCAGATCGTCCGCGTAAAGGCGAGGATGGCCAGGATCAGCAGCACCGCGGCGAGGATGAAGGCGGTGTTGCTGATCACCTCGGTGCGCTCACGGATGGCGATGCCGGCGATGATCAGCACCGCCATGCCGAGGAGCATCAGCACCCCGGGCATGATCAGCCGATCCCCTGTTGTTCCAGCAGATCGGGCTGCACCACCTCGATCCAGTAGCCGTCCGGGTCGCGGATGAAGGCGATGCCCTGCATCCGTCCCTCGCTCGGGCGTTTGACGAAGTCCACGTGCAGTGCCTCGAAGCGCTCGCAGGCGCGGTAGACGTCGGGGACCGAGATGGCGATGTGGCCGAAGCCCTTGGGATCGCTGTTGCCGTCGTGGAAGGCCACCTCCGGGTCGTTCTCGTCACCCCAGTTGTGGGTCAGTTCCAGTACCCCCTCGCGGCCGAAGTTCCAGGTGGTGCGCGGACCATCCTCGGTGGGGACCTCGGCAGCCTGGCGCTCGTCCAGGAAGGCGAGGAAGTAGAGCGTAAAGCGCATCTCCTCGAAGTCCAGGCGGCGCACCAGGCGCATACCCAGTACCCGGGTGTAGAAGTCCAGGGAGCGCTGCGGATCCTTGATGC
>PULM01000095.1 GCA_003552345.1 Ectothiorhodospiraceae bacterium
ATCGCTGACCTGCTCGGTGTCAGCGTAGGCGACCAGGAGCGGCTAATCGCCCGACTGGCCTGCGCTGGCGGCACCCACGTGGCGGCTACCCGGGCGCGCTACGAGGGGCTCAAGTCCTGTCGGGCCGCGGCATTGGTTGCCGGCGGTGGCAAGGGCTGTGTCTGGGGCTGTCTCGGTCTTGGCGATTGCCAGGTCGAGTGCGGTTTCGACGCGATTGAGCTCAACCGGTATGGCCTGCCGATCGTGGATGCCGAAAAATGCACCGGCTGCGGTGATTGCGTCGAAATCTGTCCAAAAGACCTCTTCAGCCTGCAACCCGAAAGCCACCGCCTGTGGGTCAATTGCCGTAATAAGGATCCGCAGGACGAGGCCGAATCCCACTGCGAGGTGGTCTGCACCGCCTGCGGGCGCTGCGCGGCCGATGCACCGGAAGGTTTGATCCGTATGGAGGAGAACCTGGCGGTCATCGACTACGAGAAGAACGACCTGGCCTCACCAGTGGCGATTGAACGTTGTCCAACGGGCGCCATTGTCTGGTTGGAAGACGGTGAGCCCCGACGGGGTGCGGGCGCACGGAAGATCACCCGCAAAGAACCTCTACCGCGGATGGAACCCCTGCCTCGCGTCTGAGGCACAGCGCTACAAGCTGCATGGCTGGCCGGCCGGCAAGTGACCGGGCCGGCGCCGCGGCGTGGCGTCTGGCGGTTACAGGAAGAACAGATTTCGAAATGAGCACCGGCCGCCACAGGCCGGGCAAGCTAGGGGAGGCGATATGCTTTTCAAGCGCACTGAATCGCAGGAAGTGATGAAGTATCAGGGGATTCGCGGGGCGATGGACGGCAACAGCGCCGTCATCCAGTGCGAGCGTGAATCCTCGGACGCCGCCGGCGCCTATCCGATCACCCCGTCCACGGACATGGGCGAGATGTGGGCCGAGGAGGTCTCCAAGGGCCACATCAACGTCTCCGGTCGCTCGCTGATCTTTATTGAGCCGGAGTCCGAGCACGCCGCCGCGGCGATGACCGCCGGGCTGTCGATGACCGGGCTGCGCGCGATCAACTTCTCCTCGGCGCAGGGCGTGGCGTTCATGCACGAATCGCTCTACGCCGCCGCCGGAAAGCGGCTGCCCTACATCCTCAACATGGGCTGCCGCGCCATCACCAAGGGCGCGCTGAACGTCCACGCCGGTCACGACGACTACCACTGTGTCGACGACACCGGCTTCTTCCAGGTCTTCGCCAAGAATGCCCAGGAGGCGGCGGACCTGAACATCATCGCCCACAAGATCGCGGAACTGGGCCTCAACCCGGGCATCGTCGGTCAGGACGGCTTCCTGACCACGCACCTGATCGAGTCGCTGCGCATCCCCGAGCGTGAGCTGATCCAGGAGTACCTGGGCAGTGCCGATGACATCATCGATTGCCCGACCCCGGCTCAGCGGATGCTCTACGGCGAGCAGCGCCGGCGCATCCCGGCCATCTGGGATGTGGACAACCCGATGCTCTCCGGCTCGGTGCAGAACCAGGACGCCTACATGCAGCAGGTGGCGGCTCAGCGGCCGTATTTCTACGACCACCTGCCCGAGATCGCCGACGCCTGCATGGAGGAGTTCTTCCAGCTGACCGGGCGCCGGTACAACCGGGTCTCCGGCTACCGCATGGAGGATGCCGAGTACGTCATCGTCGGCCAGGGCAGCATGGTGGCCACGGCCGAGGCGGTGGCCGATTACCTGCGCCAGACCCGCGGCATCCCGGTCGGCGTGGTCAACCTGACCATGTTCCGCCCCTTCCCGGGCGGCGATCTGGCCCAGCTGCTCAAGGGGCGCAAGGGTGTCGCGGTCCTCGAGCGCACGGATCAGCCGCTGGCCGAGGATCTGCCCCTGGCCCGGGAGACCCGGGCGGCACTGACCAAGTGCCTGGAGAATCGCATTGCCGGCGAGGGCAAGCCGTACCCGGATTATCCGTCCTTCGGCGGCGGCGACATGCCGCGCATTTACTCGGGCGCCTACGGCCTCGGCTCGCGCGATCTGCAGCCCGAGGGGCTGATCGCCGCCATCGAGAACATGCTCGGCGATGGGCCGCAGCAGACCTTCTACTACCTGTCGGTGGACTTCATCCGGCCCAACCCGGCGACCCCCACCCAGGAAGTGCATCAGCAGAAGGTGCAGGAGGCCTACCCGGGGATCGAGAAGATGGCCCTGCGTGGTTCCGAGAACCCGAGCCTGATGCCCGAGGAGGCGATCACCGCACGGCTGCACTCGGTGGGCGGCTGGGGCGCCATGACCACGGGCAAGAACCTGGCCATGACGCTCTTCGACCTGCTCGATTTCCACATCAAGGCCAACCCCAAGTACGGCTCCGAGAAGAAGGGGCAGCCGACCACCTACTACCTGGCCGCCGCGCCGGAGCCGATCCGGGTCAGCAGCGAGCTCAAGGAGGTTGAGGTCGTCCTGTCGCCGGATCCGAACGTGTTCGACCACTCCAACCCGCTGGCCGGCCTCGCCAAGGGCGGGACGTTCGTCATCCAGTCGAACCTGGATTCGCCGCAGGCGGTGTGGGAGAGCTTCCCGGCCCAGGCCCAGCGCTATATCGTCGAGAACGACATCCACGTCTACTACCTGGATGCCTTCCAGATCGCTCGTGATGAGGCCTCGGACGCGGATCTGCAGTTCCGCATGCAGGGCATCGCCTTCCAGGGCGCGTTTTTCGCCTCGTCGCCGCTTATGCAGCGCCGCGGCCTGACACGTGACTCACTCTTCCGCGCCATCGAGGAACAGCTCGAGCAGAAGTTCGGCAGCAAGGGCCGTCGCGTCGTTGAGGACAACCTGCGTGTGGTCCGCCGCGGGTTCGACGAGCTGGTGGAGATCACCGACAAGACGCTCAGCGACGCGGTGGCGCGGGCGCCGGATCAGCAGCGGGCGATGCCGGAGATGCCGGCGATGCTCAAGCGCCTGCCCAAGTCGGAGGACGCGCGCTCGGATATCCATCGTTTCTGGGAGCAGACCGGCAGTTTCTACGTCGCCGGTCAGGGCAGTGACAACCTGGCCGATCCGTTCATGGCGCAGTCGCTGATCCCGGCCTCCAGCGCCATCTACCGGGATATGACCCAGGTGCGTTTCGAGTATCCGGCGTGGGATACGGCGAAGTGTACGGCCTGCGGCGACTGCTACGCCGTCTGTCCGGATACGGCGTTGCCGGGTCTGGTCAACACCCTCGGCGAGATCTTCGATACCGGCGTGCGCCGGATTGAGAAGACGCAGCCGACCCGCCACTTGCGCCGTGCCGTGCGCGATCTGGAAAAGCGCCTGCGGGCTGCGCTGCTGGAGGCGGGCGAAGAGGCCGACTTCCACGCCGAGCTCGACGGCGCCATCCAGGGCCTGCTGGCAGAGAGCACGCTCGATGGCGGCGACAAGGAGCGCCTGGAACAGGAGCTTGCCTGGCTGCGCGAGCAGATCGGCGATTTCCAGTTCGCCGTCACCAAGCCGTTCTTCTCCGCCCAGGAGAAGCGCAGCCCCGGCAGCGGTGGCCTGTTCTCGCTGGCGGTCAATCCGTACACCTGTAAGGGGTGCATGGAGTGCGTGCGCATCTGTGACGAGGGCGCCCTCGAGGCGGTGACCCAGACCCAGGACGACATCGATCGCATGCGGCGTAACTGGGACTTCTGGCTCGATCTGCCGAGTACCAGCAAGGACTACATCCGCATCGACGATCTCGATGAGGGCATCGGCGCGCTGGAGACGCTGCTGCTCGATAAGACCAATTACGAGTCCCTGAACTCCGGCGACGGCGCATGCCTGGGCTGCGGCGAGAAGACCGCGGTTCACCTGTTTACCTCTACCGTCTCGGCGCTTATGCAGCCCCGGGTCAAGGAGCACGTCAAGAAGATTGACGACCTGATCGCCCGGTTGGAGCAACACATCCGCCTGAAGCTGGCCGAGGGCATGGACATCTCCGACGTCCACGCGGTCCATGAGGCCATCCAGGCACACTCGGACCGCGACCTGACGCTCTCGCGCCTGTCCGGCAGCCTCGATGAGGGGCGGGGGAGCCAGACCGTCGATCCCGACTGGCTGAAGTGGGCCACCGACATCCTGGCCCGGCTCAAGGATCTGCGCTGGCGCTATACTGAGGGGCCGACCGGCCGTGGCCGCACCCACATGGGCGTGATCAACGCCACGGGCTGCACCTCGGTGTGGGGCAGCACCTATCCCTTCAACCCGTACCCGTTCCCCTGGACCAGCCACCTGTTCCAGGACAGCCCGTCGATGGCGGTGGGTATCTTCGAGGGCCACATGTCGAAGATGGCCGACGGCTTCAAGGCCGTTCGCATGGCCGAGCTGGAGTTAGCCGGTAAGTACGATCCGGCCGAGCACGACGCCTTCTTCGCCCAGTTCAACTGGGAGGACTTCACCGACGAGGAGTACGCCCTCTGCCCGCCGGTGGTCAGCCTCGGCGGTGACGGTGCCATGTACGACATCGGCTTCCAGACCCTCTCGCGCGCGATGATGTCCGGCAAGCCGGTGAAGGTGCTCGTGCTCGACACGCAGGTCTACTCCAACACCGGTGGCCAGGCCTGTACCTCCGGCTTCATCAGCCAGGTCTCGGACATGGCGCCCTACGGCAAGGCTTGGAAGGGCAAGAACGAGATCCGCAAGGAGATCAGCCTCATCGGCATGGCCCACCGCACCAGCTACGTGGCGCAGGGGACCATCGCCAACGTCACCCACCTGCTCGAGAGCTTCATCGAGGGGCTCAACACCCGGCGCCCGGCGGTGTTCAACGTCTACGCCGTCTGCCCGCCGGAGCACGGGGTGGGCGACGACGTGGCCTTCATGCAGTCGCGCATGGCCGTCGATGGCCGGGCCTACCCGTTGTTCCGTTACAACCCGGATCGCGGCACCACCTTCCGCGAGTGCAGTGACCTTGAGGGCAACCCGGAGATCGAGCAGGACTGGCCGACCTACACCCTGCGGTACGTCGACGAGGACGGCGCCGAGCAGAGCATGGAACTGCCCATGACCTTTGCCGACTTCGCGCTGACCGAGGGTCGGTTCCGCAAGCACTTCAAGCAGGTGCCGCCGGAGAAGTGGAACGACGACATGATCCCGCTGGTGGAGCTGCTCGAGCTCGACGAGGAGGATCGTGAGGGCCTGTTCCCCTACATCTGGGCGGTCAACAAGGAGAACCGTCTGGTCCGCGTGATCGTCTCCGAGGAGCTGGTCCGTTCGACGGAGGAGCGGCGGGACTTCTGGCACCAGCTCAAGGGGCTGCTCGGCCTGGACCGGGAGGAGGTCGATGAGCAGGCGGTGGCCGCCCGGACGCGTCAAGAGATGGCGCAGCGGATCAGTGCGGCCCTCGTCTCCATGGCCAGCGGTGAGGATTCCGGCCAGCTGGCCGGTGCGCTGGCCGCTCCGGAGCCCGCGGCGGCTGGTGCCGGCGCGCAGGGCGAGGCGGCCGACAACGGCGGCGCTGCCGAGGCGGCACCGGCCCCGGCTCACGATCCGGTGTGGGTGGAGAGCAACGAGTGCACCGCATGCGATGACTGCATCGACATCGCCCCCGGCGTCTTCGTCTACGACGACAACAAGCAGGTCGTGGTGAAGGATCCGAAGGGGGCGCCGTTCAAGGACATCGTCCGGGCGGCGGAGAAGTGTGCCTCGTTCGCGATTCACCCGGGCACGCCGTTCGACCCGAACGAGCCCGGTCTGGAGAAGCTCATCAAGCGGGCAGAGAAGTTCAATTGACCATGAGTGTGCTGTCCTTTCTGGGCGGTCTGACCTTCCCCCGGGGGATCGAGCCCCCGGGGCGCAAGGATCAGACGCGCGAGCAGCCGATCCGGCGCCTGTCCTTTGCCCCGCGCATGGTGCTGCCGCTGACGCAGCACTTCGGGCGTCCCGCGCGGCCGCTGGTCACCCGTGGGCAGGAGGTGGTCCGCGGTGAGCCGATCGCCGAGGCCGACGGTTGGCCGTCGGTGCCCGTCCACGCCCCGGTGACCGGGACCGTGGAGGGGGTGGAGCTGATGCCCACCGCCCGCGGGCCGAAGACCGAGGCGATCCTGCTGCGAACGGCGCCGGGTGACAGCCAGGTGGTGCGCTGGCACCGCCAGCGGGACCTTGATGCGCTCTCGCGGCGTGAGCTGATCGACGCCATCCAGGATGCCGGGATCGTGGGGCAGGGCGGGGCCTCGTTCCCCACCCACCTGAAGCTCTCGGTGCCTGATGGCTACGCCGTCGACACCCTGGTGGTCAACGGCTGTGAGTGTGAGCCGTTTCTCAGTGCCGACCACCGGCTGATGGTCGAGGCCACCGAGTGGATCATCACCGGGGTGCGCCTGGCCATGCGGGCCGTCGGTGCGCCGCAGGCGGTGATCGGGGTCGAGGACAATAAGCCCGATGCCGTGGCCGCATTGCAGGCCGCCGTCGCTGGGGACGACGCCATCCGGGTGACGCAGCTCAAGTCCAAATACCCCCAGGGCTCCGAGAAGATGCTCATCAAGGCCCTGCTCGACCGGGAGGTTCCCTCCGGCGGGTTGCCTTACGAGATCGGCGCCGTGGTCAACAACATCGGCACCATGGCACAACTCGGCTATCTGCTCCCGCGGGGGGAGGGGCTCATCGAGCGGGTGATTACGGTGGCCGGTCCCGGGGTCGAGCGCCCCGGTAACTACCGGGTCCCCGTGGGTACGCCGCTGCGCTACCTGCTCGAGGCCGTCGGCTTCGAGGGCGACGATCCGAGCCGGATCATCCTCGGCGGGCCGATGATGGGCAACACGGTGGCGTTCCTCGACGTACCGGTCACCAAGGGGGTCTCCGGCGTGCTGGTGCTGCCCGAGGGGGTTGGTGACGAGACCGAGCGCCCTCCGACGCAGCCGTGCATCCGCTGTGGGCGCTGTGTGGAGGTCTGCCCCGTGGGCCTCAACCCGGCGGAGCTCGGGCGGCTGGCCGCCAAGCGCCAGTACCAGGTCATGGAGGAGCGCTTCCATCTCAATGACTGCTTCGAGTGTGGCTGCTGCAGCTATGTCTGCCCCTCGAACATCCCGCTGGTGCAGTACTTCCGCATTGCCAAATCGCTGAACCGGGAGCGAGCCTCGTGATGCGCCCGCGTATCGAGATTAAGACCTCACCGCATATCAAGGAACCGGACAGCGTCGAGCGCATCATGCGCTCGGTGGTCCTGGCGCTGCTGCCGGTGTGTGCCTTTTCGGTCTACCAGTTCGGCATCAGTGTCGCCGCCTTGTTGGCGGTGACCACCGCCACTGCGGTGCTCACCGAGCAACTGTTCAACCGCCTTTCGGGCCGTCCGAGCACGATCGGGGACTACAGTGCGGTGATCACCGGACTGCTCCTGGCGCTGACGCTGCCGCCGGCCTTCCCGCTTTGGATGGCTGCGGTGTCGGCGTTCGTAGCCATCGCCCTGGGCAAGGCCCTCTTTGGCGGGCTGGGTTACAACCCGTTCAATCCGGCCCTGCTTGGCCGTGCCTTCGCCGCAGCGGCCTTCCCCGAGGCAGCGTCCACCTGGACCCAGGCTGGCCTGGCCGACCGGTTCACGGAGTTCCTGCCCTCGACGCTGGCGCCGCCATTCAGCACTCCGGCGTCGGTGGATGCCTACACCACGGCGACCCCACTGGCCGAGTGGAAGTTCGAGGGAGGGATCGCCACGGAGACGTGGGATCTGATGATCGGGACCATCGCCGGGTCCGCCGGCGAGACCTCGGCGCTGCTGGTCCTCGCCTGCGGGCTGTTCCTCGTCCTGCGCGGGGCGGTCAACTGGCGGGTTCCGGTCTCGGTGCTGGGCAGTGCCGCTGCGACGGCCGGGGTGTTCTACGCCCTGGATCCGGGTACCTACCCCGATCCGCTCTTCGTCCTGGCCTCCGGGGCGCTGATGCTGGGCGCCTTCTTCATGGCCAGCGACATGTCCTCGTCGCCGGTGACGCCGGCCGGGATCTGGATCTACGGCATCCTGATCGGCTTCCTGACGGTGATCATCCGTTTCTTCGGCGGCCTGCCCGAGGGCGTGATGTACGCGATCCTGCTCGGCAATGCGGCGGTGCCGCTGATCGAGCGCATCGCCCAGCCGCGGATGTACGGCCTGCGTAAGGGGAGGGGGCAATGAGCGAGGCATCTCAGTCCCAACAGATGGCGCCGGCACCGACCTCCAGCCTGCGACTGGTTGGAACCCTGGGGGTGATCGCGCTGCTTGCCGGTCTGCTGGTGGTCAGCGTGGTCGAGTGGACGCGGCCGATCATCGCCGACAATCACGAACGGGCCCTGCAGCAGGCGGTCTTTGACGTCATCCCCGGGGCCACGCAGCGCCGCGATTTCGTGCTGACCGACGATGGCCCGGTGCCCAAGGAGGAGGCCGAGGAGCGGGGGCCGATCATCCACGCCGGCTATACCGAGGACGGCGCCCTGGCCGGAGTGGCGCTGGAGGCCTCGGGGCGAGGGTATGCGGATGTAATCCGCATCCTCTACGGCTACGACCCCTCCTGCGAGTGCATCGTCGGGATGTCCGTCCTGGAGAGCCAGGAGACGCCGGGTCTGGGGGATCGGATCGAGACCGACCCGGATTTTCTGGGCAGCATCGAGGGGCTGGATGCCTCGCTGACCGAGGATGGCAGCGGACTGAAGTACGGCATCCGTACCGTGGATCCTGGCGAGCGCGAGGAACCCGGCGACATCGACGGAATCACCGGGGCCACCGTCTCTGCCGAGGCCATCGGCGACATGCTGCACCGGAGCGCGAACGAGCGACTGCCGCAGCTCCGCGGGCATTGGTCCGAGCTGGAAAGGAATGAGTGATGGCTGCCAAGCGTGAGCAAGAACCGATCACCATGGATACCTTCCTCAGTGGCCTGTGGCGGGAGAACCCCGTCTTCGTGATGCTGCTGGGGATGTGCCCGGTGCTGGCGGTGACCAACACCACCGAGAACGCGCTGGCCATGGGGCTGGCCACGACCTTCGTCCTGGTCTGCTCCACGGGACTGGTCTCCATCCTGCGCGATTTCATCCCCAAGGAGGTGCGCATCGCCTCCTACATAGTGATCATCGCCACCTTCGTGACGGTGGTCGATTACGCCATTCAGGCGATCAGTCTGGAGATCTACAACGCCTTGGGCGCGTTCATCCAGCTGATCGTGGCCAACTGCATGATCCTCGGCCGGGCCGAGGCGTTTGCGTCGCGCCAGCCGCTGGGCAAGACGCTGGTCGATGCGCTGGGGGTCGGCGCTGGCTTCACGCTGGCGCTGCTCTGCCTCGGGACCGTGCGGGAGCTGCTCGGGGCCGGGGAGATCCTGGGTATCCAGGTCTTCGCCGACGGCTTTGAACCCTGGGTGATCATGCTGCTGCCGCCGGGCGGATTCTTCGTGCTTGCCGGCTGGCTGCTGCTCTTCGCCTGGATCAAGGAGCGCCAGAACCAGCGCGCCGCTGCCGCTAAGGAGGCGACCGCCGATGGACGCTGATTCCCTGAGTTACATCTTTCTCAACGCGGCGATCATCAACAACTTCGTGCTGGCCCTGTTCCTCGGCATCTGTCCGATCCTCGGGGTGTCGGGCAAGCTCGGCACGGCCTTCCCGATGGGTGTGGCCAGCGCCTTTGTCATGTTGATCGCCTCGCTGGCCGCTTATGGCATCAACATCGTGCTGGGCTACTTCGAGCTCGAGTTCCTCAGTCTGATCGCCTACATCGCGGTCATCGCCTCGGCGGTGCAGCTGGTCGAGATGGTCGTCAAGAAGTTCAGCCCGCCGCTCTACCGGGCCCTGGGCATCTTCCTGCCCCTGATCACGACGAACTGCGCGATCCTGGGCGTGGCGCTGTTCCAGACCAGCTATGAGTACGACTTCCTGCAGTCGCTGACCTACAGCCTGGGCGCCGGCGCCGGGTTCATCCTGGCCATCGTGCTGATGGCCGGGCTGCGTGAGCAGGTCGATCTGGCCGATGTCCCGTCGGTGGCGCGCGGGGCGGCGATGAGCCTGATGCTGGCCGGTGTGCTGTCGCTGGCGTTCATGGGCTTCGCAGGCCTGGGGGGGTAGCCGATGGGCACCTACGTGGTCGCATCCGTGGTGATCTTCGCCCTGGTGCTGGGCTGGGTCGGGGTGCAGCATGCGGCGCGCCGGTTTGCCCGCCGTTATCCGGAACTCGGCCCCCTGAAGGAGGAGGGCGGTGGCTGCGGAAGCGGCGGCTGTGCCGCGTGTGCCCTGTCCCGTGCCTGCGCCGGCGAGGCGCCGGACGAGGGCAGGTGACGCGGCCGCGGCAACGCGGCCCACGGCCCGATGTCGCAGCCCGGAACGCCTGGACGCGCACTGAATCAAACTCTCGCGAAGACGCAGACCCTTCTCAAACCAGATCGGGGTTACGGGTATGGGCCGCTTACGAGAGATCCTCGAGGGCACCTTCTGGGGGCGTGTGCTGACCTGGTCGGTTGCGCTGTTGATCATCCTGATCATCCTGGTGTTCACCCTCGCCGGTATCGAGCGGATGGCGGGCGCGATCCGCGGCGTTTGACGCACCCACGCGCGCCGGGGAAAGGAGGCAGGACCGTCCGGTCTGGCACCGGCATGGTGCAAACGGGGTCGGTTTTGGTGCAGACTCCCCGCCGCTGACTCGTTCGCGCTGGCGCTGCTGTGTCGCGGCGCCCGCGCGGTGTGTGATGGCGCCGCGGGGGTATGGGACCGCTGCCGGCGACGACCGATAAACGGAGAAGATTGATGACCGCACGGCTCGACGAGAAACTCGAACCGATCTATCAGGATGTTGTTCGCCGCAACCCTGGCGAGAGTGAGTTTCACCAGGCGGTGCACGAGGTCCTGGAGACCCTCGGCCCCGTGATGAGCAAATACCCGGAGTTTGCCGACCACAAGATCATCCAGCGGATCTGCGAGCCCGAGCGGCAGATCATCTTCCGGGTTCCCTGGCAGGACGACAACGGCGAGATCCACATCAACC
>PULM01000004.1 GCA_003552345.1 Ectothiorhodospiraceae bacterium
GAACTGCTTCAGGACCCCAGGGACGAGCGCGACACGCCGCTCGCCGGGCCGGGTCTCCTTCGGCACGGCAACCTTGATGGCCATGGTTTGATCCCCCGTTTGCGGCAGTTGTTAGCCGTTGTGATGATTCGTTGACGACTGTCCGGGCGGGCTTGGCCCGAGTCCGGATCATGGCGCGCGAATCCGTCGGCGCGCCCAGCCGAACGGGCAGATGCTAGCGAATCGGCCCCGGGGTGTGAAGCCGTGCCGCGGTGCGGCAAAACCGCAACCCTGCTTGCAGCCTGTTGTCAAGAGCTGTGCCAAGCAGCTATAAAAGGTCAAGCCCTGGCCTGACACGGGGGTGGGCAGTGCTCGAACATCGCATACTGCGAACCGATATATCCGGCATGCCGCTGGAGTGGATCGGCTTTGAGGAGGCGGTCCGTTACTACTACCTCGGCCAGGTGGCCTACGCCTGCGGCACCACACTCTACCGGGTGCGAGGCGGATACAATTCGGCCACCGGGCGAAGGTCGTTCCTCGACCTGAACTCGATCGTCGCCACCGAGGGGTCCCGGCAGGCATCGCTCAAAGGGCGGCCCGGCTACACCCCACCCCTGAACAATCCGACGCTCTTCCGCCGCGACGCCCACCACTGCCTCTACTGCGGCCGACGCTTCCGCACCTCCGATCTCTCCCGCGACCACGTCACGCCGGTCAGCCGCGGCGGCGCCAACACCTGGAACAACGTCGTCACCGCCTGCAAGCGCTGCAACAACCACAAGAGCGACCGGACCCCGGAGGCCGCGGGCATGGAGCTTTTGGCGGTGCCGTTCACGCCCACCCACGCCGAGTATGTCTACCTACAGGGCCGGCGCATCCTTGCCGACCAGATGGAGTTCCTGCGCGCGCACTTCCCGCGGCGCAGCCCGCTGCGGGTGCGCGAGCCGTAGCCCGCGCAGCACCCTTCACCGTGGTGGCCTATTCCGAGCGCTCGATGCGCCGGCGCTCCTCGTAGAGCAGGTAGTCCTGGAGCTGCGGCAGCCGATGCTCGTCGCCGATGGCGTCCTCGCCACCGAGCACATGCCCGGCCCCCGGGTGACCGAATCGCCCCCGATCGATGAGCCAGTCCCAGGTCATCTGCCCCGGGTAGATCAGCCCGATCTCGGCCCACTCCACCTCGGCGTCGTCCAGATCGCCCTCGGTGTAGGTGGCCACGATGTCGGCCTCCGGGGCATCACCCTCGTCATCGGCCAGGGCCAGCGTCTGCGGCAGCGAGACCCGGTGCCAGCGCTGGCCCACCCCCTCGTGGACCGCAAAGGCCACGTCGTAGACCTCGCCCGGCTCCAGGGTGTGGCTGTCGGTGGGCTCCGGCGCCTCCAGCGAGCGGGTCAGGCGCACCCGCCACGCCCCGTCCTCATAACCACCGTCGGCGCGGATCGCCCCGCGGCTGCCGTCGGGCTCCTGCAAAAAGCGCTGGGGCAGAACATCCCCATCTTCCCAGTGGTGATCCGGGTCGAACTCCGTAGCGTGCTCCTCGCTCAGGTAGTAGAGGTCATCCTGGTCGTAGTCACCCGCGAACAACCGCTCGCGGTCCAGGGCGTGAAAACCCGCCTCGTCTGGATCGTACATCCAGCGCGGCTGCTCCACCTCGTCGTCCCAATTGTCGGTGAACATGCCTCGTCCCGCAGAGCTGTGGCGGTACTCGAGGACATAGCCGTTGTCGGCATAGCCCAGGGGATGGGAGCGGTGGGCACGCCACTGCCACAGGTCGAGGAACTCGCCGCGCTCGCGCATGGCCTCGAGTTCGGCCTCCTCGCGCACGGCGGTCCAATCGGCGCCGTCGTCCGCATCTTCCCGCGACTGCGGGATGTACTTGCGCACATCCGAGCGCCCGAGGTTCTCGCCCAGGTGGGGGTGGGCTTGCACCTCATCGGCCCCGGCGGCACCGGTCAGCCCGCGCATGCCCTCGTGGGCGGTCATGAAGCCGCCGTAGCGCGCCAGCCCGAGATCGCCATCGTCCAGGAGCATGGAGATGCGATCCTCATAAAGGCCGTGCTCGTCGGGTTCCGGTCCCCCACTGCCGTAGCGGACCCACTCGCCCCCGGTACCGCGCCCCTCCACTTCGTAGACCCAGTACTGGTGATACCAGGACGGGGCGTCGGTGGCGAACTCGTAGCGGATCTGAATGGACTCGTCGTTGTAGACGGCCCCCACCCGCAGGGTGCGCTCGAGCTCGCCACGCGGCGGGATGTAGACGTTGCGCGCCGGATCCTCGGCCAGCGGACGGTCCGGGTCGAGGCGCACGTCGAGCAGTGCCGAGGCCGCGCGCCACAACCGCACGCTGTCCAGCAGGCCGCCGTCCAGATCCACATGGGCCAACCCGGCACTGCGGTAGAGGTGAGCCTCCGGGGCCGCCGCCTCCAGCGCCTCGCTGTGGGAGAAGGGCACCACCTGATCGTTGGTGCCGTGAACGAGCAGCAGCTCCGGGTGGTAGTCGGACCAGTCCCGGCGCGCGGGATCCAGCTCCTCCAGGGCGTCGCGGTACGCGGCGGGCAGCTGCGCCAGGTAGTCGTCGAAGGCGTCCGGATCCTCGTTGGCGAGCAGATCCACCAGGGCGGCCGCCTCGTCGCCCAGCGCCGCCCGCTCGGCACCGATGTCCGCCTCCGGGTCGTCAAGCCGGCGCTCGGCGATGCGCTGCAGCCACTCGCGATCATCCTCTTCCACGCGACTGACCAGCGCCTGGAGAAGGACCCAGCGGCTCTCCGCCCGCGGCGCCGGGTCATCCTGGGTGTCGGCCAACGCGTCGTACCCGGTGGTGATGTAGCGCAGCCACGCCTCGATGTCGTAATAACCGCCGATCAACGCGACGAACTCGACACGCCGGCGCAGCTCGTCGTCGGCGGTGGCAAGCAGCACGGGGCCGCTCATCAGGCTCAGCGCACTCACGCCCAGCGGCAGGCCGCGGCTCGCCTCCCGGTCGGCCATGTGGCGCACCGCGTCGGCCACGTCATCGCGATTCTCCGGCCCCCAGCGCAGCTCGCGCAGCCCCTCCACCTCGGGCACCAGCACCCGGTAACCGACCCGGCTCAAGCTCTCGGCCATCTCCACCAGGCGCCGGTCGTCCTTGCCCTGCTCGGTCAACCCGTGGATCAGCACCAAGTTGCCGCGAGCCTCGCCGTCGGGGCGGTAGAGATCCGCCTCGCGCTCGCCATGGCCCTCGTCGTAGCGCACCGAGGTGCGCTCCGGATCGCCGCCACGCGCCTGCAGGCGGGTCTCCTCATGGCCCTCGGCGCTGAGATCGCCGAGCAGCAGGGCGGCCTCGTACTCCTCGTCGACGGTGGCGCAGCCGCCGGCGGCCAGGGCCGCCGCGGCGCAGACCAGCGGAAGGGAACGGGGGATTCGGGACACGGTCGCTCCTCGCTATCGGGCCCGGGTCGAGACCGGGACGGTTGAGTTGCCGGCGCCTATTCTGCACGTTGTCCTTCGGGCATCCGACCCCTGAACCGCAGGAGCGCAGGCCATGGATCTGCAACGCACCATCGAGACGGCCATCACCGAGACCACCGGCCAACCCTTCGGGCCCGCCCGGCGGGGCGGCGCGGGCGGCGGCTGCATCAATGACGCCTTCACCCTCGACGACGGGCAGCGGCGCTTTTTCGTCAAGACCAACGACGCCGCCGGCGCCGAGCTGTTCGAGACCGAGGCCGACGCCCTGCGCGAACTCGCCGCTGCCGAGGCGTTGCGCATCCCGCGACCGATCACCCAGGGCACCCAGGCCGGGCAGGCCTTTCTGGTCCTGGAGTACATCGACCTCTCCGGGCGGGGCGACAACGCCGGCTACCGTCGACTGGGTGAGGGGCTGGCGGCCCTGCACCAGGTCTGCGCAGGGGCCCACGGCTGGCACCGGGACAACTTCATCGGTGCAACACCGCAGCCCAACGGCTGGGACGATGACTGGCCGCGCTTTTTCCGCGAGCGGCGACTGCGTCATCAGCTGCGCCTGGCTGCCGAACGCGGCGCCGGGCGCCGCGTGGTGGCGGCCGGCGAGCGCCTGGCCGACGGGCTGCAGGGGCTGTTCGCGAGCTATTCACCGCACCCCTCGCTGCTCCACGGCGATCTGTGGGGCGGCAATGCCGCCTTCTCCGGCGACGGGGCGCCGGTGATCTACGACCCGGCCACCTACTACGGCGACCGCGAGACGGACCTGGCCATGAGCGAGCTATTCGGCGGTTTCCCGAGCGCTTTCCATGAGGGCTACGACGCCATCTGGCCGCGTGATCCCGGCTACGCGGTACGGCGCGACCTCTCCCAGCTCTACCACGTGCTCAACCACTTCAACCTGTTCGGCGGCATGTACCTGAGCCAGTCGCAGCGGCTGATCGATCGGCTGCTGGCCGAGATCGGCGGCTGAGCCGCCCCGGCCAGGCCGCCGCTCACGCCCGCTCGCGGGAGCGCACCAGCGGCCGCGGCAAACCGCGCCCACTCCAGGCCAGCACGGTGCGCATGGCCCAGTCGCGCTCGGCGGCGTAGTTGGTCAGCCCGGCCAGACGACGCACCTGGCGGCGGCTGATCTTCACCTCGTCGCCGGACTTGAAGCCAGGGTGCCGGCGGATCTGCCGCAGCGTGGCCAGCGACATGGTCGCCGCCCAGGCACAAAAACGCCGGATGCCCGGCTGTGTGGGCGGGATGCGCAGGATATAGGCACGCGCCGCCTCCATGTGCTCGACCCCGATCTCAACCATGCGGCCGATGCCACGGTGGAACCCCGGGTCCTCGCTCCAGTCGGCATCGGGCCCCAGGCTGCAGCCGGATTCGGTGAAGATCTCCCGCGGCAGCCAACAGACGCCGCGCTGGCGATCGGCCCAGACATCCTTGATGACGTTGGTCGCCTGCAGCCCCAGACCGAAGCGCCGCCCCAGGTCCATCATCTCATCCCGGTTGGGGTCGAAGCCCTCGACCTCGAGCATGAACAGGTCGGTGAGCATCTCGCCGACCACCCCGGCGACGTAGTAGCAGTACTCCTCGAACTGCGCCCGATCGGTCAGCCCCACCGGTGAACGCAGGCGCTGGAAGCGGGCCATGCCCTCGCCCATGACCGAGACACAGCGGATCACCGGCCCCTGGTGCGCCTCGGGCAAGCCACCGGTAACGGCGAGCACCCGCGGCAGCGCGACCACCAGGTCGCGCTCGGCCGGCGGCGTGTCCCAGTCGAGCGCGCGCTCGATCTGCCCGGCAAGCCGCGCCGGGTCGCGGGCACCGTGGAGCGCCTCCTTGAGCCCGAGCATGAGGTCGTGCTTGGCTTCGGCCTCCGCCGACGAGTGGTCCTCGATGGTGTCGGCCACCCGGCAGAGCAGATAGGCATTGGTGACGGTATCGCGCAGCACTTCGGGCAGCTGCGGGATGGTCAGCGCAAAGGTGCGCGAGACGCCGGGCAGCGCGGCCTCCTGATAGGCGCGGTTCACCGCCCAGCGGTACGCCCTGTAGCGGTCACTCGTGGCTGAAGTGGAATGCATCGTAGAAGAGTCGCTCCGGGTTCAGTCCGTGCTCGAGAAAGGCCGCCCGCGCAGCCTCGGTCATCGGCGGCGGACCGCTCATGTAGACATCGAAGCCCGAGAGATCCGGGTGATCGTGCACCACCGCCTCGTGCACCCAGCCGACCCGCCCGTCCCACGCGTCCTCGGCGCCGGGCTCAGAAAGCACCGGGGTGTAATCCACACCGGGATGGGTCTCGGCCCAGCGGCGGGCCAGGTCGTCCAAGTAGAGTCCGGCGCGTTCGCGGGTGCCCCAGTAGAGGTGAAACCGGCGCCGATCGCCGCGGGCCAGGGCGTGCTCGACGATCCCCTTGAGCGGCCCGAAACCGGTCCCCCCGCCGACGAGCAACGCCGGCCGGTCGCTCTCCTCGCGCAGGTAGAGCTGACCGAGCGGACCCTCGATGCGCAGCAGCTCGCCCTCGCGCATCCGCTGGAAGACGTGATCGGTGAACCGTCCGCCGGGGATGTGGCGGATGTGCAGCTCCAGATGGTCATCCTCCAACGGCGAGCTGGCCAGAGAGAAGGCCCGTCGCTCGCCGTCGGCGAGCAGGACGTCGATATACTGCCCCGGCCGGAAGGGCAGACGCTTGCCCTCGGGCAGACGCAGGAAGAGACGGCAGACCGAGGGCGCCAGGTGCTCAATGCGCGCCACCCGCGCCGGCAGGATGCGCGGCGGCGCCGCGGCGTCGCCCAGGGGCTCCAGGTCCACGGCCAGGTCGCTGGCGGGGCGGGCCTGGCAGAGCAGGGCCAGCCCGGCGGCACGCTCGGCATCATCCAGCGCCTTGGGCTGACCCGGCGGGTAGCTGATCTCGCCGGCACGTACCGGCGCACGGCACGTCCCGCAGACGCCGTTGCGACAACCATAGGGCAGCGAGACGCCCTGGCGCAGGGCGGCGTCGAGCACCGCCTCGTCGGGCTCGGCACCGATCTCGGTGCCGTCACTAAAGCGCACGGTGTAGGTCATGTCTCTCTGCCTGGTTCGTGGGCGGCCGCTGCCGCATCAATCCAGCCCGAGTTCCGCCCAGTAGGCGTCCACACGGGCCCGGGTGGCCTTATCCATGGTGGCCGGGGTGCCCCAGGTACGGTCGGTCTCCCCGGGCCACTTGTTGGTGGCATCGAGCCCCATTTTCGACCCCAGCCCCGAGACAGGGGAAGCGAAATCGAGGTAGTCGATGGGACTGTGGTCGATGAAGGTCGCGTCGCGCCGCGGGTCGCTACGGGTGGTCAGCGCCCAGATCACCGATTTCCAGTCACGGGCGTTCACGTCGTCATCGGTGACGATGATGAACTTGGTGTACATGAACTGGCGCAGGAACGACCAGACCCCGAGGAGGACACGCTTGGCGTGCCCGGGGTACTGCTTGCGTATGGTCACCACTGCCAGGCGATAGGAGCAGCCCTCCGGCGGCAGGTAGAAGTCGACGATCTCCGGGAACTGCTTGCGCAGGATGGGCACGAAGACCTCGTTGAGCGCCTCGCCGAGCACGGCCGGCTCGTCCGGAGGCCGGCCGGTGTAGGTGGAGTGGTAGACCGGCGCCGCCCGATGGGTGATCCGGTCGATGGTGAACACCGGGAAGGTCTCGGTCTCGTTGTAGTAACCGGTATGGTCGGCGAAGGGCCCCTCCTCGGCGGTATCGCCCGGGTGGATGTGGCCCTCGAGCACCACCTCGGCCGAGGCGGGCACCTGCAGCGACGACCCTTTGCAGGTCACCAGCTCCGTCTTCGAGCCGCGCAGCAGACCGGCGAAGGCGTACTCGCTGATGGCATCGGGCACCGGCGTGACGGCGCCGAGGATGGTGGCCGGATCCGCCCCCAGGGCCACCGCCACCGGGAAGGGCTCGCCGGGGTGGTGGCGCTGGTGCTCGGCGAAATCCAGGGCCCCGCCCCGATGGGCCAGCCAGCGCATGATGACCCGGTTGCGGCCGATCACCTGCTGGCGGTAGATGCCCAGGTTCTGCCGCTCCTTCTCCGGACCACGGGTGATCACCAGGGCCCAGGTGATCAGCGGACCGGCATCGCCGGGCCAGCAGGTCTGGATCGGCCAGCGCGACAGGTCCACGTCCTCGCCCTCGATCACCCGCTCCTGGCACGGCGCCTTGCGCACCGTCTTCGGCGACATGTCCAGCACCCGGCGGAAGACCGGCAGCTGCCGCCAGGCATCGCGCATCCCCTTGGGCGGCTCGGGCTGGCGCAGGAAGGCGAGCAGCTCGCCGATCTCGCGCAGCGCACCGACCTGTTCGGCCCCCATGCCGAGGGCCACCCGCTGGGGCGTGCCAAAGAGGTTGCCGAGCACCGGCGTTTCGTAGCCGCGCGGGCGTTCGAAGAGCAACGCCGGCCCGCCGGCACGCAGGGTCCGATCGCAGACCTCGGTCATCTCCAGGTGCGGGTCCACCGGGTGGCGGATGCGCTTGAGCTCGCCGCGCGCCTCCAGGTGGTCGAGGAACTCGCGCAGGTCGCGGTATTTCATGCCGGTCGGCCGCTCCGGTTGTCACCGATGCGTGCCGGGTCGAACTCCGCCACCACCGGGGCGTGGTCGGAGGGACGCTCCCAGCGCCGCGGCTCCACCTCCACCGAAGAGGCCGTGCAGGCGCGCGCCAGCGCGCTGCTGGCCAGGATCAAGTCGATGCGCAGGCCGCGGTTGCGCTTGAAGCTGTTGACCCGGTAGTCCCACCAGGAGAACTGTGCCTCGGGCTGCTCGAACAACCGGAAGGTATCGACCAGCCCCAGATCGAGCAGCCCCTGCAACGCCTCGCGCTCCGGCGGGCTGAACAGGACCTTGCCCTCCCATTCGGCCGGGTCGTGGACATCCGCCGGCTGTGGAGCGATGTTGAAATCGCCCAGCACCACCACGTGCTCGTGGGCCGCCAGCTCCTGGGCCACCCAGTGGTGCAGGGCCTCCAGCCAGCGCAGCTTGTAGTCGTACTTCTCCGAGCCGACCTCCTGGCCGTTGGGCACGTAGAGGTTGATCACCCGCACCCCGCCGACGGTGCAGGCGAGCACCCGGCGCTGGGTATCGGCGAAACCGGGCAGATCCGTCACCACCTCCTCCGGCGTGCTGCGCGCGAGCACCGCCACCCCGTTGTAGGTGCGCTGGCCGGCGAAGCAGGCCTGATAGCCGGCCTCGCGCAGCGCGGCGCACGGGAACTGATCGTCGGGGACTTTGGTCTCCTGCAGGGCGATCACCGACGGCTCAGCATGCTGCGCCCACGCCTTGACCTGAGGCAGGCGGACCTTCAGGGAGTTCACGTTCCACGAGGCGATCTTCACCGCGGCCTCCTTCTCTAGCGGTCGCCCCCAGCTTAACGAGTTGTCGGCGCCGCCACGAGCCCGGCAGGGCTTGCCCGACGCCGACGGGGCCGGGAAACTGGCGGGATCCATGCCGACCAGGGGAGCGCCCGATGGAATACCGTCCGCTCGGTCACACCGATCTGCGCGTCAGCAGCATCTGCCTCGGGACCATGACCTGGGGGGAGCAGAATACCGAGGCCGAGGCCCACGACCAGCTCGACCTGGCCATCGAGCGCGGGGTGAACTTCATCGATGCCGCGGAGATGTACCCGGTCCCTCCCCGCGCCGAGACCGCCGGACGCACCGAGACGTATCTGGGCCGCTGGCTGGCCCGCCAGCCGCGTCGCGAGGACCTGATCATCGCCACCAAGATCGCCGGCCCCGGGCTCGACTCGGTCCACGACGGCCAGCGCGCCTACACCGCCGAGCAGTTGCGCGAGGCGGTGGAGGGCTCACTGCGGCGACTGCAGACCGACTACATCGATCTCTACCAGCTGCACTGGCCCGAGCGCCGCGCCAACTACTTCGGGCGGCTCGACTATCCCTGCCCCGAGGAAGAGGGCGAGGACGAGCGGGCGCGCATCCGGCGCACCCTGGAGGCGCTGGGCGAGCTGGTGGCCGCCGGGCGGATCCGCGCCATCGGCCTGTCCAACGAGACGCCCTGGGGGGCGATGCGCTTCATCGCCGAGGCCGAACGCCTGGGCCTGCCGCGCATCGTCTCCATCCAGAACCCGTACAGCCTGCTCAATCGCAGTTACGAGGTGGGCCTCGCCGAGGTGAGCCACCGCGAGGGCTGCGGCCTGTTGGCCTACTCGCCGCTGGGTTTCGGCGTGCTCAGCGGCAAGTACCTGGACGGCCAGCGCCCCGCCGCGGCCCGGCTGACCCTCTACGAGCGCTTCCAGCGCTACACCGGCGAGCGGGGCGTGGCGGCCACCCGGGCCTACGTCGAGCTGGCCCGCGAGCACGGCCTCGACCCGGCGCAGATGGCCATCGCCTTCGCCACCCAACGGCCGTTCTGCACCAGCACGATCATCGGCGCCACCACAACGGCGCAGCTGGCCGACAACCTGGCGGCGGCCAATCTGACCCTGCCCGAGGCGGTGCATGACGGCATCGAAGCAATCCACGCCGCCAACCCCAACCCGTGCCCGTGAGCCGGGGACCGGCGACATGACCTGGCCCGGCACGGTGCTGCGCACCCGTGAACGGGTCCGGCCGGTATACGTCTCGCCCGGTCACCGCCTAGACTACGACACGGCGGCGGCCTGGGTGATGGCCTGCTGCACCCGCTACCGCCTCCCGGAGCCGATCCGCACCGCCGATCGGCTGGCCTCGCGCGGCGGCTGACGGAAACCAAGGAGTCCGCATGAATCTCGAGAAGGTCGTCTTCGGCTTCTTCATCCTGCTGGCGCTGACCCTGAACTTCGGGTTCGTCTACGGGACGATCGACAACCCGGACCATCACGCCGCCTGGGAGCTGTTCGCCGCCATCGTGGTCAACCTGATCGCCACGGTGCTCAAGTTCGGCGAACGCACGCAGATCGGTGCCATCCTCCTGGCGGCGAGCCTGGTTGCCGACCTGCAGCTGATCGCCGCCGCCGTACTCTGGGGTGTGGCGGTCTACGGCACCGGGGCGGGGCTGACCGACATGACCATGGCCAGCATCGTCTCCCTGGCCAGCGGGGCGCTGGTGGCCAACGTGGTCTCGGTGACGCTGCTGATCATCGAGACGGTGAAGATCCACCGCTAGGCGCAGGACCCGTTCATGGGCAACGCCGCCTTCTACATGGTGCTGCGCCGCATGCGCAGCCCGCTGCTGATGCTCATCGGCAGCTACGCGCTCGGCATCCTGGTGCTCATGGCCATCCCCGGCGAGCACCCGGATGGCGAGCCGTGGCGGATGAACTTCATCGACGCCCTCTACTTCCTGACCTACACGGCGCCGACCATCGGCTTCGGCGAGTACCCGTACGAGTTCA
>PULM01000060.1 GCA_003552345.1 Ectothiorhodospiraceae bacterium
CCTCAAGCGCAAGGATCGGAGCCGCTACCAGGACGTCATCGAGCGTCTCGGCATTCGCAAGTAAGCGCAAGGGGTAAAGAACGATGAGCGAGAGCCAGCTATCCCTGACCCCGGTCAAGCGCAGCTTCCAGTTCGGTCAGCATCAGGTGACTCTGGAGACCGGGGGTGTGGCCCGTCAGGCCGACGGTGCCGTCCTGGTGGACATGGCGGACACGGTGGTCCTGGTCACCGTGGTCGGTAAGAAGGACCCCTCCGCGGCGCGTGACTTCCTTCCGCTGACGGTCAACTATCAGGAGCGCACCTACGCGGCGGGACGGATCCCGGGCGGCTTCTTCAAGCGCGAGGGCCGTCCCTCCGAGAAGGAGACCCTGACCTGCCGCCTGATCGACCGGCCGATCCGGCCCCTGTTCCCCGAGGGATTCCGCCAGGAGGTGCAGGTCATCGCCACGGTGCTCTCGCTCAACGACGAGGTCGACGCCGACGTGCCGGCGATGATCGGCACCTCGGCCGCGTTGGCGCTCTCCGGGATCCCCTTCGAGGGGCCCATCGGCGCCTGCCGGGTCGGGTACCTCGATGGCGAGTTCGTACTCAACCCGACCTTCAGCCAGACGGCCGAGTCGGACCTGGACCTGGTGGTCGCCGGTACCCGCGACGCCGTGCTCATGGTCGAGTCCGAGGCCAACCTGCTGCCCGAGAGCACCATGCTCGACGCCGTGCTCTACGGTCACGAGCAGATGCAGGTGGCCATCGACACCATCAACGACCTGGCCGCCGAGGCCGGCAAGCCGCGCTGGGACTGGCAGCCGCCGGAGAAGAACGAGACGCTGGACTCCGCCGTGGCCGACCTGGTCGCTTCCGATCTCGAGGCCGCCTACCAGGTCGCCGACAAGCAGGAGCGCAGCGAGCGGGTTGGCGCCCTGCGCGAGAAGGTGCTCGAGGAGCTGGTCGACGAGGAGACGGAAGGGCGCAGCGCCGGGGAGGTCGGTGAGGCGTTCAAGAGCCTGGAGAAGAAGATCGTGCGCGGCCGCATCCTCGCCGGAAACCCGCGCATCGACGGCCGCGACAACCACACCGTGCGGCCGCTGAACATCCAGGCCGGCGTGCTGCCGCGCACCCACGGCTCGGCGATCTTCACCCGCGGCGAGACCCAGGCGATCGTGGTCACGACCCTCGGTACCGGCCGCGACGCGCAGGTGATCGACGCCCTGGAGGGCGAGCGCCGCGAGCCCTTCATGCTGCACTACAACTTCCCGCCCTACTGCGTGGGCGAGACGGGTTTCATCGGCTCGCCCAAGCGCCGTGAGATCGGCCACGGCAAGCTGGCCAAGCGCGGCGTCGAGGCGGTGATGCCCTCGGATGAGGAGTTCCCCTACGTCATCCGCGTCGTCTCCGAGGTCACCGAGTCCAACGGCTCCTCGTCGATGGCCACGGTCTGTGGCACCAGCCTGTCGCTGATGGACGCCGGTGTGCCGCTCAAGGCGCAGGTAGCCGGCATCGCCATGGGCCTGATCAAGGAGGGCGACGACTTCGCCGTCCTGACCGACATCCTCGGTGACGAGGATCACCTCGGGGATATGGACTTCAAGGTCGCCGGCAGCGAGGATGGTGTCACCGCGCTGCAGATGGACATCAAGATCGACGGCATCACCCGGGAAATCATGGAGCGGGCCCTGGAGCAGGCGCGCTCGGGTCGGCTGCACATCCTAGAGCAGATGAACCAGGTCATCGCTCACCCGCGTGAGCAGATGTCCGAGTACGCCCCGCGTCTGCTGACCATGAAGATCGATCCGGAGCGCATCCGTGACGTCATCGGCAAGGGCGGCGCCACGATCCGCGGGCTGACCGAGGAGACGGGCACCAACATCGACATCAGCGACGAAGGCGTGGTGACCATCGCCTCTGCCGACAAGGCGGCGGCCGAGGAGGCCAAGAAGCGCATCGAGCTGCTGACCGCCGACGTCGAGGTGGGTCGGATCTACGAGGGCAAGGTCGCCAAGCTGATGGACTTCGGCGCCTTCGTGAATATCCTCCCTGGTCGTGATGGCCTGGTGCACATCTCGCAGATCTCCAACAACCGGGTCGAGAACGTCGCCGACGAGCTCTCCGAGGGCGACTCGGTTCGGGTCAAGGTGCTCGAGGTCGATCGCCAGGGCCGGATCCGGCTGTCGATGAAGGCGGTCGAGGAGGGCTGACCTCCCGACGGCCACTGCAGCAGCGTGGCGCCGGCTTGCGGCCGGCGCCACGGCGGCTACCCTGAACCAGGGGGCCAGCGAGTGTCGGGGGGCTGCAGTGGTCGAGGCCAGGCCCAGGGATGGCGAGCACGCCGCGCTGCTCGTCGTCGACGTCCAGCCGGACTTCATGCCCGGCGGCGCACTACCCACCCAGGACGGGGATCAGATCGTCGATCCCATTGCCCGGTTGCTTGAGCAGGGCGGCACCCGCTACGTGGTGGCCACCCAGGACTGGCACCCACCGGGGCACATCTCCTTCGCATCCAGTCATGCCGGATGCTCCCCCTTTGAGGTGATGGAACTGCACGGCGTTGAGCAGGTGCTCTGGCCGGATCACTGCGTCCAGGATACCCCGGGGGCGGCGCTGCATTCCGGCATCCCGTGGCGGCACGCCGATTTGATCCTGCGTAAGGCCACCGACCCCTGGGTGGATTCCTATAGCGCTTTTCGGGAGAACTTCGCACCTGGCGGCTGGCGCCCGTCCACCGGCCTGGCGGGCTATCTGGGCGAGCTTGGCGTCGAGCAGCTCTACGTCTGCGGCCTGGCGCGGGACTACTGCGCGCTGTGGAGCGCGGAGGACGGGGCCCGGGCCGGTTTCCGGGTGCACTTCCTGTGGGATTTGACTCGGCCGGTGGATGCCAGCAACGACGCCTCGGTGCGCCGGACCCTGCAGGCTGCCGGGGTGGAGATCGTCACCGGGACGCCTTAGGCCGTTAGGCGAAGAAGCCATGCAGGTGCCAGGCGTAGGGCGGGCGCCGGTCGCGAAAGATCCATAGACGGCTGCCAGCGGGTGTGCGGGCCACGTAGTAGTCCCGGGCGATGTCGTCCCCATCCCACCAGCCGCCCTCGATCCGTTCCGGACCGGTCTCCAGGTGCAGGGGGCCGCCCCAGTGGGGGCCGTGGCCGCCGTCGCGCAGGCGCTGCGGGCGGGGCAGCAGCCAGACCGGCCGCTGTGGCGTGACCGCGGTCGGCTCCCCGGGATGCTCCAGCGGCAGGCGACGCCACGCCCGCTCCGGCCGGGGATCGGGGTAGGTGGCCAGGCGGTGCACGGCGTCCGCCCCGAGACGGGCGATGAGCCGCTCGCCGAGGGTGCGGATGGCATCACCGCTGGTACCGGGGTCCTCGAAGAGCTGGCCGCTGTTGCCGTGGTAGGGCAGCAGCTGATCCGCCTCCAGGCGCACCGCCACCGCCACGTCAGGCAGTGTCTGGCGCTCCAGCCGGTGGCGGGCGATGTGCGTCATGTGCTCGAGATCCCGGGTCGGGCGCAGGAAACCCAGGGTCAGAACGGTCTCGGGGGTATCGGGATGCTCCAGGACCACGGCGGCCTGCTGGATCCCGGCATCGAGCCCGCGCAACACCCCCACCAGGGCGCGCAGCAAGCGCTGCAAGGCGAAGTCGGTGGCACGCGTGGCTGCCGTCGGGGCGGGCAGCTCCAGGCGGCCACGGTAGCGCTGCGGCGGCGGAATGCAGTGTCGGGGCTCGGGGCGTTCGCCCACCGCCTGCTCCAGTCGGCGGACCGGGGCCGTTCCCACGCGCCGACGCAGCCCGCTGCGGGGCATGCGCAGGCAGTCACCCAGCCGGCTCAGTCCCAGGGCCTCCAGGGCCGCCTGCTGGGCCGAGGTGGGGTCGAGGAGCTGGCACGGCAGGGGCATCAGCGCGCGGCGCAGCGCCGGCCCTTCGGTCACCTGGACGCCCGGACAGCCCCGGGCCAGTAGGCGGGCGCCCTGAGGGGTGGGGGCCGTGGCCAGGGCCACCGGGCCGTGGCCGAGGTCGGTCAGGGCTTCGTGGGCGCGGCGCTGGATCTCGGCCAGTCCGCCGAACAGCCGCCGGCTGCCGCCAACCTCAAGGAAGACGGTGTCCGGGGGCTCGAGGCTTGCCTGATGGGTGAGCTCCAAGCCCCACAGGGCGATCTGCTCGAGGACGTCGCCCGCCGGGGCCGGGCCGGCCCCGGCGGTGGGCGCGGGCAGATGGATGGCGAGCCACAGCGGGCCGGTGTGCGGCTCCGGCATGCTCGGGCGGGGCGTGACGCGCTAGAGGGGCAGGCGCAGCTGCCCGGCGCTGGCCCGCGAGCGGGGGGTCTGGCGCCGCGCCCGCCCTGCAGCGGCAGCCACGGCCGGGCGGGGACGGTCGGGGGCCTCTTCCTGGGCGCCTGCCTCGGCCGTTCTGCCGATGTGCTCGGCACAGGGGCTCGGATAGCGGGTGGCCCTGGGGGCGGCCGCGCCGGTGCCCGGGGGTGCCGACGCCCCGGGATGGAGCCGCAGCCGGCGTGGCCGGGCGCCCCGGCACTTGAGCAGGTCGACGCCGAGCGCGGCGTCCGTCTCCATCTCCGCTTCCGGCTGCAGGGCCAGGCGGATGGCCGCCGTGGAGGCCTGGTGCCGTGCATCGTGTGGGCGAAACAGTGCCGCCCAGCTGCCGCCGGTCTCGGCGGCCAGTTGCAGGCGGCGCAGGGCGGTCCGGTCTGCCTGACGGGGCCAGCCGACCACGGCGCCGCAGGTTCCGCTGCGCAGCGCCTGCTCCATGGCCCAGAGGTGGTCCTCGTGGGCCCGGGGATGGATGAGCAGGACCCGCGAGAGATCCACGCCCGCATGGGCCAGCCCCGGGGCATAGGGGATGTACGGGGGGGCGACCAGGGCCAGCCACTGCCGGCGCCGGCTCAGCGCCGCCAGGCTGGGCAGGATCAGCTGCATCTCGCCGATGGCTGGTTGCTCGTGGAAGATCTCGGTGACGGTGCCCAGCGGCCAGCCACCATCAGGCAGAGCGGCATCCAGTTCCGGATACCCGGTACCCAGGGCAGGTTGCCGGGCGGTCTCGGACCGGCGCCCGGGGCGCCAGATGCGCGGATCGTTCAGCAGCGGTTGCAGGGCAGCTTCGCTCACGGTTGCGCCTCCTCAGTCGGACGCCGGCTTGCCTTCCGGCCCGCGCGGGTCGAGTGGA
Source organism: Ectothiorhodospiraceae bacterium (assembly GCA_003552345.1). Taxonomy (GTDB): domain Bacteria; phylum Pseudomonadota; class Gammaproteobacteria; order Nitrococcales; family Halorhodospiraceae; genus Halorhodospira. Next base: position 5,166 of record PULM01000060.1, read on the forward strand.
CTTCGCAGTACGCCCACACCGATGCCCTCAAGCACCACATCCTGGCCATCCGCCGCCACCTCGATGACCGGGTAATCCGGATGGGCCGGGATCAGCCGCAGCAGGCCCTGGCGACGCTCCAGGAACTTGACGGTGACCTCGTCGTGGAGACGGGCCACCACGATCTGCCCATCCCGCGCCTCGGTGTCCCGGCGCACGGCGAGCAGGTCGCCGTCGAGGATGCCGGCATCGCGCATGCTCTCGCCGCGCACACGCAGCAGATAGTCGGCCGGGGGCGAGAACAGGGCGGCATCCACCTGGCAGTGGCGCTCGATGCTCTCCTCGGCGAGCAGCGGGCTGCCGGCGGCGACCCGGCCAACCACCGGCAGCCCGGCGGCCTCCGGCTCCTCGGCGGTCGGCGAGGGCTCGGGGGCGAAGGCGTCGGTCAGCCGGATGCCCCGCGAGGCGCCGCGGCGCATCTCAATGGCACCCTTGCGCGCGAGGGCACGCAGGTGGGATTCAGCGGCGTTGGGGGAGCGGAAGCCGAGGCTCTCGCAGATCTCGGCCCGCGTGGGGGGGTACCCCCGCTCGGCCACGGAACGGCGGATGAGCTCAAGGATCTCGCGTTGACGGGCTGTAAGGGTATCCATGGGTAGTACTATATACAGGACTGGCCTTATGTACAACCCATTCGGCGCGTCGCCGTGGTGCGGGGGTCGAAGGCGCCGCGTACAGGGGTGGTCCCTTGCCACAGCCCCGCTGCCGTCTGACACTCTCTCTGCTGAGCCCTCAACCCAGAACCCTGACCCCCGAGGCCCATGGTCCAATCCGCCCTAGCCGACATCGACGACGTCACCACCCTGGAGCCGGCGGCCTGGCTGCACCGCCTGCCGGTGTCGCTCAGTGACGCCGACCGCGAGCTCCTCGAGCGCGCCTGGGCCCGGGCCCAGGCCGGCTACGGGGAGGGGCTGCGCGACTCCGGCGAGCCGTACTTCGCCCACGCCGTCTACACCGCGACCATCCTCGCCGAGCTGGGTCTGGATGCCCCGACCCTGGCAGCGGCGCTGATCCACGATCTGCCCGGGTTGCAGGAGGGCGCCCTCGACGGTCTGCGCAAGCACCTGGGTCGGGATATCGCCGACCTCGCCCAGGGCGTGTGCCGCATGCACGGCATCGGGCGCTTCCGCGACGCCGCCGAACTCGAGGCGGCCGTTCAGGGCGAGCGGGTGGAGGGACTGCGCAAGATGTTGCTGGCCATGGCCCGCGACGTCCGCGTGGTCTTCATCGCCCTGGCCGAGCGGCTCCACGATCTGCGCAGCTGCCGCGGACTCGCCGACGAGGCGCGTCTGCGCCTGGCCCGGGAGACGCGAGATATCTATGCGCCCCTGGCCAACCGGCGGGGGATCTGGCAGCTCAAGTGGGAGCTCGAGGATCTGGCCTTCCGCCACCTGGAGCCGGAGGCCTATATGGACCTGGCCAAGCGTCTGGCCGAGCGCCGGCGCGATCGCGAGGCCTACATCGAGCAGGTGTGCAGCCAGCTGCAGGCGGCCATGGACGAGGCGGGGCTGAAGGCCGAGGTCTACGGAAGGCCCAAGCACATTTTCAGTATCTACCGAAAGATGCAGCGCAAAGGGCTGCGCTTCGATGACCTCTACGACCTGCGCGCCGTGCGCATCCTGGTCGATGACGAGCGCACCTGCTACGCCGCCCTGGGGATCGTCCACGGCCTGTGGACGCCGATCCCGCGGGAGTTCGACGACTACATCGCCACCCCCAAGGAGAACAACTACCGCTCCCTGCACACCGCCGTGGCCGGGCCCGAGGGCAAGGCGGTGGAGGTGCAGATCCGCACCCACGAGATGCACGCCGAGGCGGAGCTGGGGATCGCCGCCCACTGGCGCTACAAGGAGGGCGGTCAGCAGGACGCCGAGTTCGAGGAGAAGATCGCCTGGCTGCGCCAGCTGCTCGAGTGGGGGCGTGAGGACGACGACGAGGAGGGCGATTTTGTCGACCGGGTCCGCGCCGAGGTCTTCGCCGACCGGGTCTACGCCCTGACCCCGGGGGGTGATGTGATCGCCCTGCCGCGCGGGGCAACGGCGCTCGATTTCGCCTATCACATCCACACCGGCCTCGGGCATCGTTGCCGCGGGGCGAAGATCAACAACCGGATCGTGCCGCTGACCCGGCCGCTGGAGAACGGCGACCGGGTCGAGATCCTCACCAGCCGCGAGGAGCGGCCCAGCCGCGACTGGATCAATCCGGAACTCGGCTATCTCTACACCAACCGGGCCCGCACCAAGGTGCGGACCTGGTTCCGCCAGCGCGAGCACGACAAGAACGTCGCCGCCGGGCGCCAGGCCCTGGACAAGGAGCTGCGCCGGCTGGGCCTGGAGGATGTGGGGACCGACGAGGTGGTCCGGCGCAGCCGCTACAGCCGGGCGGACCTCTTCCTCGCCGCCCTGGGCCGGGGGGAGGTGACGCCGGGGCAGATCGCCGCGCTGCTGCGCGACCGCCTGTTGCCCCAGCAGCCGGCGCCCGCTCCGGCACCCGAACGTGCCCGCACCGCCGAGAAGCCGGGCGGCGACGATGACATCACCGTGGAGGGGGTGGGCAACCTGCTCACCCGCATGGCCCGCTGCTGCACCCCGGCCCCCGGGGATGCGATTGTCGGCTTCATCCCCCGGGGCTCGGGGGTGACGGTCCACCGTCAGGACTGCCGCAACGTGGAGCAGCTGCGCGAGCGCGAGCCGGAGCGTCTGCTCGACGTCAACTGGCGGACCGAGCCGGCCGGCCGCTATCCGGTGCGCATCCACGTGCGCACCAGCGTGCTCGACGGGCCGCTGAGCGAGGTCACCCGCCTCTGTGGCCACGAAGGGGTGCGCCTGGACGGGGTGCAGACCCACGCCGAGCCGGCAGACGCCTACCGCATCGACATCGACGTGCAGGTCAGCGACGTCCAGCAGCTCTCGCGGCTGATGGCCAAGCTGGCGGCCAGCGAGCGCGTGGAGCGCGTGTGGCGCGGTACATAACGGGGCGCTAATATTACACGGGCCATCGAAAGGCCCTGCCAGGAGTCACCATGCGCCCCGCTTATCAGATCCTCTTCGCCACCCTGCTGATCGCCGGGGTGGCCTCCGGCGGTTATTGGCTGACCCGGGGTGAGCCAGCCCCGGCGGGGGGTCCCCCGTCGGGGCGCGAGGTAGTGGTCGAGGCCGCCGATGCCGAACGGACGACGATCCGCGATACCTTCCGCGCCACCGGCACCACCCGTGCCCGCGAGGCCGTGGACGTGGTCACCGAGGCGGCGGGCCGCATCACCGCCATCGGCTTCACCGAGGGGACGGCGGTGGAGGCCGGGCAGCTGCTGCTCGAACTCGACGCCGAGCGCGAACGGGCAGTGCTGGAGGAGGCCCGGGCCGAGTTGCAGGACCTGCAGGCGCAGCTGCGCCGCACGAGGGCCCTGCGCGAGAGCGGGGATGCCACCGAGCAGGACCTGGACACCCTGGTGGCCAGTGTGGCCGTGGCCGGGGCCCGCGTCCGCGTGGCCGAGGCGCAGCTGCGCGAGCGCCGCATCCACGCCCCGTTCGCCGGGGTGACCGGCATGCGCCAGATCAGCCCGGGTGCCTACGTCGATCCGCAGACCGTGATCACCACCCTCGATGACACCGAGACCCTGCGGGTCGGCTTCACCGTCCCCGAGCGGCTGCTCGGGCAGCTTGCGCCCGGGCTGCCGGTGACCGCCACCAGCGCCGGCTTCGCCGATCGCACCTTCTCCGGGGAGCTGCGCCGGATCGACAGCCGTGTCGACCCGGTCACCCGCACCCTGCGCCTGGAGTCGGAGATCGACAACCCGGATGGCCGGCTCAAGCCGGGCATGTTCCTGCAGGTGGAGTTGGAGCTCGACCAGCGCGAGTCCATCGTCATCCCCGAGGAGGCGCTGATCCTCGAGGGCCGGGCGCGTTACGTCTACCGCCTCGACGATGGCGTGGCCCACCGGGTGGCGGTGCAGACCGGCCAGCGCCGCGACGGCTGGGTGGAGATCGTCGCCGGCCTGCAGGCCGCTGACCGGGTGGTGGCCCTCGGCCACCAGCGTCTGAGCGACGGCGCCCGGGTGCGGGTGCGCAACCCGTCGGCCGACGCCGCAGCAACCGGTGACGGCCTGGCCGAGGCCGCCCGTTGATCCTCTCCGACATCGCGATCCGCCGCCCCGTGCTGGCCACCGTGGCCAGCGTGCTGATCGTCGTCCTCGGCATCGCCTCCCTCAACCAGTTGCCGGTGCGCGAGTACCCGGATATCGACCCGCCGGTGGTCTCCATCGAGACCCGCTACACCGGTGCCGCCCCGGCGGTGATCGATACCGAGATCACCGAGGTGATCGAATCGGCGGTGAGCAGTGTCGACGGCATCCGCTCGATGACCTCGGAGAGCCGCGATGGGCGCGGCGAGACCGACATCGAGTTCGAGGTAGGCCGGGATATCGACGCCGCCGCCAACGATGTGCGCGATGCCATCGGACGGATCCTCGACGACCTGCCCGCGGATGCCGACCCCCCGGTGGTGGCCAAGACCGAGGCCGATGCCCGGCCGATGATGTGGCTGTCGCTGAGCAGCAGTCGCATGAGCCCCGAGGAGATGACCGACTACGCCGACCGCCACCTGGTGGATCGGCTCTCGGTGCTCGACGGCGTGGCGCGGGTGCGCATCGGCGGCGAGCGGCGCTACGCCATGCGTATCTGGCTCGACAGCGAGGCCCTGGCGGCCCGCGCCCTGACCGTCGAGGACGTGGAGAACGCCCTGCGCCGGGAGAACATCGAGCTGCCGGCCGGCGAGATCGAGTCGGTGGCCCGGCAGCTGACCGTGCGCACCGACACCCGGCTGCGCGATCGCGACGACTTCGCCCGCCTGGTCATCGAGCGCCGCGGCGACGAGCTGATCCGCCTGGGCGAGGTGGCCCGGGTCGAGCGCGGGGTGGAGGATGACGACACCGCCGTGCGCCTGGACGGCGAGACCGCGGTGGGACTGGGGATCATCCGCCAGTCCCGGGCCAACACCATCGCCGTCGCCGACGCCGTGCTTGCCGAGATGGCCCGACTTGAGGATCAGCTGCCCGCCGACCTGCGCCTGGTGGTCGGCTACGACGAGTCGCAGTTCGTGCGCCAGTCGATCCGCGAGGTGGTGCGCACCCTGCTGATCGCCGTCGGATTGGTGGTGCTGACCATCTTCGTCTTCCTGCGCAGCCTGCGCGCCACCCTGATCCCCTCGGTGACCATCCCGGTGGCGGTGATCGGCGCGTTCATCGTCATGGGGCCGCTTGGCTTCTCGCTCAACGTCCTGACGCTGCTGGCGCTGATCCTGGCCATCGGCCTGGTGGTCGATGACGCCATCGTGGTCCTGGAGAACATCCAGCGGCGTATCGACGAGGGCGAGCCACCGCTGCTGGCCGCCTACCGCGGCGTGCGCCAGGTGGGCTTTGCGGTGATCGCCACCACCATCTCCCTGGTGGCGGTCTTCGTGCCCATCGCCTTCATGGAGGGCAACGTCGGACGCCTGTTCACCGAGTTCGGGTTGGTGCTGGCGGCGGCGGTGGTCTTCTCGAGCTTCGTCGCCCTGACCCTGACCGGCATGCTCTGCTCCAAGTGGCTGCGCCCCCGGCCCGAGCAGCCGGGGCGGCTGCAGGCGCTCGGTGAACGCCTGTTCACCGGCCTGACCGATGGCTATCGCCGTGCGCTGGGCGGGGCGCTGCAGGCGCCCATCGCCGTGCTCGGCGTCGGGGTGGCCGCCGCCATCGGCGCCTATGCGCTCTATCAGGCGCTGCCCCAGGAGCTGACCCCCACCGAGGATCGCGGCGTGTTCATCGTCCCGGCGAGCGCGCCGGAGGGCAGTACCGCGGCGCATACCGATGCCGGCGTGCGCGAGCTGGAGGCGATCCTCCGGCCCCTGCGCGAGGAGACCGGTGAGGCCCGCCGGGTGCTGAGCATCCTCGGCTTCGGCGGGCGTGCCAATAGCGCGTTCATCATTGTTGGCCTGGAGGACTGGGGCGAGCGTTCGCGCAGTCAGCAGCAGATCGTCGCCGAGACCATGCCGCGGCTGATGGGGGTCCCCGGTGTGCGCGCCTTCGCCGTGAACCCACCGGGGCTGGGCCAGAGCGGATTCCAGCAGCCGGTGCAGTTCGTCATCGGGGGTGCCGACTACGACGAGGTGGCCGACTGGGCCGAGCGCATCCTGGCCCGGGCGCAGGACGAGAACCCGCGCCTGCTCAACCTCGACAGCAGCTACGACGCCACACGCCCGCAGCTCAATGTGCGCATCGACCGCGACCGGGCCGCCGATCTGGGGGTCAGTGCCGAGGCGCTGGGGCGCACCGTGCAGACCCTGCTCGCCTCGCGCACGGTGACCGCCTACCTCGACCGTGGGCGCGAGTACGACGTCATGCTCCAGGACGAGCCGGCGGATCGGCGCAGCCCGGCGGATCTCGACCGGCTCCATGTGCGCAGTCTCAACGACGGGGCGCTGATCCCCCTCTCGGCGCTGGTCAGCCTGGAGGAGGAGGGCGCACCACCGGTGCTCAGCCGCGTCGACCGCCTGCCGGCGGTGACCCTGAGCGCGTCGCTGGCGCCGGGTTACGACCTGGGGGCGGCCCTGGCCTACCTGGAGCAGGTGGCCGCCGAGGAGCTGCCCGCCACGGCGCGGATCAGCTATCTGGGGCTCTCCGACGAGTTCAAGCGCGCCGGCGGGGCCGTCTTCCTCACCTTCGCCCTGGCCCTGCTCATCGTCTTCCTGGTCCTCTCGGCGCAGTTCGAGAGTTTCGTCCACCCGTTGATCATCATGACCGCCGTACCGCTGGCCATCACCGGCGCCCTGGGGGCTCTGCTGCTGACCGGTAGCAGCCTGAACATCTACAGCCAGATCGGCCTGATCCTGCTTATCGGTCTGATGACCAAGAACGGGATCCTGATCGTCGAGTTCGCCAATCAGCTGCGCGATCAGGGCTACAGCGTGCGCGAGGCCATTCACGCCGGCGCCACGCTGCGCTTTCGTCCGGTGCTGATGACCGCGGTCTCGACGGTCTTCGGCGCGGTGCCGCTGGTCCTGGCGCTGGGCGCCGGGGCCGAGAGCCGCGCCGCCATCGGCACCGTGATCATCGGCGGCATGGGGTTCGCCACCCTGTTGACGCTGTTCGTCATCCCCGTGCTATACGACCGGCTGGCGCGCTACACGACACCGGTCAACGTGGTCGGTGCCGAGCTGGAGCGCTTGGAACGGGACCACGGTGCGCCGCGGGCGAAGGCGTGAACTCAGGGAGGAGTGGACCATGACCGGAGCGAAGATCAGCCGCAGCCTGGCCCTGGCCCTGCTTCTGGCCGGGGGTGCGGCGGCCGCCGACGAGTCCTGCGCCTCGGCGCAGACCACCGCCGTGCACGAGGTGGCCGGTCAGGGCGCCGAGCGCCAGGCACCGGAGGAGACGATCCGGGTGCACGGCGTGGTGACCGGCGCCTTCCTGGGCGAGGATGGCCTCGACGGGTTCTTCATCCAGGGCACGGAGCCGGCCCCGGACGATAAGCCGGCGGGACTGTTTGTCTACGCCCCCGAGCTCACCTCTGATCAGCGCGCACTCATCGAGCCTGGCCGCGAGTTGCTGCTCACCGGTCGTGCCGGCGAGCACCGCGGGCGGCCGCAGCTCGAGTGGCTGGAGGCGGTCCGCGATTGCGGGGACGGGGAGCTCGTCCAGCACCCGGTGGCGTGGCCAGTGGCCGAGCCGCAACGCCTGGAGGGGGTGCTGGTGCGCATCCTCCCACCGATGGTGGTGACCGGCAACTACGAGCTACCCCGTCACGGCACCTTGAAACTGACCCCCGAGCGACGCGCCTTCCGCCCCACCAACTTCCTGCCCGGGCACGGCCCCGACGATCCGGCCCTGGCCGGTGCGCGGCTGCTCCTCGACGACGGCAGCTACCGCAGCCGGCCTGACCCCATCCCGTATCTGGATGAGGAGGGCACCCGGCGGGTGGGGACCCAGGTGACGGATCTGACCGGGGTGCTGACCCGCGCCTTCGGCGCCTGGCGCCTGCACCCGACCGAGCCCCCCGAGTTCGAATCGGCCAACCCGCGGCCCGGTCCGCTGCCGCCGCCGGAGGGGGAGGCGGTGCGCGTGGCCGCCTTCAACGTGGAGAACTACTTCCTCACCCTCGGTGAGCGCGGCGCCGCCAGCGAGCAGGAGCTGCAGCGCCAGCGGGCCAAGCTGCTCGCCGCCGCCGAGTCCCTGCACGCCGACGTGCTGGTGCTGGTGGAGATGGAGAATCGCCGGGACGCCCCGGAGGACTTCATCGAACGGCTCGCCGCGGCCACCGATCAGCCCTGGCGTCTGGCCCGTGGCGGGGAGACCGGCAGCGACGCCATCAAGGTCTCCCTGGCCTATCGCGAGGACCGCCTCGAGCGGGTGGGCGAGACCGTCCGCGATGCCCGGCGGGTTCACCACCGCCCGCCGCCGCTGGCTGCATTCCGCCCCCACGGTGGGGGGGAACCCTTCGCCGTGGCGGGGATCCACTTCAAATCGAAGACCGGCTGTCCGGAGAGCGGCGACGTGGATCGGGGGCAGGGGTGCTGGAATCAGCGCCGCACCGAGCAGGCCGAGGCGCTGGCCGAGTACCTGCAGCGCTGGCGCGAGGAACGGGACGAGGCACTGCCGGTGCTGATCGCCGGTGATCTCAACACCTACGGGGGCGAGGATCCGGCACGGACCCTGGCCGCCGCGGGCAAGGTGGATCTGCTCTCCGGGCATCTACCCTGGTCCGAGCGCTATACCTACGTCTTCCGCGGGGAGTCCGGCTATCTGGATCACCTGCAGGCGCACCCGGCCCTGGCCGAGCGCGTGGCGGCGGTCCACCGCCACCCGATCAACGCAGATGAGCCGCGCTTTCTCGAGTTCGACGGCGATCCCCGGCACGTCCGTGATGACGCCTACCGCTCCTCGGACCACGACCCCATCGCCGTGGATCTGGAAGCCGCCGAGTAGCCTGCACCGCCTGCCCCGGACGCCCGGGCCTGTCGCCGCGCGGCGGACCCGGGCACGTGAACATCGACCGCCTTTGCCTGTATCTTGTCGCGATGGACCGCGAAGAGCTCCAGCAGACCCTCACCGACCTACGAGACGACCTGCTCGGCCTCGACAGCGAGGCGGCCCGGCAGCGGGAGGCCCCGTGGCTGCCGTCCTGGGAGCGGCTGCTGCGTCGCATCGATGGTCTGATCGCCCGACTCGAGCGCGAGGACGAGCCCCTGCTGGTGGTCTTCGCCGGCGGCACCGGCGCCGGCAAGTCGACCCTGGCCAACACGCTGGCCGGCTCGGCGGTGGCCGCCACCAGCGCCCGTCGGCCGACCACCTCGGTGCCCACGGTCATCGGCCATCCCGCCGATCTGGATACCGTCCTGCGCCGCGGCGTGCTGGCCGCCGAGGCCGAACGGGCCGCCCTGCGCACCGCCCCGCTGACGACGGTGCCGGAGGGGCTGGTGGTGGTGGATGCGCCGGATGTCGACAGTATCGAGACCGCCAATCGCGCCGCCACCGAGCGCCTGCTGGAGGTGGCGGACGTCTGGGTCTGGCTGGCCACCGCCCGCACCTACGCCGACGAAGCCGGCATGGCCTACCTGCGCCAGGCGGCGCAGCTCGACGTCTCGACCCTCGTCGTGCTCACCCAGGCCACCGATGCCGAGGCGCGGGAGATCCTCCCCGACCTGGCCGAGAAACTCGACGCCGCCGGCCACCGCGCCGTCGAGACGGCGCATCTGCCCACCGCGCCGGTCTCCGAGGAGCGCCTGCCCGAGGCGGTGGCCGGGCCGGTGCTCGAGCGGATCCGCGCCCTGGCCCCGGTGGAGCAGCGGGCCGCCCACCGGCGGCGGACGGTGCACGGCGCCGTGCGCTACCTGCCGGCGGAGATCGATGCGCTGCTCGAGGGGGTCGAGGCCGAGCGCCGCGCCGCGCAGGGGTTGGCCGCCGCGGTCCGGGAGGGCTACACCGACGTGCCCGAGCGGCTGCTCACCCAGCTCCACGAGGGGGAGCCCCTGCGCCGCGAGGTGCTCCGCCGCTGGACCGAGCTGGTGGGTAGCGGCTGGCTGCAGCGCCAGCTCCATGCCGCCGTGGGCCAGCTCTCGCCGCGGCGCTGGCTGGCCTGGTTGCCGCTGGGCCGGGGTGGCCGGCAGGTCGAGCAGGAAGCGAAGGAGGAGGCCCGCGCCGGCATTGCCGAGATGCTGCATACGGTCCTTGAGCAGACCGCCGCCGAGGGGGAGAGCGCCTGGCAGCAGGATCCGGTGGGGCGCGCGATCTTCGCCCGGCAGCCGCGCCCGCGCGCCGCCGGGGCGGTGGCCCGTCACGCCGAGGCCGAGGCGCTGGTGGCGGCCTGGGAGCAGCAGGTGGCCGAGCACGTGGCCACCATCGGCCGTGCCAAGCTCAGCTGGGCGCGCCGTGCCACCACCGGCATCAACGCCACCTTCACCAGTGCCGTACTGGTCCTGTTTACCCTCAGTGGTGGCCTGAGCACCGGCGAACTGGCGCTGACCGCCGCCGGCTCCACCACCACTCACACGGTCCTCTCGCGAATCCTGGGTGAGCGCAACGTCCATCAGCTGATCACGGACATCCGTGCCGATCTCCACGCCCGCGTGGCGGAGCTGGCCGAGTCCCAGGCGCAGGTCTACCAGCGGCTGCTGACCGAGGCCGCACCGCCGCCCGAGGCGGTGGCCGCCGTGCAGGGTCGGCGGGATGCGCTGGAGGCGCTGGCATGATCCGCTCGATGGGCTCCGAACGCGGATCGACCGCCGCCGGGCATGGCGGTGTCTGCCCTGAGATCGGTCTGGAACGCCTGCAGGCACTGCACGCCCTCGGTACCGGCCGCCTGCCGCCGGCGCTGGTCGAAGAGATGGAGCAGGTGCAGCGGCGCGCCGAGCAGCGCCTGGCGCGCTCCCGGGATCACGTGGTCGTCGCGGTGGCCGGCGGCACGGGCAGCGGCAAGTCCTCGCTGGTCAACGCGCTGGTGGGCCAGGAGGTCTCCGCCCCGGGGGTGCGCCGGCCGACCACCGACCACGCCGTGGCGGTGACCGTGGGCGAGGACGAGCGCGCCGCGGCGTTGCTCGACTGGCTGCAGGTCTTCGAGCGGCACACCGTCCCGGCGGCGGGGGAGGGCGATCTGGCCGGGGCGGTCATCCTCGACCTGCCGGATATCGACTCAGTGGTCGATGCTCACTGGGCGGTGGCTGAGCGGCTGATCGAGCGCTGCGACCTGCTGCTGTGGGTTGTCGATCCGCTCAAGTATGCCCACGGCCTGGCCCACGAGGGGTACTTCGCCCGTCTGGCCCACCACGCCGAGGTGCTCATGGTCGCCCTCAACCACGCCGACCGGCTGGCGCCGGCGGATCGGCAGGGCTGTCTGGAGCACCTGCGCGAGCTGCTTGGTCGTCAGGGGCTGCGGGCGGTGGAGGTGTTGGCCACCGATGCCATCGGCGGGGAGGGCGTGGCCGGGCTGGCCGAACGCATCGGCGCCCGGGTGCGCGAGCGCCGTGCCCCGCTGGAGCGCCTGCGCGCCGATGTCGCCGAGCTGGTCACGCGCAGCGCCGCCTGCCTTCCGGAGCCCGGGCTTGTGGAACTCGACAGCGAGCGCCTGGGGGCGGCGCAGCGCCAGGCGGTGAACGAGACGGCGCTGCTTGCCGGTGCCGCCACGGCCTACCGCCAGGGCGGCCAGCGGGCCCTGGCCTCGCCGCTTAAGCGCCTGCTTGGGGGGCTGTTCGCAGGGCTGCGCCGGCGCACGACGGGGGCGGCCGAGCCCGGCGCGGCGTTGCCGCGTCCGCAGGTGGCGGAGGCGCTGCTGCGCGATGGCCTGCTGCAGGCGGTGGAGCCGGCCGCCGGCCGCTTGCCCGCTCCGGCGGCGGAGCGGCTGCGTGACCTGGCGGCCGCGGCAGCGGCGCCGCGGGCCGGCGAGCTGCGCGGACGGCTGGGTGGGCTGCCTTGGTTCCCCCGCCCGCGGGTTTGGTGGCGCGCCCTGGGGGGGCTGCGTGGGGCCAGCGAGGCCGTCGCGGTCTTCGGCGCGCTGTGGCTGGCGGCGCGGGGCGTGGCTGAATGGCTGGCCCTGCCCAGCCTACCGGCGCCGACGGTGCTCGGGGAGATCGGCTGGCCCACCGCGCTGCTGGTGGGCGGCAGCACCGCCAGTCTGCTGCTCGGTTGGGGCGGGCGTCGACTGCTTGGCCCGGGGGGGCGGCGTCATGCCCGGCGGTTGCAGCGGCAGGTGGCCGAGACGGTGGCGGAGGAGGAGAGTGCGGCGCTGGCCGGCGTGCGTGAGGAGCTGGAGCACTGCCAGCGGCTGAGCACACGGGCCCACAGCGCCGCCACCGAGGTGGCGACGCCGCGGGCGGCGTAGCGGGCGCGGCGGGTCAGTCGAGCAGCGGGTAGGTGCCGTTTTCGTCGTGGACCTCGCGGCCGGTCAGCGGCGGGTTGAAGACGCACATCAGGCGCAGCTCTTCCTCGGCACGCAGGTAGTGCTTCTCATGACCGTCGAGGCCGTAGAGCATGCCTGGCTCGATGGTGTAGGTCTCACCACCGACGACCTCGATCTCGCCCTTGCCCGAGATGCAGTAGACCGACTCGAGGTGGTTGGCGTACCAGATGAACATGTCGGTGCCGGCCTTGATGATGGTCTCGTGGAACGAGAACCCCATCCCGTCCTCCTTGAGGATGATCCGGCGGCTGATGAATTCGTCGGTCTCGACCTCGCGGTCGGAGCCGATGATGTCCTTCATGTGGCGGACGATCATGGTGCACCTCGCTTGCTGGTGATGGGCCTGGCGGGGGGTGGCAACCCCCCGCCAGGCCGGGACAGGTTGGCCGGGGCTGCCGGCGGTGCTGGGGCCACCGGCAGCCGGGTCCGATTCAGGCCAGTCCGCGGCGCTGCATGGCCTCGCCGAGGGCACGCTCGATGATCGCCAGGCCCTCCTCGAGGTCCTGATCCTCGATGATCAGCGGCGGCAGAAGCTTGAGGACATCGTCCTCCGGGCCGGAGGTCTCGATGATCAGCCCGTGCTCGAAGGCGATCTCCGAGATCGTGCTGGCCAGCTCCTTGTCCTTGGTGAAGCGGATCCCGCGCATCATGCCGCGCCCGCGGTGCTCACCCCCGGCGCGGGGATACTTGTCGATCAGCTCCTGCAGCGCCTCGTAGATGCGCCGTGCCTTGCGCTCGGTCTCTCGCTGCAGGGCATCGTCGCTCCAGTAGAGCTCCAGGGCCCGCTTGGCGGTCACGAAGGCCAGGTTGTGGCCGCGGAAGGTGCCGTTGTGCTCACCCGGCTCCCAGATATCGTGCTCGGGCTTGACCAGGGTCAGCGACATGGGCAGCCCGTAGCCGCTGATCGACTTGGAGACGGTGACGATATCCGGGGTGATCCCAGCCTCCTCGAAGCTGAAATACGGCCCGGTGCGGCCGTTGCCGGTCTGGATGTCGTCGACGATCAGCAGTAGGTCGTGCTTGCGGCAGAGCTCTTCGAGGCCCTTGAGCCACTGCATGCTGCAGGCCGCCAGGCCGCCCTCGCCCTGCACCGTCTCGGTGATGATCGCCGCCGGGTGGTCCACGCCACTGCCCTTGTCGGCAAGCAGCTTGTCCATGTACTCGAGCGTATCGACGTCCTGCCCGAAGTAGCCGCAGTAGGGCATGCTCTCGCTGTAGGTCAGCGGGAAACCGGCCCCCTTGCGCTTGAAGGCGTTGCCGGTGACCGCCAGCGAGCCGACGGTCATGCCGTGGAAGGCGTTGGTGAACGAGACCATGCGCTGGCGGCCGGTGACCTTGCGGGCGATCTTCAGCGCCGCCTCGACGGCGTTGGTGCCTGTCGGTCCGGGGAACTGCACGCGGTAGTGCATGCCACGCGGCTCGAGGATGAGCCGGTGGAAGGTCTCCAGGAACTCGGCACGGGCCACCGAAGCCATGTCCAGGCTGTGGACAATGCGGTCATCCTGCAGGTACTCGAGCAGCGGCTTCTTAAGTTCCGGGTTGTTGTGCCCGTAGTTGAGCACGCTGGCTCCGGCGAAGAAATCCAGGTAGCCGTTGCCGTCGGTGTCGTAGACCCGTACCCCGCTGGCCTTGTCGAACGGCTTAGGGAAGGTGCGGATGTAGGAGCGCACGACCGACTCGTGCTGCTCGATGGTCTGCATTACATCAAGGGTCATGGCGTTGTTGCCTCGGTTTTGACATGCAATGGGTTGGGCGGCCCGCGGCGGTGGGCGCCGCAGACTCAGCGAATGGGGGCGATGCGGTAGTGTTCTTCGGACTCATGTCCTGGCGGGAAGTGATCCTCGCGGAAGTACTCGCTGACCCGCACCTCGGCCCCGCGCTCCCGGGCGATGGCCTGGAACAGGCCGCGGGAGGCCGCATTGGAGGGCGAGATCGTGGTCTCCAGGACCCGGGCGTCACGGATGCCGGCGGTCTCGAGGAAGGCGCGCACCAGGCGCTTGCCCAGGCCGCGGCCCTGGGCGTCCGGGTCGATGCCGATCTGCCAGAGGAAGGCGGATTCAGGGCGCTGCGGCAGGCGCAGGCCGGTGACGAAGCCGAGCAGGGCGTCGTCCTCTTCGGCCACCACGCAGGTGTCGGCAAACTCCGTGCACAGGAGCAGGTAGAGGTAGCAGGAGTTGACGTCCAGGACGCCGGTGCGCTGAACCAGCTGGTGGATGGCGGCCCCGTCTTCCCGCGCCGGGGGGCGAAAGACGATGGTAGGTTCCTCGGACAACGAGCTGCGCTCTTGTTCACAAGATTCGCATCAATTACAGCAGCCGCCCCGGGGGTGGTCAAGCCGGGCCGCTGGCGCGGGCGCCGGGCCGGGCGGGTCGCCGCCGGGCGGGATCAGCGGTATATTGCCCGCCCGCAGCGCGCGCAGAGACCACCGCCGCGTCCCCCCAGCGGGGTGTGGGCCGGCGCAGGAGGGATGGCATGACGCAGACCGTGATCGTCGCCCTGGAGACGGCCACCGAGGGCTGTTCGGTGGCCGTCTATCGCGACGGCGAGATCTTCGCCCACAGCGAGGAGGCCCCGCGCCGGCACACCGCGCGGCTGCTGCCGATGCTCGAGGCCGTGATGGCGCAGGCCGGCGTGGGCGGCGACGATGTTGCCGCGGTGGCCTTTGGCCAGGGGCCCGGGGCCTTTGCCGGCGTGCGTCTGGCGGCCTCCGCGGCCCAGGGGCTGTGCACGGCGTGGGGGGTGCCGGCGCTGCCGGTTTCCACCCTGGCCGCCCTGGCCGAGGGGGCACGCCGCCGCCACGGGGCCGGGCAGGTGCTGGCGGCCCTGGATGCCCGCATGGGCCAGGTTTACTGGGGCAGCTATCGCGCCTTGGGTAGCGCGGGGGTGGCGCTGGCCGGGGGTGCCGAGGCCGTCGATGCGCCCCAGGACGTGGCCGGAGGCGGCGACGACTGGTTCGGGGTCGGCCGCGGCTTCGCCGCCTACGCCGAGCAGTTGCCGGTCACCGGAGCCGGGCGCGACCCCGAGGCCTTGCCCGAGGCCCGCGATCTGCTGCCGATGGCGCTGGCGGACAGGCGTGCGGGACGCGTCTGCGATGCCGAGGCGGTGCGCCCGGTCTATCTGCGCGAAGGGGTCTAGGCCCGCCGCGGCGTCGCCTTACCGATCCTGATCGAGGCAGTCGAGGAAGCCGTCCGCCAACCGCTCCAGCAGCTGGAAGTACGCCTTCGGCCCCGGCTCCAGGCCGGCGCC
Source organism: Ectothiorhodospiraceae bacterium (assembly GCA_003552345.1). Lineage (GTDB taxonomy): Bacteria > Pseudomonadota > Gammaproteobacteria > Nitrococcales > Halorhodospiraceae > Halorhodospira. The sequence continues at coordinate 20,870 of PULM01000060.1, forward strand.
CAGGGGGTCGAGCTCACCCGGGCGGGCATCCAGGCCGCGGACCAGCGAGCGCACGATGGCCGGCTCGAACTGCGGCTCGCTGAACACGCAGACGGCGCCGAGTTCGCGGATCTGCCCGCGCAGTTCGTTGAGATGGCGCGCCCCCGGGGGCTGCTCGGGGTGAATCGTCACCGCGCCGACGGCCTCGAGGCCGAAGCGCTGCTCGAAGTACTGGTAGGCGTCGTGGAAGACCACATAGGGGCGCCCGCGGACGGGCTCCAGGCGCTGGTTGAGGTCCGCCTCGAGCTCCGAGAGGCGTTGTTTCTGCGCCTCGGCGTTGTCGCGGTAGGTGTCGGCGTGCTCCGGGTCGAGTTCGGCCAGCCGTTCGGCCACTGCGGCGGTGATCGTCTGAGCGTTCCGGGGATCCAGCCAGATGTGGTAATCCCGGCGGTGGGCATCGTCGTTGCCGTGGTCATGCCCGTGCTCGCCCCATGCTTCGCCGTCGCGGCCGCCCAGCAGCTCGATGCCGTCGAGATCGGCGGCGGCCAGTACGCTCTGCCGATCCCCCCGGGCGTCCAGGGCGCGCTCAAGGAAGGCTTCCATGTGCGGCGAAACGTGGACGACCAGATCGGCACTGCGCACGGCGCGCGCCTCGGAGGGGCGCATGGAGTAGGTGTGGGGCGAGTCGCCGGCGGCGAGCAGGAGTTCCGGCTCACTGACTCCGTCGGTGACCCCGGCCACCAGGCTGTGCAGGGGCTTGATCGAGACCACCACCTGCGGCGCCGCTGCGGCGGGGCCGCAGGCGAGCAGGGCCAGGGTAGTGAGAAGGGCGGTAAGCGTGCGCATGGGTCGGAACCCCGGGATGTATTCGTGAAATGGTAATGTTATACCATACCAAATTCATCTGTAGCGGCGAGCAAGCAATGGCCTCCGCAAACCGTCCGCTGGTCACCGGATTCCCGGGCAGCGATCACGATCACGGCGTCTGCCGCGAGGCGGTCCTGGCCCGGGCCGATGCCCTGTGCCGCAGCCGCGGGATGCGTTTTACCCGGCTGCGTCGCCAGGTGCTCGAGCTGATCTGGGACGAGCACCGCCCGGTCAAGGCGTACGAGCTGCTCGAGCGCCTGCGCGCCGAGCGCGCTGGTGCGGCGCCGCCGACGGTCTATCGCACCCTCGACTTCCTCCTCCAGGAGGGGCTGATCCACCGGGTGGAGTCGCTCAACGCCTATGTCGGCTGCGGCGATCCGGGCCATCTCCACCCCGTGCAGCTGCTGGTCTGCCGCTGCTGCGCGGCGGTGGCCGAACTCGCCGACGACGAGGTCGCCCGGCTGCTCCGTCACAAGGCGGGGCGGATGGGCTTTCAGGCCGACTCCGCGGTGGTGGAGGTGGAAGGCGTATGCCCGCAGTGCAGCAGCTAGCCATGCAGGCCTCCGGCGAGGCCCCGCGGATCCGCCTGCAGGATGTGGCCGTCACCCTGGGCGGGCGGTCGATCCTCGAGGACGTCAGCCTGGATGTGGTGCCGGGGCGGATCACTACGCTCGTCGGCAATAACGGCGCCGGCAAGACCACCCTGCTGCGGGTGGTGGTCGGGCTGACCCGGCCGGCCGCCGGCCGGGTCTGGCGAGCATCGCGGGTGCGCATCGGCTACGTGCCGCAGCACTTCGCGGTGGACGTCAATCTGCCCATCACGGCGCGGCGGTTCATGGCCCTGTCCGGATACGCCGATGCCGCCCGCTGGCAGGAAGTGGTGGATGACACCGGGGTCGCCGCACTCCTCGATCAGCCCCTGCAGGGGCTCTCCGGCGGCGAGATGCGCCGCATCCTGCTCGCCCGGGCGTTGCTCCAGCACCCCTCGGTGCTGGCCCTGGATGAGCCGGCGGCGGGTCTGGATGGGCGCAGCCAGGGGGCGCTCTACCGGCTGATCGGCACCCTTCGGGATCGCTACGGCTGCGCCGTGGTGGTCATCTCCCACGATCTGAACCTGGTCATGGCGGCCAGCGATGAGGTGCTCTGTCTGGAACACGGTCGCATCGCCTGCCGCGGTGCGCCGGCGTCGGTGATCGAGCATCCGGAGTATCAGAAGCTCTTCGGCTCGCACCTGGGGCCGGATACCGGAGTCTTCCCCCACGACCACCACGATCATTCCCACGCCCACCCGAGGCGCAGCGCGGCAGGGGGTGGCCATGGATGAGTTCATCCTCACCGCGCTCGCCGCCGGGCTGGGGGTAGCCCTGGTGGCCGGCCCCCTGGGTAGCTTCGTGGTCTGGCGGCGGATGGCCTACTTCGGTGAGACCCTGGCCCACTCCGCACTGCTCGGGGTGGCGCTGGGGTTTCTCTTTGGCATCAACCTCAACCTGGGCATCCTGGCCGTCTGCGTCGTGGTGGCCGTGCTGCTGGTGCTGCTGCGCCAGTATCAGCGCCTGGCCAGCGATACGGTGCTCGGCATCCTGGCGCACAGCTCGCTGTCGCTGGGGCTGGTGGCCATCGCCTTCATGGAGGGGCTGCGCGTCGATCTGATGGGGGATCTCTTCGGCGACATCCTCGCGGTGACACCCACCGACCTCTACTGGATCTACGGCGGCGGGCTGCTGGTGCTCGCCACCCTGGTGGCCATCTGGCGGCCGCTGCTGAGTCTGACCCTGCACGAGGAGATGGCCCGCGTGGAGGGGGTGCGGGTGCTGCCGGTCCAGCTCGTCTTCATGGCGCTGGTGGCGGCGACCATCGCCCTGGCCATGCAGGTCGTCGGAATCCTGCTGGTGATCTCCATGCTTATCATCCCCGCCGCCGCGGCGCGAGCGTTTGCCCGTACCCCGGAGCAGATGGCGGTGATTGCGGCACTGATCGGCGCGCTGGCAGTGCTCGGTGGCTTGGCCGGATCGTTCCAGTGGGATCTGCCCACCGGGCCGGCGATCGTCGTCACCGCCACGGCGATCTTCGCGCTGGTCACCAGCGCCCGTGGCCTGGGCGCGGCCCGTGCCTAGGCCGTCAGCGGCTGTAGAGGGTCTGCGGGTCGATCTGCGGCGGTTCGTTGACCACCACCCGGTCGCCCTGGAGCACGTTGTAGAAGCAGGTGCGCCGCCCCGTGTGGCAGGCCGGGCCGTGCTGATCGACGCGCAGCAGCAGGGTGTCGCCGTCGCAGTCGAGGCGCAGCTCGCGCAGGTGCTGGACCTGGCCCGAGGATTCGCCCTTGCGCCAGAGTTTTCCGCGCGAGCGGGAGTAGTAACAGACGCGCCCGGTCTGTAGGGTTTCTTCTAGGGCCTCCCGGTTCATCCAGGCCAGCATCAGCACCTCGTTGCTGTCGTGCTGTTGCGCAATGGCCGGCAGCAGGCCGTCGGCATTGAAGGGCAGTTGGTCGAGCACCGCCGACCAGTCCAGGCCGTCTCCCGGGCGAGCCGTCTCGTTTTGTCCGATCATGATAGGGAGGATACAGGCTGGAGGCGGGCGGCTGAAGCCGGCAAGCTGGGCGGGGCGAGCAACAGTGAGGAGTGTCTAGCCGTGACGGACCCGATCGCGACCCTGGAGGCCCACCGGGCCCTGGCCGAGGCCTTGCAGGCCCCGGAGTGCTATCCATGGCCGGTGGACACCGTAGAGCGCATCGAGACCCACATCTCCACGGTGCTGCTCGCCGGCGAGTACGTGGTCAAGCTCAAGAAGCCGCTGGATCTCGGCTTCCTCGATTTCTCCAGCCTCGAGCGGCGGCGCTACTTCTGCGACGAGGAGATCCGCCTCAACGGTCGGCTGGCCCCGCAGATCTACCTGCGCCGGGTGGCGATCGCCGGCAGCCCGGCGGAGCCGCGTGTCGACGGCGAGGGCGATGCCCTCGAGCACGCCGTGCTCATGCGCCGCTTCCCCGAAAACGAGCTGATGAGCCGCCTGCTGCGCGAGGGGCGACTGCCCGCCGACGCCGTCGAGCGGTTGGCCGAGACGGTGGCGCACTTCCATGCCGGACTGCCGTCGGTGGGCGAGGAGAGTGAGTACGGCACGCCGGAGACCGTGGCCGAGCCCATGCGCGCCAACTTCCGCGCCCTGGAAGAGCTGCCGGCGGCGGCCGGGCTTCGCGCCGAGCTGCGCGCCCTGGCGCGCTGGAGCGAGGCGCAGCTCCAGCGCCTGGAGCCGCTGATCCATCAGCGGCGTGCCAGCGGCGCGGTGCGCGAGTGCCACGGCGACCTGCACCTGGGCAACGTGGCCTGGCATCAGGACGAGCTGATCATCTTCGACGGCATCGAGTTCAACCCGGCCCTGCGCTGGATCGATACCGCCAGCGAGATCGCCTTCACGGTCATGGACCTGGACTTCGAGGGTGCCCGGCGCCTGCGCCATCGCTTCCTGGATCGCTACCTGGAGCACAGCGGCGACTATCAGGCGCTGGCGCTGCTGCCGCTCTACGCCGTCTACCGCGCCCTGGTGCGGGCCAAGATCAATGGCCTGGAGGCCGAGCAGGGCGCCGGTGGCGCCGCCCGCGAGGCCCTGGCCGAGCACGTCCAGCTGGCCCGCGGCTACACCGCGGCGCAGACGCCGGAGCTGGTCATCACCTACGGGCTTTCGGGCTCCGGTAAGAGCACCCGCGCCCGTCGCCTGGTCGAGGAGCGCGGCTTCGTGCGGCTGCGCTCGGATGTCGAGCGTAAGCGGCTCTTCGGCCTGGAGCCGCGGGCGCGCTCGGACTCCGCCCTGGACAGCGGGCTCTACACTCCGGAGGCGACCCGGCGCACCTACGAGCGCCTGCTGGAGCAGGCCGAGTGTGCCCTGGAGGCCGGCTTCTCGGTGGTTGTGGATGCCGCCTTCCTCAAGGCCGAGCGCCGGCGCCCGTTCCTCGATCTGGCCGAGCGCACCGGCTGCCGGTTTCGTATCCTGCATGTGCGCGCCGATGAGCAGGTCCTGCGCGGGCGCCTGCGCAAGCGGCTGGCCGAGGGGCGCGACCCCTCCGAGGCCGACGAGGCGGTGCTGGATGCGCAGCTTCGCACGGCGCAGCCGCCCTCCGGCGACGAGGCGGCCTTCGTCGAAACCGTCGACGCGGACGGGTAAGATAGCCGCCCTTGCCTGGAGCCGGACCGAGGAACGACATGTCAGGAATCCCCAATCAGCCGGGCGAGCCGGTGACCGGCGTCGCTCAGCTTGCCGAGCACCTTGAGCGCGGATCCCGCTCACCGGAGCAGTGGCGCATCGGCACGGAGCACGAGAAGTTCGTCCACCATCTGGAGGACTTCAGCCCCGTGCCCTATGAGGGCGAGCGCGGCATCGGCGCCTTCCTTGAGGGGCTGGTGCGCTTCGGCTGGCAGCCGGTCCGCGAGTCAGGGCGGATCATCGCCCTCAAGCGCGAGGGGGGTGCCTCGGTGAGCCTGGAGCCGGGCGGGCAGGTGGAGCTCTCCGGGGCGCAGCTCGAGACCCTGCACGAGTCGTGCATCGAGGTCCGCGAGCACCTCCAGCAAGTGGATACGGTGGCCCAGGAGCTGCAGATCGGGTTCTCCGGCTTTGGCTTTCACCCGGTCTGGCGGCGCGAGCAGATCCCCTGGATGCCCAAGGCGCGCTACGGCGTGATGCGCCGCTACATGCCCCAGGTCGGCAACCTGGGTCTGGACATGATGCTGCGCACCTGCACGGTGCAGGTGAACCTGGATTTCTCCAGCGAGGCGGACATGGTCCGCAAGTTTCGCGTCGGCCTGGCGTTGCAGCCCATCGCCACGGCGCTGTTCGCCAACTCGCCGTTCAGCGACGGCCGGCCCAACGGCTACCTGAGTTACCGCAGTCGGGTGTGGGAGGACACCGACCCGGATCGCTGCGGCATGCTCGGCTTCGTCTTCGAGTCGGGCATGGGCTTCGAGCGCTACGTGGACTATGTCCTCGACGTGCCCATGTACTTCGTCTACCGCGACGGTCAGTACATCGACTGCGCCGGCGAGTCGTTCCGCGACTTCATGGCCGGGCGGCTGCCGCAGCTGCCGGGTGAGCGGCCCACGCTCAGTGACTGGGACGATCACCTGACCACGCTCTTCCCCGAGGTGCGCCTGAAGCAGTTCCTGGAGATGCGCGGCGCCGACGGCGGGCCGTGGCGGGGGCTGTGTGCGCTGCCGGCGCTGTGGACCGGGCTGCTCTACGACGATGCGGCCCTGGCCGCCGCCGAGGCGCTGATCCGGGACTGGAGCGTCGAGGAGATCGTCACCCTGCGTCACGAGGTCCCCCGCACGGCGCTCGACACCCCGTTCCGTGATACCACGGTGGGGGCGTTGGCGCGGGAGGTGCTGACCATCGCCAGCGACGGGCTGCGCAACCGCCAGCGCCTGGACCAACGCGGGCGGGATGAGCGCCGCCACCTGGAGCGGCTCTGGGAGATCGTCGACGCCGGACGAACCCCTGCCCAGGACCTGCTCGACGCCTACCATGGGCGTTGGGGCGGCTCGCTCGATCCGGTCTTCACGGAGTACGCCTATTAACGAGCCAGGGGGCAGGGCTATGGAGACGGACCCGCAGGCGGTCGTTGAATGCTATCTGCAGGCCCTTGAGGAGCGCGACTACGAGGTGGCCCGGGCGTGCCTTGCGGATCAGGGCTTTAGCTACACCAGTCCCATCGCCGCTTACACCCGGGCCGAAGACCTGCTGGATCACGCCATGATTGGCGGCTCGATCGTCCAGCAGCGCCAGGTGGTCAAGTGCTTCGTGGATGGTCCTGACGTCTGCCACATCCTGCGCTACTGCATCCAGCTCTCCGACAAGCAGCAGATCGACCTGGCCCACTGGGCGCGCGTCGAGCAGGCGCGGATCGTATCTATCCTGGCCATCTTTGACGCCCACGCCTACTGGACCCTGTTCGAAGAGCCCGAGCCGAGGCAGAACCCTTGCAGATTGACCTAGCTGCGGCACCGACCGACCCGAGCGCCTACGACGCGCGCAAGCGCCGGCTGGTGGATACCTTCACCAAGCTCTATCTGCGCGGTGCGTGGCGGCCGCTGGACCGGCTGGTGCGCCGGCTGCACGCGGCCGATGCGGCGGCGGTCTTCGCCGAGCTGCCGGTCCCGCAGGTGGTCGATACCCTCCAGGTGGTAAGCCGGCCCCGTCACGCAGCGCGGATCGTCAATGAGATGCCCCAGGCGCTGCGCCATCAGGTCGTCGAGGCCTTGCCCCGCGAGGAGCTGGCGGAGCTGCTGGAGAATTTCCGCCCCGATGAGCTGACGGACCTGATCCAGGCCTTGCCGGAGGATCGGCGCGAGCATCCGCTCTCCGCGCTGCCCGCCGACAGCCGCGACGAATTAGACACCCTGCTGGCCCACGATCCCGGGGCCGCCGGTGGTCTGATGACCACGGAGTTCTTTGCCCTGCACGAGACGGTCACCGTGCGCGAGGCCATCGATGCCCTGCGGGGATGCTCCGATGCCGAGATGGTCTTCTATCTCTTCCTGACCGACGAGGCCGGCCACCTGACCGGGGTCATCTCGCTGCGCCAGCTGCTGCTCGCCCGGGAGGACGCCCAGGTGGCAGAGGTCATGAGCCGGCGGGTCATCCGCGTGCGCACCGACACCGAGGAGGAGCAGGTCTCGCGGCTCTTCGACAAGTACCGATTGCTCGCGCTGCCGGTGGTGGACGAGGAGGATGTTCTGGTGGGGATCGTGACGGTCGATGACATCATCGACGTCATCGGCGAATCCACCACCGAGGACATGCTCCGCATGGCCGGTACCCGGCAGTCGGAGATGCTCACCGACTCGGTCTTCCGGATCGCCGGGGTGCGCCTGCCCTGGCTGTTCGCCGCCTTCCTCGGCGGGCTGGGGGCGACGGCGGTGATCGGTCAGTACGAGGACATCCTCGCCCAAGTTATTATCCTCAGCGCCTTCGTGCCCATCATCATCGGCATGGCCGGTAACGTCGGCGTCCAGTCCGCCACGGTCACCGTCCGCGGCCTGGCCACCGGCGCGATCCATCTGCGCGATACCGTGGCCATGGTCTTCAAGGAGCTGCGGGTGGGGCTGTTGCTGGGTGCCTTCTACGGCGTGATTCTCGCCCTCTACGGCTTGTGGATGTACGACAGCCTGCAGCTTGGTCAGGTGGTCGGGCTGACCATCCTGACCAATATGGCCGGCGCGGCCCTGCTGGCGGTCTCCCTGCCGATGCTCTTCGTGCGCCTGAATGCCGACCCGGCGGTGGCGACCGGGCCTTTCGTCACCACCGCCATCGACGTGCTCGGGGTGCTCAACTACTTCGTCATCGCCAGCCTGATCTACGGCCTGTAGCCGGCCCCGGTTCGCCGCGCCGGGATGACGCGGGTACTAGCGCTCGTCCCCCGGTCCGTAGGACACTACCGGGCGTTGCCCAGGCTCCCGGGGGAGCGCAGCGCAGGTCGTTTCGATGTCGGGCCGCAGTCTCTATACCCTGATGTACGTGGTGGCCACGGCCATCTGCGTGGGGATCAGTGTCTACCTCTCGTACTACGGCTACTACAGCCACCTCCAAGAGCTGGCGATCTTCTTCGCCGCCCTGCTCGGGATCTTTCTCTTCGGCACCGACATGCTGCTGCGCCGCTTCCGGCTCGAGGGGCGCAGCCCGATCAAGCCGCTGGCCTTCTTCGTCATCGTCGCTTTTTTCAGCGGCGCGAGTAACTACAACTTCCTCTACACCAACTTCATGGAGCGGGACATGGCCGAGCGCGTGGTCAGCGACCAGTTCTCGGTCTTCCGTGACGACCTGACCGCCACGCGCAGCGTGCTCGGCGAGGCGCCGATCATCGACCGGGTCGCCGAGCAGCGCCGCGAGCTGGCCCGCGCGCTGGATAACCTCGACACCCAGATCAACGATCCGCTGCGCCCCGGCTGCGGGGCGCGCTGCCGCGAGCACATCGAGCAGATCCACGATCAGCTTGGTGGCGCGCCGACAGAGCTCGCCGTGCCCTCGCCGGATGCCGGCGCCGAGGCCAACGAACGCTGGTACGAGCACTTCCGCGAGGCGGTCATCAACGACTTCGAGAACGGCGTCGTGCCCGAGGCGTACCACCGGACCCGGGAGCTGATCGGACAGATCGACGCCCTGCTCGAGCGCTACGACGACCCGTACCGCGCGCTGGCCGAGGAGCTCGAGCAGCGGGATCGGGCCCTGCTTGAGCATCGCGACTTTGAGATCATCGCCACCCTGCGCACCCACTCCCGCGAGGTACAGCGCCGTGCGAACGTGCTCCTGCCCGAGGCGGGGCAGGTGCAGCACCGCATCATCCGGTCCGATCTGGACAAGCTCGGCGAGATCCCGATCAGCGTGCGCGACGGCTTCATCGACCGCCCCAACCCCGGGGTGACGGCGGTCTCGGTGATCCTCGGGGTGTTCGTGGACGTAGCCCCGGTGCTCTTCGCCTGGCTGATCTTCGCGCCGGCGTCAGCCGGCGCGCGCGGTGGCGGTACCACCGGTCGGGGACGTAACCGGGTGGCGACGCGCTAGCGGGCAAGGAGGGGAAACCGTGGTCGAGCCCAGGGAGTCACGCTGGCAGCTGCGGCGCTACTACGAGCGCCGCCCGGAGCAGGAGTCGCCGGCCGAGGAGGGCGGCGAGCAGGAGCCGTCCTCGGCCCCCACGCCGTGGCCCTCGCCGGAGGAGCGCCTGGCCGCCGACGTAGAGCCGGTGCAGCGCGGCGCGCTGATCGACGACAACATCGACCAGCGCCAAGGCAATTACCTGATCTCTTTTGGCTTTCCGGGCTCCGGCAAGACCACCTTCCAGTCCTTCCTGGCCTACTACATCACCCACATCGGCCCGTTCGAGGCCCAGCCGCTCATTGCCCCGGAGCAGAGCGTCCAGGGCTGGGAGCCGATGGCCATCTTCAACGAGTGGATGCGCATCTGGGGCCAGGGGCGCTTCCCGCCGGCGAACCCGGTGGACGAGGGCGACATCCGCGAGCTGAGCTTTCGGGTGCGGCCGCTGCAGGGCAGCGGTGAGGCGGTGGATCTGAGCTTCCTCGAGGCCTCCGGCGAGCTGATGACCCAGGTCGTGGCCGACCGTGTGCGCGATCCGGCCATGATCGAGACCCTCAGCCGTTACTTCGCCAACGAGCAGCTGCGCCTGATCCTGGTGCTGGTGGTCGATCCGGAGCACGGCGAGGAGAACGACATCCTCTTCCAGAACCTGCTCGCCTTCCTCGATCTGCACTTCCCGGCCCTGCGCGGGCGCACCTCGCTGGCGGTGCTGGTCTCCAAGCCCGAGCAGGCGCTGCGCCGGCTGCAGGGGCGTGACGAGCACTACCGCCGTTACGAAGAGCTCAGCGCCGACGCCTGCGAGGCCTTCGTGCAGCGCTTCGCGCCACGCACCTACCGCATCCTCGACGGCTGGACGGACCAGGATCGCGTGCAGCTCATGGCCCTGCACCTGGGCACGGTGCCCGACGGCGAGCAGGGGCCGCGGCTGCAGGAGCCCGACTACGACGACATCCGCGACATCTTCGCCTGGATCTACGGCCAGTTCGGCGGCGGGCGGATGGGGCCGACCTGGTGGCAGCGCATTCTGGAGTGGCTGCGCCTATGAGCCAGGGGGCATCGGCGATCCTCGGCCGCTGCGCCTTCGCCACCGTGCGCGGTCTGACCGTCCACGGCAGCGGCGCCCTGGCCGGACTCTCCGGCTTCCCCCAGGCGGTGGAGTTCCGCGGCCGCGGTGGCGACGACCACGCCCTGCCGGCCGGTCATGAGCAGGTGGTCTTCCGTCGCGTGGTGCGTTACCAGGAGAGCACCGCCCCGGAGCGCGGCGGCCGGCTGGATCTGATCGGCGCGTTGGTCCGCCGCCTGGATGCCAGCCGCCGGGCGGGGTACGCCGGCGCCTGTGTGGCGGTGGCCCACCGCGATCTGGAGGCGTACGCCGCGGCCCTGGACGAGGCGCAGGAGCTGGTCCGCCAGGTGGATGAGGTGATCGCCGAGGGCAGCGCCGCGCGCTGGTCCCGGGAGGCCCGCGGCGGTCGGGAGGCGGGCCGCCGGCGCTTTGCGTTCGAGGGCCGCGGCGCTGGTCGCGTCCTGTGGCTCCATCGTGGCACCGCCGCCGAGGCCGATCCGGCGCTGGTCCCGGAGGTCCTGCGCCAGATGGCCTGGCTGGATGCCTACGCGCTCACCGGGGTATTGATCTTTCCGGCGGCACGGCCGGGCTCGCGCGCCGTGGACAGCGACCTGATCGCCGGTTGTCGGCGCGCCAAGCAACAGGAGATCGAGGGCGTGGAGGCGGGCTTCCGGGCCGAGTTCGAGCGCCGCCTGGCGGAGATCGAGTACGAGTACCAGGCCGCCACCCGGGCGGCGGAACCGTCGTCGCCGCGCGGTGACGACTAGGGCACCACCAGCACCGGGAGCTGTACGGCCTCGATCAGCGCGCGGGCGTCGTGGGCGGCGAGCAGGGCGCTGCGGCGGCTGACGATCAGCTTCTCCGCCCGGCCGCCGCCCAGGTGCCGCGCCAGGGCCGCCGGCGATCCGGCGGCGCCGGCCAGCCAGCAGGCCTGCGGGCAGTGCTGCGCCACCCAGAGGCGGGCCGGGTCGTCGTCGGGTAGGCGCGTGGTGCCATCCGGGATGAGGCAGCGCACGGTTTCGTGCTCGCCGAGCAGCGCCGCCGCGTAGCTGAGCGTCCGCACCCCGGCCTCGCCGGGCTCGACGACGACGGCCACGCCGTGTTGGGCGGGGGAGCGCTGCGGCCGCTCGAAGACCAGCACCGGCCCCGAGGTGCCCAAAAGGATGGCCCGCGCCGTGGAGCCGATGCGCAGGCCCCGGGCGCGGGCGTAGCCCACCTTGCCCAGGACCAGCAGATCGTCGCGCTCGATCAGGCTCAGGGTCTCGCGGACCACGGTGCCGCGGCAGACCTCCAGGCGGCAGTGCACCCCGCGGCGCCGGCCGGTCTGTGCCAGTGCCTTGCGGATCGCCTCGGCACGGCCGCGCATGCGCTGCTCCTCGATACCGGTCTCCAGGGCGCGGGTGGCGCCCGAGAGGCCCACCTCGCGCGCCCAGGGGTAACCGGCGCAGCGCAGCAGCGCCTCCTCCTCGACGAAGATCGCCAGCAGCTCGGCGCGCCGCTGGGCGGCCATCTCCGCGGCCGCCTCCAGCGCCTCGAGGCTGGCCCGCGAGGCGTCGAGCAGCACCACAATGCGCGGGTGCGCCGGCCCCGGCTCAGTCATCGTCATCCTCCGTGGCCTCGCCCGCATCGCCGTCACCGCGCCGGCGCTGGCTCCGGGCGAACGCCTCCAGGCGGTCGGCCACGGCGCGGTTCACCGACCCCTGCGGGTACGCACCGGTGTCATCGAAAACGCCGGCGGGCCGGCCGGTGAGCAGCTCCAACGCCTCATCCACATGGCTCAGCGGGTAGATGTGGAACTGCCCGGCGGCCACCGCGTCGCGCACCTCCTGGCGCAGCATCAGATGCACCACGTTGGTGGCCGGCAGCGCCACGCCCTGCCGGCCGGTGAGCCCGCGCCGCCGGCAGACCTCGAAGAAGCCCTCGATCTTCTCGTTCACCCCGCCGACGGCCTGTACCTCGCCGAGCTGGTTCACCGAGCCGGTGACGGCGATGCCGTGATCCAGCGGGACGCGGCCGATGGCCGAGAAGAGCGCGCAGAGCTCGGCCACCGAGGCGCTGTCGCCGTCGATGCCGCCGTAGGATTGCTCGAAGGCGAGGCTCGCCGACAGCGATAGATCGCCCTCCGGGGCGAAGCGGCTGGCGAGAAAGCGCGAGAGGATCATCACCCCCTTGGAGTGGATCTTGCCGCCGAGCTTCGCCTCGCGCTCGATATCCACCAGCTGTCCGCGCCCGGGGCGGGCGGTGGCGGTGATCCGCGTCGGCCGGCCGAAGCCGAAATCACCCAGCTGCAGGACCGAGAGCCCGTTGACCGAGGCGGTGCGGTGCCCCTCGGTGTGGATCACCAGGGTGCCGCGCTCGATGGTCTCCTGGCTGCGATCGCGGATGCGCCCGGCACGGCGCTCCTGGGCGGCGAGGGCGCGCTCGATGTGATCCTGACCGATGATATCGGCGCCGTCGCCGGTGGCGTAGTGATCCGCCTCCTGGAGCAGATCGGTGATGGCCCGCCCGCCGGCGGCCAGCCGCTCGCTGTCATCGGCCATGCGGCTGCCGTGCTCGATCACCCGGGCCACGGCGAAGCGGTCCAGATGGCGCAGACGGCGCTGGCGGACCAGGGTGGCGAGCATGCGGGCGTAGAGCTGCTGGGTCTCGGCGTCCCGGGGCAGGTCGTCATCCAGATCGGCCTCGACCTTGAACAGCTCCGGGAAGTCCGGGTCGTAGGCCGAGAGCAGGTAGTAGACCATCCGGTCGCCGAGCAGCACCACCTTGGTGCGCAGGGGCATCGGCTCCGGCTCCAGGGTGACTGTGGTCCAGAAGCCGTGGACCTGTTCCAGGGACTCGATGCGCACCTCGCCGGCGGAGAGCGTCCGTTTGAGCGACGGCCAGGCCAGCGGCTGGGTAAGGATGCGGTGGGCATCGATGATCAGATAGCCGCCGTTGGCCTGGTGCAGCGAGCCGGGGCGGATCAGGTTGAAGTCGGTGAGCAGCGCCCCCTGGTGGACGTGGTGCTCGGTGCGGCCCACCAGCCGCTGGTGGGTGGGCATGTCCTCGTAGACCACCGGCGCGCCGTCGGCCGGGTCGTGGGAGAGCAGCAGGTTGGCCCGGTAGCGGCCGAGGATGTACTCCACATGGTCCTGCTCGCCGGAGCGGAAGGCGTCCACGTGCTCGATGATGTCGTTGCGGATGGCGTCCAGGTGGGCGGCGGCCACCGGCAGCTCGCCGTAGCGCTGGCGCAGCTCCTGGATGCGCTGGCCGACCGCCAGCAGCGTCATCTCCTCATTGAGCTTGCGGACCTGCTCCTGGATCTCCTTGCGCCACTTGGGGATCTGCTTGACCACTGCCTGCAGCCGCTCCTGCAGGAACTCGATGGCCTCCTGATAGCGCCGGCGCTCCTCCTCGGGCAGCTGTTGGAACTGCTCCGGCTCGATCACCTCGCCCTCCTTGACCGGGGCGAAGCTAAAACCCGACGGGGTCTGCAGCAGCGTGACGTCGTACTGCTCCGCCTCCTTCTGGATCGCCTCGAAGGCCTCGCGCTGGCGGCGGTTGATCTGCTGGTGCAGCTCCTGCAGCCGGTTCTGGTACTCGTCGCTTTCGAAGGTGGCCGGGATGGTGCTGCGCAGCTCCTCGATCAGCTGCTCCAGATCGTGGCGCCAGCGCGCCCCCTGGCCCGGCGGCAGGCGCAGCAGCCGCGGCCGCGTCGGCTCCTCGAAGTTGTTCAGGTAGCACCAGTCCGACGGCGTCGCCTCCCGCGCGGCACGCTCGGCCAGCAGCCGGTGGACCATCTCCAGCTTGCCGTCGCCCTCCGGCCCCATCACGAACAGATTGAAGCCCGCGGCGCGCATGCTCGCGCCCAGATCCATCGCCTCCAGGGCCCGCTCCTGCCCGGGTGGCCGGTCCATGGCCGACAGCTCCTCGGTGGTGCGGAAACCGAGCTGCTCCGGGTCACAGACCCGGTAGAGGCG
>PULM01000009.1 GCA_003552345.1 Ectothiorhodospiraceae bacterium
GGTACTTCAATCGGGAGCCAGTGGCGCTGTACCCTGTCTCACCTTTCTCAAGCCGAGGTTGACTCCCATGTCCAGCGGTGATCGCAAGCACGCCTCCGGCGGGGCCGTGACGGTCTCCCGCATGCGCGCCATGAAGCGCGAGGGCCAGCCCCTGGTCTGTCTGACGGCATACGACTACGGCTTCGCGGCCGCCTGCGAGCGTGCCGGCGTCGATCTGCTGCTCGTCGGCGACTCCCTCGGCATGGTCGTCCAGGGCCACGAGACCACCCTGCCGGTGACCGTGGACGACATCGTCTACCACACCCGGTGTGTGGCCCGGGCCTGCCGGCGCGCTCTGGTGGTGGCGGATCTGCCCTTCATGAGCCACACCGACGTCGAGCAGGGCCTGCACAACGCGGGCCGGCTGATGAAAGAGGGCGGTGCGCGGATGGTCAAACTCGAGGGCGGCAGCGAGCAGACCGCCCTCGTCGAGCGCCTGGCCCAGAACGGCATTCCGGTCTGTGGGCACTTGGGGCTGAAGCCGCAGCAGGTCCACAAGCTCGGTGGGTACCGGGTGCAGGGGCGCGAGCAGGCTGATGCCGAGCGTATGGAGGCGGACGCCCGGGCGCTGGAGGCGGCGGGTGCCGACCTGCTCATCCTCGAGTGCGTGCCCGCCCCCCTGGCGCGACAGCTCAGCGAGCAGCTGAGCATCCCGGTGGTGGGGATCGGCGCTGGCGCCGACTGTGATGGGCAGATCCTGGTGCTGCACGACGTGCTCGGCGTCACCGAGCAGCCGCCGCGCTTCGCCCGGGCTTTCGGTGCCGAGACGGGGAGTGTGCAGGCGGCGCTGGCGGCCTACGCGGCGGCGGTGCGCGACGGCACCTTTCCAGGGCCAGAGCACGGGTTCGAGGCTTGAAGCGGGTCACCGAACGCAACGCCATGCGCGAGCTCTCGCGCGCCTGGCGCGGGCGCGGCGAGCGCGTTGGTCTGGTGCCGACGATGGGCAACCTCCACCGCGGCCACCTGGAGCTGGTCGATCGACTGGCCGAGCGGGTGGATCGGTTGGTGGTGTCGATCTTCGTCAATCCGCTGCAGTTCGGGCCGGGGGAGGACTACGACGCCTACCCGCGCACGCTGGAGGCGGACCTGGCCGCCCTGCAGGGCCGCGGTGTCGATGCGGTCTTTGCCCCCACCGCGCGGGAGATGTACCCCGGCGTCGAGCCGCCCTGGACCGGGGTGGATGTGCCGGCGCTGACCCAGACCCTGTGCGGGGCCGCGCGCCCGGGCCACTTCGCCGGGGTGGCGGTGGTGGTGATCAAGCTGCTGAACATCGTCGAGCCCGATGCGGCGGCCTTTGGCCGCAAGGATTACCAGCAGCTGCAGGTGGTGCGCCGGGTGGTAAGCGATCTGGATCTGCCGGTGGAGATCGTCGAGGTGCCGATCGTCCGCGAGGACGACGGTCTGGCGCTGAGTTCGCGCAACGGCTACCTGGATGACGGGCAACGCCGCCGGGCGCCGGCGTTGTATGCCACGCTTTGTGAGGTGGGCTCCGCCCTGGAGTCGGGGCGGCAGGACTGGGCGCACCTCGAGGCCCAGGCGGCCCGGCGGCTGGAGGCGGCCGGGTTTGATGAGGTGGAGTACGTCGCGGTGCGCCGATGCGAGGATCTGGCCGAGCCGCGCGGGGACGAGCCGCGGCTGGTCTGCCTGGGCGCGGCGCGGCTGGGCGCGGCGCGGCTGATCGACAACGTCGAGGTGCGATTGAACCGCTGAGCGGGGCCGTGCATAATCGCGCAACTGCCGATTGTGCAGGTGCACATGACCGGTTCTTCAATGATCGGATCGGCATGTGATTTCGCGGCATAGGGGTTTGAGCCATGCAACTGAACATGCTCAAGGGAAAGCTGCACCAGGCCCGCGTCACGCAGACCGAGCTCGAGTACGAGGGCTCCTGCGCCATCGACCTGGACCTGTTGGAAGCAGTCGGCATCCACGAGTACGAGCAGATTCACGTCTACAACATCGAGAACGGTGAGCGCTTTGTCACTTACGCGATCATCGGTGAGCGCGGCTCGCGCATGATCTCGATGAACGGGGCGGCGGCCCACAAGTGCAGCGAGGGTGATCGGGTGATCATCTGCGCGTACGCCGGTGTCGCCGAGTCGGAACTCGGCGAGTTCCAGCCCCGCCTTGCCTACCTCGATGCGGACAACCGCATCACCCAGCGGCGCGGCAGCATCCCGCTGCAGGTGGCCTAGCCTAGTCCGTTTGCCCCGGCGTGGCGCCTTGCTGCGCCAGGGCCCAGCGCACGTGTTCCCGCACCAGTGCCGAGGGGTGATCGAGCCGCCGACGGAGTGCTTCGATCACCTCGCGCGTGGGTGCGGCGTTGCCCAGCGCCACCGCCAGGTTGCGCAGCCACCGTTCGTGGCCGATCCGCCGGATGGCGGAGCCGGCCGTACGCTCGAGGAAGGTCGCCTCATCCCAGTCGAAGAGCGCCACCAGGGCGGCGTCGTCCAGGCCGTGACGGGGCTGGAAGTCGTCCTCGGCCGTCGGGTGCGCGTAGCGGTTCCAGGGGCAGACCAGCTGGCAGTCGTCGCAGCCGAAGATGCGGTTGCCCATGCCCGGGCGCAGGGGTTCGGGGATCGAGCCGGGGTGCTCGATGGTCAGATACGAGATGCAGCGCCGGGCGTCGAGCTGGTATGGCCCGACGAAGGCATCCGTGGGGCAGGCGTGGAGGCAGCGTCGGCAGCTGCCGCAGTGGGCGCGTACCGGGTCGCCCGGGGGCAGGGGCAGGTCGGTGAAGAGCTCGCCGAGGAAGAAGTACGACCCGGCGTGGCGGTTGAGCAGCATGGTGTTCTTGCCGATCCAGCCCAGGCCGGCCTCACGGGCCAGGGCGCGCTCGAGGACCGGGGCGCTGTCGACGAAGGCGCGGTAGCCGAAGGGGCCGATGGTCGCCTGGATGCGCTCGGCGAGCTTCTGTAGCCGCCGGCGCATCAGCTTGTGGTAGTCGCGACCCAGGCTGTAGCGGGTGATGAACGCGCGCTGGCGGTCCTCGAGCACCGCGCGCGGCTCCGCCGCCTGGTCCGGGGTGTAGTCCATGCGCACCACGATCACCGAGCGGGTGCCGGGCACCAGCTGGCGGGGGCGCGCTCGCTTGCGCCCGTGCCGGCCCATGAAACCCATCTCGCCCTGGTGGCCGGCCTGTAGCCAGCGGATCAGGTGGATCTCGTCGCGGGGCAGCTCGGTGCTGGCGATGCCGCAGGCCGAGAAGCCGAGTTCGGCGGCCCAGATGCGGATGGAGTCGGCGAGGGCGGCGGGCTCGAGGGTGGTCGGTTCAGCGTCGGGCATAGACCGTTCAGAATGGAGTGTTCCGGGGCCGGGGGGAACCCCCGCCGTGTGCGTTTGACCGGGAGGCGAGCAGAACCCCATGCAGGAACTCTACACCCCCGACCAAGTGGCCCGCCTGGATCAGGCGGCCATCCGTGCCGGGATCCCCGGCGAGGTGCTCATGGGCCGCGCCGGCCGGCGGCTATGGCGTGAGATCCATCGGCGCTGGCCCGCGGCGCGGCGCCTGGCCGTGGTCTGTGGCGGCGGCAACAACGGCGGGGATGGTTACGTGGTGGCGCACCTGGCGCGGCAGGCCGGGCTGGAGGTCGAGCTCCTCCATCTGGTCTCGCCCCAGCGCCTGGGTGGCGCGGCGGCTTACCACGCCCGGCGGTATCTGGATCACGGCGGTGCCGCCCGGCCCTTTGGGCCCGACGCGCTGGAAGGGGTCGATGTCATCGTCGATGCGCTGCTTGGCACCGGGCTGGATCGGCCCGTGGGCGGGGCGTTCGCCGAGGCGGTGACGGCGATGAACGCCGCGGCCGCGCCGGTGGCCGCCGTCGACATCCCCTCCGGGGTCCACGGGCGCACCGGCGCCGAGATGGGGGTGGCGGTGCGCGCGCGACTGACCGTGACCTTTGTCGCGGGCAAGAGCGGGCTGTTCACCGGCCGCGGCCCGGCGTGCACTGGGGCGGTGGTCCTCGACGACCTGGCGACGGCGGCGTTGACCGCCGGAGCCGAGGTCCCCTACGCGCGCCGGGTGACGGCGGAGGATGTCGGCGCGATCCTGCCGCCTCGGCCGCGGGATGCGCACAAGGGGCAGCACGGGCACGTGCTGGTAGTCGGTGGGGATCGCGGCATGGCTGGTGCGGTCCGGCTGGCGGCGGAGGCGGCGGGGCGTAGCGGCGCCGGGCTGGTGAGTGTGGCGACACGGCCGGAGCACGTGCCGGCGGTGGTGGGGCCGTGCCCGGCGGTGATGGCCCACGGCATCGAGCATCCCGAGGAGTTGGCGCCGCTGCTCAGCCGCGCCAGCGTGGTGGCCGTCGGTCCGGGGCTGGGTCAGGGCGATTGGGGGCGGGCGATGTGGGCGGCCTGCCGGGAGGCCGGCCAGGCGCTGGTGATCGACGCCGACGGGCTCAATCTGCTCGCCGCCAGGCAGCGGCCGGTGCCCGGTGCCGTGCTCACCCCGCACCCCGGCGAGGCGGCGCGGCTGCTGGGTGCGGGCTGGGATACGGCGGGCATCGCTGCCGATCGCTTCGCGGCGGCGCGGACCCTGGCCGCACAGTGGCAGACGGTCACCCTGCTCAAGGGGGCGGGGACGCTGGTGGATGATGGCGCTGCCCGCTATCTGGCCGACGCCGGCACGCCGGGGATGGCCAGCGGTGGCGTGGGGGATGTGCTCACCGGCGTGGTGGCCGGTCTGTGGGCCCAGTGCCCGGATGCCGATCCGGCCTGGCTGGCGGCGGTGGCGGCCTATGCCCACGGCCGGGCCGGGGAGCGCGCGGCCGCGGCCCTGGGCGGCGAGCGGGGGCTGCTGGCCAGTGATCTGCCCGGACAGCTCCCGGCGGCGCTGGCGGAGGGCGCGCTGTGAGTATCTGGCAACGGGAACTGGCCGACGCGGCGGCCACCGAAGCGCTCGGAGCGCTGCTGGCCGTGGCATTGCCCGCCGGCGTGGTCTATCTGTACGGGGATCTGGGGGCGGGCAAGACCACCCTGGCCCGCGGGCTGTTGCGTGCCCGCGACGTGGAAGGGCCGGTGCGCAGCCCGACCTACACGCTGCTCGAGCCCTACGCCACGGACGGTGGCACCGTGCTGCACCTGGATCTCTACCGCCTGGCGGATCCGGAAGAGCTCCACTTCCTGGGTATCGAGGAGGTGGAGGGGGCGGAGACGCTGGCGTTGGTGGAGTGGCCGGAGCGCGGGACCGGGGTGTTGCCCGCGGCGGATCTGTCCATCGTCCTGGATTACATCGGCGGCGCGCGCCGCGCGACGGTCTCGGCCGAGACGGCGCGGGGCCGGGCGGCGCTGGCAGCGTTACGTTCAGGTTCTGCTTGAGTTTTGAGGCTTATCTTCTCGTTCAAGCGGAGAAAAACCTTGAAGATGGTCGGCGGCCGACATAGCCTGAAGGCTCCGGATGGTGTCACTGCAGAGTGCGAGGAGGCGTGGTGAAGCGGCGCTATGGCCTGGCGTGGATCGGGCTGCTGATCGGGCTGCTGGCGGCCCAGACGGCGGCGGCCGCGACCATCGACAACGTGCGGCTCTCCGATGAGGATGACCGCACCCGGGTCGTCTTCGATCTGGATCAGGTGCCGGAGCACCGCGTCTTTACCCTGCCGGACCCGCATCGGGTGGTGATCGACTTCGAGGGGGGGGAGCTCAGCGCCTCGGATCTGCCCCGGGGCGGCGTGCTCGAGGAGATCCGCACCGGGCGCCAGGAGGGCGGCGGTCTGCGCGTGGTCCTCGACGTCAGCCGTGAGGTAGAGACGCGCAGCTTCGTTATGGGCGGCGAGGACGGCGGTCAGCGGCTGGTGGTCGACCTTGGCGGCAATCAGGGGGAGCGCCGCCAGGCGGTGCGCTCGGCCTCCGAGCGTGAGACTCGGGATGTGATCGTGGCCATTGACGCCGGCCACGGCGGCGTCGACCCCGGTGCCATCGGTCCGCAGGGCACCTTCGAGAAAGACGTGGCGCTGGATGTCTCGCGCAAGCTCTACGACCTCATGAAGGAGACCCCCGGGCTTCAGCCCCTGATGGTCCGCGAGGGTGACTACTACATGAATCTGCGCGACCGCACCCGGGTCGCCCGGGAGGGCAACGCGGATATCTTCCTCTCCATTCACGCCGACGGCGCCGAGAACCCCAACGTGAAGGGGGCGTCGGTCTACGCCCTCTCGGTGGATGGTGCCACCTCGGAGCAGGCGCGGGTGCTGGCACGCCGGGAGAACGCTGCCGATTTCATCGGCGGGGTGTCGCTGGATGACAAGGACGAGGCGGTGGCCTCGGTGCTGGTGGATCTCTCCCGCGGACACACGATCGAGGCGAGCCTGGAGATGGGCGAGTACCTGCTGCCCAAGCTCGATCGGCACGCCGATCTGCTGCGCAACCGTGTCGATCAGGCCGGCTTCGCCGTGCTCAAGTCGCTGGACATGCCGTCGCTGCTCATCGAGCTAGGCTTTCTCACCAACGCCGAGGAGGAGCGCCGGTTGAATACCCGCAGCTATCAGCGCGATCTGGCCGAGGGGGTCGTCGCCGGCGTTCGCGAGTACGCCGAGCGCAACATCCTCCCCGAGCTGCGCATGGCCGATGCGGGTCAGAACGGCCAGCACGAGCATGAGGTCCAGCGCGGTGAGAGCCTGTCGATGATCGCCCAGCAGTACCAGGTCAGCACCGACCGGCTGCGCGAGGCCAATGATCTTTCCGGCGACAACATCCGTGCTGGCAGCACCCTGATCATCCCTTAGAATGCGCGCATGAGTATGCGCGGCATCCGGCCCCTGCCGGACAACCTGATCGATCAGATCGCCGCCGGCGAGGTGGTCGAGCGCCCGGGTTCGGTGGTCAAGGAACTGGTGGAGAACGCCCTCGACGCCGGCGCCGGGCGCATCGAGGTGCAGATCGAGCGCGGCGGCAAGCAGCGCATCCGCATCATCGATGATGGCGCAGGCATCCCCCCGGAGGAGCTGGAGCTGGCCCTGCGCCGGCACGCCACCAGCAAGCTGACCGATCTCGATGACCTGGAGCGCATCGCCAGTCTGGGCTTTCGTGGTGAGGCGCTGCCGAGTATCGCCGCGGTGTCGCGGCTGACGCTGGCCTCGCGCACCGCCGACGCCGAACTCGGTCATCAGCTGCGCTGCGATGGCGGCGCGCTTGGGGCGCCGGAGCCGGTGGCCCAGCCGCCGGGGACCACCGTTACCGTCGATGATCTCTTCTACAACACCCCGGGGCGGCGCAAGTTCCTGCGTACCGAGCGCACCGAACTCCACCACGTGCAGGAGGCGCTGCGTCGGCTGGCGCTGAGCCGGGTTGATGTGGGGTTCTCGCTTGTCCACCAGGGGCGGCGGCTGTGGTCGGTGGCCCCGGCGGCCAGCGAGACGGAGCGCCATGAGCGTCTGGCCGAGCTGCTTGGCCGCGTCTTCGCCGACGATGCCCTGGCGGTGGAGCTGGAGGCGGCCGGGCTGCGGCTCAGTGGCTGGCTGGGCCTGCCCACCGCGGCGCGGCGCCAGGGCGATCTGCAGTATCTGTTCGTCAACGGTCGCCTGGTCCGTGACCGGGGGGCGGCCCACGGTATCCGTCAGGCCTACAGCGACTGCCTGTACCGGGACCACTATCCCGCCTACGTCCTCTTTCTGGAGATGGATCCGGCGCGGGTGGACGTCAACGTCCACCCGATGAAGCACGAGGTGCGTTTCCGCGACGGGCGCACGGTGCACGACTTCCTTGCCCGGCGCATCGCCGATGCCCTGGCGACGGCGGCCCCGGCGGGCGCCGCGGCCCCGGTGACGGATGCCGGCGCTCCGGTCGCCCCCCCGTCGCCGGGTCGCCGGGAGGAGGCGCCGGGGGCTGCGCCGCGGCCGGCGGGGGATGGTCCGACGGGGACGGCCGAGCTGGGTCTGCCCCTGGCCGAGGCCAGGCAGCTCTACGCCGGGGGTGGGTATCACGGTGCCGCGGCCTCTGGCAGCGCGGCCCGGCCCGAGCCGGCAGCCGCGCCGCCGGGCGACTCGGAGGGGGGGGCGGATACGCCGGAGCTCGGTCATGCGGTGGGGCAGATCCGCGACGCCTACATCCTCGCGGAGTCGCAGCGTGGCCTGGTGGTGGTGGACATGCACGCGGCCCATGAGCGCGTGGTCTACGAGCGCATGAAAGCGCAGCTGGCGGCTTCGGGGATCGCCACCCAGGCGTTGCTGGTGCCGGTGAGCGTTCCGGTGACCCCCGCCGAGGCCGAGCGGGTGGAACGGCACACGGCCACCCTGGCCCGGGCCGGGCTCGAGGTGGATCGGGCCGGCCCGGAGTCGGTGCGCGTCTATCGGGTGCCGGCGCTGCTCGCCGAGGCCGACGCCGCCGCACTGGTCCGTGATGCGGTGGCGGCCCTGGAGGTGGAGGCCGACGGGGGCGGGGTCGAGGATCGGGTGCACGCGCTCCTGGCGCAGATGGCCTGCCATGGTTCGGTGCGCGCCGGGCGGCGGCTGGAGCGTGCCGAGATGGACGCCCTATTGCGCGATATCGAGCGCACGCCGCGGGCGGCGCAGTGCAACCACGGCCGGCCGACCTACACAGTGCTCGACGATGAGGCGCTGGCGCGGCTGTTCATGCGGGGGCGGTGATGGCGGCACCGGTGGTCTTCATCATGGGCCCCACCGCCGTGGGCAAGAGCGAGCTGGCGCTGTCGCTGGCCGAGCGGCTGGACGGGGAGATCGTCAGTGTCGACTCGGCGCAGATCTACCGGGGGCTGGATATCGGCACCGCCAAGCCCTCCCCTGAGGTGCGCGCGCGGTGTCGCCACCACCTGATCGACATCCGTGACCCGGCCGAGCCCTACTCGGCGGCGGAGTTCGCCCGTGATGCCCAGGCGGCCATCGCCGCCATCCGCAGTCGTGGCCGGCTGCCGCTGCTCGTCGGCGGCACCGGGCTCTACTTCCAGGCGCTGCAGCACGGGCTCTCGCCCATGCCGCCCGCCGACGCCCGGATCCGTGCCGAGTTGGAGGCGGAGGAGGCGGCCCACGGCGTGCAGGCGTTGCATCGGCGGCTGCAGGCGATCGACCCGGAGAGCGCCGCGCGGCTGCATCCCAACGACAGCCAGCGCGTGCAGCGGGCGCTCGAGGTCCACCGGCTCACCGGCCGGGCGCTGAGCCAGGTCCAGCGCGAGCCGGGGTTACCCGGGCTGGACGAGGCGCCGCTGAAGCTCATCCTCGAGCCGCCGGAGCGCGCCTGGCTGCACCGACGCATCGAGGCGCGTTTCCGCGCCATGCTGGCCGCCGGGCTGGTGGGCGAGGTGGTGGCGCTGCACCGCCGGGGCGATCTCGGCGAGGAACTCCCGGCGGTGCGTGCGGTCGGATACAGACAGGTCTGGCATTACCTGGAAGGCGCCTGCGACTACCCCACGATGCTCCGCCGCGGGCTGCGCGCCACGCGTCAGTACGCCAAGCGGCAGATCACCTGGCTGCGCGGCCAGGACGACGGGGTCCGCTTCACCGCGGGCGATGGGCTGCAGGCGCGGGTTCACAGCTATGTCACCGGGGCCCTCGGGGGCGTGTGATACACTTTTGCGCATGCAAGGGACGCCCCTGCGGCGGGGTCCGCGGGTCATAACAACAACAATCCTGGGGGCGAAGCGTCATGGCGAAGGGGCAGTCGTTGCAGGAGCCGTTTCTCAACGTCCTGCGCAAGGAGAAGGTCCCGGTCTCGATCTACCTGGTCAATGGCATCAAGCTGCAGGGTCAGATCGAGTCCTTCGACCAGTTCGTGGTGCTCCTGCGCAACAACGTCAACCAGATGGTGTACAAGCACGCCATCTCGACCATCGTCCCCGCGCGGCGTGTACGCCTGCCGCAGCAGGGCGAAGAGGCATCCGCCGAGTCGGTCGTCGGCGAGGAGGCAAGCGATAACTAATCAGCGCATGGGTAGCGGTCCGGCGGACCTTTTCGCCCGTCCCTCCGGGGGCGAGCGGGCGGTGGTCCTGCACGTCCGGCTGCCTGGCGATGCGCTCGACGCGGCCGAGGAGTTCGAGGCGCTGGGCGACTCGGCCGGGGCCGAGGTGGTGGGTCGCTTCCGCCATCGCCGCGATACCCCCGACCCGCGAACCTTCATCGGCCGTGGCAAGGTGGCCGAGCTGGCCGAGCAGGTGCAGGCCCTGGAGGCTGGGTTGGTCCTGGTGGATCAGCCCCTGTCCGCCGCCCAGGAGCGCAATCTGGAGGCCGACCTGGGGTGTCGGGTCCTTGATCGTACCGGTCTGATCCTGGATATCTTTGCGCAGCGGGCGCGGACCTTTGAAGGCCGGCTGCAGGTCGAACTGGCCCAGCTTAAGCACGTCTCTAGCCGGCTGGTCCGCGGCTGGTCCCACCTGGAACGGCAGAAGGGCGGCATCGGGCTGCGCGGCCCGGGTGAGAAGCAGCTGGAGATGGACCGGCGCATGATCGGCGGGCGCATCCAGCAGATCGAGCGCCGCCTGGCCAAGGTGCGCCGCACCCGCGAGCAGGGCCGCA
>PULM01000062.1 GCA_003552345.1 Ectothiorhodospiraceae bacterium
AGGTCAGGCGCATGGCCGACTCGGCCGCGTCCGCCGTCTGCCCCTCATCGATGAACGGGTTGTCCTGGAAGTGCCAGACCGGCTCGGCAATGCTCCAGAACAGCAGGCCGATGCCCATGCCGGCACCGAAGAGCATGGAGAACCAGGCGAAGTAGCTGAACTCCGGCGGCCGGTCGTCGTCGCCGAGCTTGAGGTCGCCGAAGCGGCTGAACATCAGGAACAGCGCAAACAGCAGGAAGAAGGCGACCACGCCAACGTAGTACCACTTGAAGGTCTCGATCACCCAGTCGCTGGTGGCCTGGAAGACCGTCTCGGCGTAGTCGGGATCCCAGGTAACGAAGATCAGGAACCCGATCACGATCAGCGCGGCCGTGCCGGTGAGCGGGATATTCAGCCCTTTCAGCGGGCCCTTCTGTGCGCGCACGACTCGTCCCCCTGGCTGCCTTAGAAGTACTCTTCACCGACGTGGTCGCCGTAGCCACCCACGGCCCGGTAGACGACATCCCCCCTTGGATTCTCCCGGTGATCGACCAGGGAGACCGTGGGCTGGCGATTGACGGCGGTGCGCTGGCCCAGGTAGATGCAGACCGGCACGCCGATGTTGGTGGTTCCCACGGTGATCCACAGGCGGTTGAAGCCGAAGCCGCCGCCGACGAAGTCGAGCTGGGTGAGCGCCTCGTCGAAGCCACCGACGAAGTAGTTGCGCTGCTCACGGCTGGCGAAGACGTGAACGCGGATGTAGGCGTGGATCAGCTCGTTGACCAGTTCCGGCAGCCGGAACTCGCCGGTGACCTCGGCGCCCTCGTGGTGCTCGGCGAAGGGGTCCACGTGGACGGTTAGATCCTCCGGCTGGGGGTTGAAGCGAGGCAGGTAGCGCACGTAGGCCGAGGTGTCCGCCAGCGCGTAACGTACCCGCACGATGCGCATCTGCTCGACGATCTCACCGACGCTCAGCGACCGGGGATCGGCGTATTCCTCGCTCACGGCGTTCTGCTCCGGTTCACTCATACTGCCTCCGCGTTTGGGTAACCCGATGATGATACTGCAAATGCACGTATCGCCCAAGCCGGTCCATCGCAGCCCCGGCGAGCCGTCCATTGCCGCCGCCGGATGCCCGCTCTATGATCAGGGCCATGGCTGTGACCGGCATCAGCATCCTGGCGGCCGTCCTCGCCCTGCTCATATGGACCATCGCCGCCACCTACGAACGCCAGGCCGAGGGCTTTAGCGCCGCCGTGGCGCGGGATGTGAAGTACTGGCAGCGTGGCGCGGCCATCTTTTTCATCATCAGCCTGCTGCCCGGGCTGGTCAGCCGCCCCACACCGGATCTCCCCAGGGCAGTCTACGAGACCCTCAGTGCCCTGGCACCCATCTTCCTCTTCTTCGGCCTGCTGTGCTTCGCCGCAGCGTTGAGCAAGCTCATCCCGGCCTGGCGCCGCCACCGCGAGCTGCGCGAGCAGGAGCGGCGACGCCGGCAAGTTGCTGCTCGGGGCGGGCCCTACCCGGAACTCTCCGCGGCACTGGCCGAAAGCATCCGTCAGTGCCTGCCAGAGCTTGAGGTCACCGCCGACCAGCGCACCGAGGAAGGGCACCACGCGAGCCTGGTCATCGACTCGCCCATGGAGGAGCAGCGCTATGTGATCTATGCCCTGCCCCGCGAGCATCTGCACCTGGAGGGCGGGCGCGGGGTGAACCCGAACGCGGTCAGCCGCGCCTGCGAGACCGCGGCCGCCTTCGCCGGTCGTCCCATCCTGTGGGCCCCCCTGCCGGGGCACGGCACGCCGCAGGGCTACGCCGCGGAGAGCAGCTCGGAACTGCGGCCTTACATCGTCGAGGGCAAGGACATCCACCTGGCCGAGGCGGTGAAGAAGGTCGATCTGGCCGCGCGCTCGGAGCGCCGTCGCCGCGAGGCCCGGGAGGCCGCCCGCGCCGCCAGCGAGGGAGATCCCCGCCACCATGTTCCGGTGCGCAGCGAGACCTCCGTCGACCGGGGCCGCCGTCAGCATGACCGGGAGAGCTGGGAGCGCTTCAACCTCCTCGCGCCCCGCCATCCGCACATCATCGAGGAGGGGGTCCGGCGCACCCGCGAGCTCTGCGACCGCTGCCTGATGCAGATCCCCGAGGGCAACGGCGAGGTGGTGGTCACCGACCACGACCACATCTGCAAGAACGACGCCTCGGTGCGCATCGCCCTGAACGAGGGCAATGAGACGCTGACCCAGCACATGCCCGACTGTGGCCAGTGCCACTACGAGACGCCCGAACTCTACGAGGAGTGCCTAAGCCGGTTGACTCTGGTCCATCCCGGGCGCTGCCCGGCCGGCATGGATGACCCGGAGGAGGCCGAGCGCCAGGAGCGCTTTGATGAGCGAGTGCGGATGGAGGCCCTGGGCCGTTCACTCCGCGATTGAGTCGGCCACCGCCCCACGCAGGGCGCAAAGTGCCTGGCGCCGCCCGGCTACCCCGAGCCGCCGTGCGGTATCCGCCCACGGCCGGTGCTGCAGGACCTTGGCGATGAACGCCACCTCCCCCTCTGCCATGCGCCCGCGGGAGAACTGCGCGTCGAGCAGCACCGCCTGGGCCAATACCCGCAGCGCCGGCAGCGACACCGCGTAGTCGCGCCGGCCGTGGGCGAAGCCCGCTAGCTCCCGCAACTGCCACGGCGCGAGGTTCGGCGCCGCGGCACCGCCCGCCGCACGGGCCGCGGCCAGGGCCACGGCCGGGGCCATGCGGGCGAGCGGCTCGGCGAGGAGCACCGGCATGGCGTCACCGAGCCGAGCGCCGGCCTCGTCCACCCAGGCCGGCCCCGGACCACTCAGCCCCTGCGCCATGAGCAGCGAGTGCTCGCCGCTGGCGGCATCGCGCCGGGATCCCACCGCCACGCTCTGCATCCCGCAGGCGCGCCAGAAGGCGATAAGCCCCGCAGTCGCACCGAAGCTGGTCCCCACCAATGCGCATCCGGCCTGCCTGGCGCGGCTCCGGAGAGCCTCCACCAAGGCGGCGCCGATCCCTTGCCCCCGGCGCTGCGGATGCACGGCGATGCGCTGGATGCGCAGCGCGCGCCCGGTGGGGGCGGCCTCGATGCCGGCATGGGTGGCCAGCGCCTGGGGCAGCAGATGGCCGTGGGGGCGCCGCCGTCCGGCCCACACCTCCTCGGCGGTGGCCACGTCGAGCCCGCCCTCCTCCGCGGCCACCACCACACCCACCACGGCGCCCGCCTCCTCGGCGACAAAGAGATGGCGCCGGGGGCCATCGAGCAGCTGGTGCAGATCGAAGGGCCGGGTACGGTAGTGCGCGGCTACCAGCAATCCGAAGGCCTGGCGCAGCCGCTGCTCGTCCTGCGCCAGCGCCTCCTGGCTGACCGGAACGATTCGCGGCGCTGCTCCGGACTGTATCCCGCCCAGTTCGGCCGGTTCGGCATCGAGGCAGAGCACATGGCCCAGCCACGCCTCCAGGGGGTCGTCCCGGCCCCAGCGGATCGGCGCCTCGAGGCGAACCGCCCGCCACTGCGGCGTTTGCTGGTCGAGCACCGCCCGAAAGCGCAGATCGAAGCCGCGCCCGCTGCCCTCGTAGCCGTGCACCGTGGTCGCGAACGCGATCCGCGAGGCGTGCTCGAGCAGCTGACGGAGCAGATCCACCGGCAACCCGGCGGCCTCGTCCACCAACAGCATGTCGCCGGTCTCCGGGCGGTCGAGCAGGGCCTCGGGCTCGCGGTAGACGAGCTCGGCGCCGGCGCAGCACAGGCGGCGACGCTCGACGCGCTCGCCGCCGCAGCGCGCGGCGGCATGCTCGAACACCGCCTCGGCGGCCTGGATCGTCGGGGCGGTCACCACCACTCGCCGAACCCGCTGCTGAAGCAGTAGCTCGCCGACGGCGATCCCCAGCGCGGCGGACTTGCCCCGACCGCGATCGGCAGTGAGCACCGCCGGGCGCCGTCGGTGACCGGTGACCACCCGCATCACCGCCTCCACGGCGGCCTGCTGATCCGCGCTGCGGCAGTCGTAGGGGTAGGCGGCCTCGGTCACGGGCGCACCCCCCGGTTCCAGGTTCGGGGCCGGTTGCGCCGGCGTATGGCGCGTCACCGCCGCCCCGCCTTCGAGGCCAGCCATCAAACGTTGGAGGAAACGGCTCCCGACCTCGTCGCGCCGGTGCCCGGCCGGGCAGAGGCGCCCGAGCAGTGGATCCGCGGTGCCCGACCACTCGCCCCAATCCGGGGTGAGCAAGACCAGCACCCCGCCACCACGCAGGGACCCGGCGGCCGCGCCCAGGGCGTCGGCATCGAGCCCGGCGTGGGCGTCGTAGACCAGGACATCCACCGTCTGCCCGAGCACCCGGCGCACATCCCGCGCCAGCAGCCGGTCCACGCCACCCGGCAGCCCCGCCGGCGGCGGTTCGCCGATCCAGACCGTGCGCGCGCCCGCCGGCAAATGCCGGGCGGCGGTCTCCCGTCCCCACGGTGGCGCCCCGGCGAGCACCACCGTGCGGCGGCTCATGCCACCTCCCGCCAGAGCTCCTGGAGCCGCTTCTCCGAGACCTTCTCCCGGGCACCGACGTCCTGGGCGAACAGGGAGATCCGGTACTCCTCCAGCACCCAGCGCAGCCGCTCCAGGGCGGGGTCCGGGACACCGCGCTCGGCACGGGCGGCCAGGCGCTGGTGCACCCGCTCGTGCCAGGGGCGGATGGTGCGCAGTGGGGTTCGGTCCTTGCTCGGGTCCAGGCGCAGCTTCTCGACCCGGCGTTCGAGCCCGCGCAGATAGCGCGGCAGCTCGTCGAGACGCTGCGGCGGCAGATCCTCCAGGAAGCCGGGGTAGACCAGACTGTTCAGATGCTCGTCGATATCGCACAGGCTCTCGAGCAGGGCCGGACTGTTGAGTTTCTTCAGCGCCTTGCGCAGGGCCTGGTAGCGGCTCAGCACGTCTTCAAGGGCGCCACAGAGCCGCTGCGCGCAGGCGACCAGTTCGCCACGCCCCGCCGCCAGGCGCTCGGCAAAGGCCTCGTCATCCCGCGGCAGGCCGTCGGCAAGGAAACAACGATCAAAAACGGCCCGCAGCAGGGCCTCGCGCAGTTCATCGTCGCTGCCCAGACCACGGTACTGGAGCCGCAGGGCTTTGAGCTCATCGAGCTTGCGCAGGGCGCGGACCTGCTGCGGCAACGCCAGCATGAACAGCCGCCGCACCCCGGCATGGGTCTGTGCCGCGGCGGGCTCGGCGGCGTCGAGCAGCAGCCGGGTGACCGAATCGCCGTCATCGCGCAGGGCCGGATAGCCCTGGAAGCGCACACCGCCCTCCTCCAGCACCACCGATTCGGGCAACGGTCCGAAATCCCAGGCGGTGATGCCCTCGCGGTACCACTCGGCACCCGGCCCGCCACCGCTGCCGCCTCCGGCGGCGGCGAACTCCTCACTGGCCGCCTCACTCAGACCGGATTGGAGCGCGAGCAGGTCTCGCCCCTCCTGCAGGGTATGGCCCTCGCGATCGACGACCCGGAAGGCCATACGCAGATGCTCCGGCAGTTCGACGGCCTCAAAGGCACCGGGCGGGAGCTCCACCCCGGTGACCCGCTGCAGGTGACGGGCCACGGCATCGGTCAGCGCCCCCTCGCGGTGCGGTACGGCCTCCAGCACGGCGCGGGCGAAGTCCGGGGCCGGGACGAAGTGCTTGCGCAGGGCCTTGGGCAATCCGCGGATCAAGGCCGTCACCTTCTCCGGCAACAGCCCCGGCACCAGCCACTCGAAGGGCTCGGGCGGCAACTGGTTGAGTGCCGCCACCGGGATCACGGCGGTGACCCCGTCACGCTCGCTGCCCGGCTCCAGGTGGTACTCCAGGGCCAGCTCCACCCCGGCGACGTTCAGGCGGTCAGGGTACTGATCGGCCGTGATCTCTTCCGTATCCCGGCGCAGCAGCGCCTCGCGGGTCATGTACAGGCACTGCGGGTCGTCGCGTTCGGCGCGCCGGCGCCAGCGCTCGAAGGCGGCGGCGTCGTGGATCTGCGCCGGTATGCGCGCCTCGTAGAAGGCGACCAGCTGCTCCGCATCGACGAGTACATCGCGCCGTCGCGCCTTGGCCTCCAGCCGCTCGACGTCGTCGACGAGGGCCTGGTTGTGGGCCAGGAATGCCCCGCGGGTGCGGATCGCGCCGGCGACCAGGCCGTCACGCAGGAAGAGCCGCCGCGCCTCGTCCGGGTCGATCCGTCCGTAATCGACCTTGCGCCCGGAGACCAGGGTGAGCCCGAAGAGGCTCACCTGCTCTTCGGTGACCACCCGCCCGGCCCGTTTCTCCCAGCGCGGCTCGCCGTAGCTGCGCGAGACCAGATGGGTGGCCAGCTGCTCGACCCACTCCGGGCGGATCTCGGCCACGGTGCGGGCGAAGAGCCGGCTGGTCTCCATGAATTCGGCGGCCACGATCCACTTGGGCCGACGCCGCGCCAGCCCCGACCCGGGGAAGATCTGCAGCTTGACGCCGCGCGCACCGAGGTAGGTGCGCTCCTCGTGCAGGGTGGCCACCTGGCTGAGCAGGCCCGTCAGCAGGGCCCGGTGGATGGCCTCGTAGGGGAGCTCGGCCTCTGCGGAGCGGGCGCCCGCCGCCGCGCCTTCTGCGGCCTGGGTGCCGGCGGGGCGGCGGCGCTCCGCTTCCTTGAGCATCTCGGCGAACTGGCGGCGGATGTCCGCCCACTCGCGCATACGCTGCGGCGCCAGGAAGTGTTCCCGACACCACTGCGTGAGCTTGCGCCGGGACAGGCTGCGCCGCTGCGCCTGGTAATCGTCCCACAGGCGCAGCAGGGCGACGAAGTCGCTCCTCGGGTCGTGCCAGCGGGCATGAGCCCGGTCGGCGGCCTCCTGGGCCTCCATCGGGCGCTCGCGTGGGTCCTGCACGGAGAGTGCGGCGGCGATGATCAGCACCTCGCGCTGCACGCCCATCTCGCCGGCGGCAAGGAGCATGCGGCCGATGCGCGGATCCGCCGGGATGCGGGCCAGGCGCCGGCCCAGGTCGGTGAGCTCGCGCCCCTGATCCACCGCACCCAGCTCGAAGAGCAGGCGCAGGGCGTCGTTGATGTAGCGCCGCTCCGGGGGCTCGACAAAGGGGAAGCGCTCGATATCCCCCAACCCCATGGCCTTCATCTGCAGGATGACCCCGGCAAGGTTGGTACGCAGGATCTCCGGATCGGTGTAGCGCGGACGACTGGCGTAGTCCTCCTCGCCGTAGAGACGGATGCAGATCCCCGGCGCCTCGCGCCCGCAGCGGCCGGCGCGCTGGTCCGCCGAGGCCTGGGCGATGGGCTCGACCGGCAGCCGCGAGACCTTGGTCCGGTGACTGTAGCGACTGATCCGCGCCCGCCCGGTATCCACCACGTAGCGGATCCCGGGGACGGTCAGCGAGGTCTCCGCGACGTTGGTGGCGAGTACCACGCGGCGGCCCCCGGTGCCGGGGTGAAAGACCCGCTGCTGTTCGGCGCTGGAGAGCCGGGCGTAGAGCGGCAGGATCTCCGTGCCCCGGGGCGGCTGTTTGCGCAGCGCCTCGGCACACTCGCGGATCTCGCGCTCGCCGGAGAGAAAGACCAGCACATCGCCCGGCCCCTCACGGGCGAGTTCGTGGACCGCCTCGGTGACCGCCTGGGCCTGCTCGACCCCCTCGCGCTCCTCGTAGGGCCGGTAACGGATCTCCACCGGGTAGGTGCGCCCGGAGACCTCGAGCACCGGCGCGTCGTCGAAGTGTTTCGCGAAGCGCTCCGGGTCGATGGTCGCCGAGGTGACGATGACCTTCAGATCCGGGCGCCGTGGCAGCAGGCGCTTGAGGTAGCCGAGGATGAAGTCGATGTTGAGGCTGCGCTCGTGGGCCTCGTCGATGATCAGGGTGTCGTAGGCATCCAGGTGACGATCGGACTGGATCTCGGCGAGCAGCATCCCGTCGGTGAGCAGCTTGATCCGGCTCTGCTCGCCGACTTCGTCGGTGAAGCGGACCTTGTAGCCCACCGTCTCGCCGACCCGGGTGTCGGTCTCCTCGGCGAGGCGCTCGGCCAGCGCCCGGGCGGCGATGCGCCGTGGCTGGGTATGGCCGATCAGCCCGCGGCTGCCCAGGCCCAGCTCCAGGCACATCTTGGGCAGCTGGGTGGACTTGCCCGAGCCCGTGGCACCACAGACCACCACGATCTGGTGATCGCGCAGGGCCTCGAGCAGTTCCTCGCGGCGCCGGACCACCGGCAGATCGGGGTCGTAGCGAAGCGCCACGGCCTCCTCCCGGCGCCGGGCGACCTCCGCCTCGGCGGCGGCCAGATCCTGCTCCAGGCGCGCCACCCCGCGGTCGAAGGGCTTGCCCTGGCGGGCCCGGCGCTCGAGCCCGGCCAGCCGACGGCGCAGGGCCGGGCGCTGCGGGCCGAAGCCACCCTCGATGCGCTCACGCAACTGCCGGAGCTGGCGCGGTACACCCGCCACGCGCGACGTCTACTCCTCGTTGCTGGTGATGGCCCGGTACTTGCGCGGCGGCAGCTGCACGACCTGGACGGTCCAGCCGTCCTCCTCGCAGTCGAGGATGAGCATCGACGGCCCCTGCTGGACGCGGACCCGGCCGGCTGCACCCGGGTTGAGCACCCAGGGCTCGCGGGCATCGTCGACGATCAGCTGATGGCTGTGCCCGCAGGCGATGGCGCGCACCCCCGGGAAGGCCGCGCGCAGGCGCTCGTGCCGACGCGAGGCGGGCTCGTAGCCATCGCCGTGGATGACCGCCAGCTCGCCACCGGGCAGGTCACAGACCGAGTGCGCCGGCAGGTGCTCGAGCATGTGCGCCTCGTGGTCCGGCCACGTCTCCGGGCCGTCGACGTTGCCGCGTACAGCCACCACCTCCTCGCGCGGCTGCATGGCGCAAAGGACATCGGCCCCGCCCACATCACCGGCGTGCACCGCCAGATCACACTCGGCGATGCGGTCGGCGATGCGCGGGTCGAGGAAGCCGTGGGTATCGGCGATGATACCTACTCGCATGGGGACCCCTTCCCTGACGCAGGGCGGTCGCAATCAGGTGCGCGCGAAGGCCTCGTCCAGGGCCTGGCGCAGCGCGCAGTAATCGTGGGTAACGGGGAACTGCGGGAACTGCCCGGCGATCTCCTCCGGCGGGCAGAAGAAGATCCCCTGGTCTGCAGCGCCGAGCATCCGCGTGTCGTTGTAGGAGTCGCCGGCGGCCGCCACCCGGAAGTTGAGCTTGCGCAAAGACTCCACCGCCTGGCGTTTGTGATCCTCCAGGCGGATGTGGAAGTCGGCGATACGCCCACCCTCACTGACCTCCAGGCTGTGGCAGAAGAGCGTCGGCCAGCCCAGCTGCGCCATGAGCGGCCGGGCGAACTCATAGAAGGTATCCGAGAGGATGATGACCTGGTAATCGGCGCGCAGACCGTCGAGGAAATCCCGTGCCCCGTGCAGCGGCTCAAGCCGCGCCACCACGGACTGGATGTCGGCCAGCCCCAGGCCGTGCCGATCCATGTCCGCCAGGCGCATGGTCATCAGCTCGTTGTAATCCGGCACGTCCCGCGTGGTGGCGCGGAAGGCGTCGATGCCGGTGATGTCGGCGAGGTTGATCCAGATCTCCGGGACCAGCACGCCCTCAAGATCGAGACAGACGATGTTCAAGCGATTGTCCTCCTGGCGAGCGTTCCCCGGGCACCCCTCGTCCCCGGTCGGCGCGATTGCGCGCCAATCTATTCATATTGGATGCCGGGTGCAAGCGAAACGGCTCCCGCCCGGCGGACAATGTAGCGTCACCCGGCCAGAACGTCGATAATGGGCCGGCCAGCCGCAGGCGATGCGGCCCAAGATCGCGGAATCGAACAAGGAGGCAACCCTATGACCGAGCGCTATACCGATCGTTCCGTCGCGACGGCGACCGGCGGCGCTGCCACCCAGGCGCTGGCCACCAACCGGCTGATCCGCAACACCTACATCCTGCTGTCGATGACGCTGGCGTTCAGCGCCGTCACCGCCGGCATGGCCGTGCTCACCGACGCGCCGCGGCTGAACATCTTCGTCGTCCTCGGCGGCTTCTTCGGCCTTCTGTTCCTGACCCAGTACCTGCGCAACAGTGTCTGGGGGCTGGCCTCGATCTTCGCCCTGACCGGTTTCATGGGCTACACCCTGGGGCCGATCATCAACCTTTATCTGGGGCTGCCCAACGGCGGGCAGACCGTGATGATGGCCTTCGGCGGCACGGCGGCGATCTTCCTCGGCCTGTCGGCCTACGCCCTGACCACCCGGCGCGATTTCAGCTTCATGCGCGGCTTCCTCTTCGCCG
>PULM01000193.1 GCA_003552345.1 Ectothiorhodospiraceae bacterium
CCGGAGAGAGCGGTGTTCGCCGCGGGATCGAACCGGCTGACGGTCTCCACGCGGCAGCGCTCGGGGGCGTTGCGAAGGACCACCGCACCCTGTTCGTCGCGGTGGGCGCGCGGCTCGAGCTCGACGCCATCAAGGGCAAGCCACTCCAGCTCCAGGAATTCGGCATCGAGTCGGAGCGGGGCATTGCCCTCGGCGGCCGGGTTGCGGCGCAGCTCAAGGGTGGCGTCGACGCGGGCGGTGCCGCCGCTGAGGTCTATGCGCAGATGGATCTGATCCACCCGGTAGGCCGGCGGGCGGTAGTCGCGCAGGCGAACGGTCTGCGGTCGGGGTGCGCTCATCGAGGGGCTCGTGTTGAATAAAGCGAGGTGATCGGTGTGGAATAAGCAGCTTACCTGATCAAGGCGCCCCGGGCACACGGGGGAATTGGCGCGGGAGGCCGAATGTACGCAAGTTTTGGGGGGGCCGGTGGCGGGCAGGAGGACGGGCTGGAACTCATCCACTATACGGCCCGGGACGGGGCGAAGGATGCAGGGCTGCCGCCGCTGCTGTTCATCCATGGCGCCTTCACCGGTGCCTGGTGCTGGGAAGTCCACTACCTGCCCCACTTTGCCGGGCTGGGCTACGAGGCCCACGCCCTGAGCCTACGCGGGCACGGTGCCAGTGCTGGTCGCGAGACACTGAACTCGGCGTCATTGAGTCATTTCGTCGATGACGTGGCCGAGGCCGTGGATTCGCTGCCGCGCCCGCCGGTGCTGATCGGTCACTCCATGGGCGGGCTGGTGGTGGACATCGCCCTGCGCCGCGGTGTGCCGGCCGCCGGGGCGGTCCTGATGGCCTCGGTGCCGCCCACCGGTCTTGCCCCCTCCGGCATGCAGATGATGCTGACCGAGCCGCAGCTACTCTGGCAGATGGGGGTCCTTCAGGGGTTCGGGCCGGGCTGGGTCGACGTGGATGAGGCGCACCGGGCCCTGTTCGCCGAGGAGATCGATCCGGAGACGCTGCTCGATTACACCAGCCGTATGCAGCCGGAGTCCCAGTTGGCGCTGTTCGAGATGGGGTTTCCGCGCTGGCCGCGTTGGGGCGGGGTCTCGGTGCCGGTGGCGGTGATCGGGGCCGAGGAGGACGTGATCATTCCGCAGTGGATGGTGCGCACCACGGCCTGGCTCTACGGCGTCGAGCCCCGTTGGATCCCCGGCGCTGGCCACGCCACCATGCTCGAGCCCGGATGGCGCCGGGGGGCCGACTGCCTGGAGCGAGCCTTGGACGGACTCCTGCATGGCGGGGGCGGTACCGGTTGAGGGTGCCTGCCGATCGGGGAGGGGAATTCCAGTACCGCTCTCGGCCCGGGTGGGATACACTACACCCAATAGTCCAAATTCAGGGAGGCGGCCCGGCGAGGTTCGGCCACCACCCGGCACCCGTCAGGGGGAGCGTCGATGGGCTATTGGAGCGACCCTGATTCGGGCGCGGATAAGATCAAAAACCAGAACTACCTTGAGGAGTAGCCGATCATGAAACGCACGATTCTGGCCGCGGGTACTGCGACGGCTCTGATCTTCGGCGGCATGGGCGCTGCCCTCGCCGACGGCGAGTCCATCTACACCAACGGCACGTCGCCCACCTGCTCGTCTTGCCATGAGCGCGGTGTTGCCGGTGCGCCCAAGCTCAACACGCCGGAGGACTGGGAGGACCGGCCCTCGTCCGTGGATGAGCTGGTCGATAGCACCCTGGCGGGCAAGGGCGCGATGCCGGCCTACGACGGGCGGGCGGATCGCGAAGACCTGATCAAGGCCATCGAGTACATGCTCTCGACCCTTTGATCCGACAGGCGGCCGGGCTCACGCGGCCCGGCCGCCGACTCGCCTCCCCAGCGTGTCACTCGGCGGGGAAGCGAGCCACTTTCTCTCGTTGCTCGCCGTCGCGCTCGATCACCAGCGGCAGCCAGGTACCCGGCGCTTGCCGGGCGACGATGCGCTGCAGGTCTTCCGGATACCGCACCTGCGAACCCGCCGCCTTCACAATGCGGTCACCGGCGGCCAGGCCTGCGTCTTCAGCCGGCGTGTCGGATAGCACCTCGACGATGAATAGCTCTGAGTTCCGGCCCTCCATGGCGATACCGAGCCGCGGGGGGTCGCCGGCAGTCCGCTCGGGCTCCAGGGCGAACACAAAGTCCGCCTGCTCGGCCTCTGGGCACTCGGCTCTGTGATCCAGGGGCAGCAGGACCCGGACTGCGTCGTGGCCTAGATCCTTGAGTTGGTGGGGGATCCCGTCCCCGTACTCGGCATGCCCCCGGCCGACGATGCCCACCACCGGGCCGCCGTGCGCATCCAGGGCAGCGACCATGGCCTCGGCCATGGCCCGATCCCAGAAGAGCTGCGCCTCGATAAATCGCTCGAGCGCGGTGTCGCTGTCCTCGGCACCGGGGTGGTGGCGGAAGACCCGCTGGAGGCGATCCCGGTAGCCCTCACTGGCTGGGGCCGGCTTGCCCACGGACTCACGCTCATCCTCATCCACGGCCTCGTAGCCCGCCTCGCGAATCGCCCGAACGGTGTCCCGATCGACGTTGAGGGCCTGGGCCGGGAGGCGGTGGGTGCGGACGAAATCGAACAGCGGCATGTAGAGGTCGGCGTCGTAGCCCCAGACACGCTGCCACTCGGTGGCTTCCAGGAACGCCTCGCGGGTGAGTTCACCGTCACGCCACTGATCCAGCGGCTCCTGCTTGCTGCGCGGGAACATCTCGAAACCCACCGCCCCCAGGGCGCCGCGCCCGTGCAGTGCGGCCAGCGTGTGGAGTTGCCAACGGTGGTGCGCGGCGTCGTCGTGGCGCTCGCCGAGCAGGATGAAGTCGGCGTCGTCGAGCGCGTCGAGCACCTCGTCGGTGCCAAGCGTGCGCTCGGCCGAGGGGTCGAACCACGCCCCCGGGGCGGCGCAGGGGCTGGCGGTGGCGCTGCCGCTGCCGGCGAGGATCACACCGACGAGCAGGGCGCAGGTACGCGGCAGGGGAATCGGCATGGCGGGATCCTTCCTGTGGCCTCGGCCCCATCTTAGGGGCCCGGCGCCGGTTGCGCGAGCGCTGGCCCCGGACGCGGATTCGGCAGCGCAGCCATGCTGAGCGTACAATGGGATGCGGCCGGCCCGACGGGGCGGCATGGTTTTGATCAAGGCCAGGGGGTTGGGTATGACCGAGTTCAAGGGGATTCCGGTGAGCAGCGGCAGTATCTTCGAGCGCGACGGGGTGCGCACCATCAAGGACGGCGTCAAGCGCCGCGGTGATGCGCAGCAGGGGCCGCGCGCGCGCAAGCCGCAATGGCTCAAGGCGCGTGCCCCGGGTGGCCAGGGTTATCGCCGGGTTCGCGGGATCGTGCATGATCACCAGCTGAGCACGGTCTGCGAGGAATCCCATTGCCCCAATCTGGGCGAGTGCTGGAGCCACGGCACCGCCACCTTCATGGTGCTTGGGTCGGTGTGCACGCGCACCTGCCGGTTCTGCTCCGTGGACACCGGCAATCCCAAGGGCCGTCTGGATGCGCAGGACCCCGAGCACTGCGCCGAGTCGGTTCAGTTGATGGGGCTGCGCTACGTCGTGCTGACGTCCGTGGATCGGGACGACCTGCCCGATGGGGGGGCGGAGCACTACGCCCGGTGCATCCAGGCCATCAAGGACGCAAATCCGGAAACAGCCGTCGAGGCGCTCACGCCGGATTTCCGCGGCGACGAGGAGGCGGTGCGCACGGTGGTCGAGTCCGGTCTGGAGGTTTTCGCCCACAAC
Organism: Ectothiorhodospiraceae bacterium; assembly: GCA_003552345.1. GTDB lineage: Bacteria > Pseudomonadota > Gammaproteobacteria > Nitrococcales > Halorhodospiraceae > Halorhodospira. The sequence goes on from PULM01000193.1 coordinate 3,770, forward strand.
GTCGAAGTGGTCCGGCGCCTCTCTCCGCGGGTGCGCGATCCGCGTGCCGGCTACGACCAGAGCCTGGCGGTGCTGCGCGCCGCCAAGCGTCTGCGCCCGGAGGTGCTGACCAAGTCGAGTCTGATGGTGGGCCTCGGCGAGACGGACGCAGAGATCTTCGAGGCGTTTGATGACCTGCGTCAGGCGGATGTGGACATCGTGACCCTTGGCCAATACCTGCAGCCGACCCGCAACCACCTCCCGGTGGAGCGGTTCGTCAGTCCTGATGAGTTCGAGGCGCTCCGTCAGGAGGGACTCCGACGTGGTTTCCGCGAGGTGGTGGCGGGCCCGCTGGTACGCTCGAGCTACCGCGCCGACCGCGTGTTGGAAGGCAACAACGTGGGTCTTCCGGCCGCCGGGCCGGAAGCGGTCTGAACGCGGCATGCCGCGCCCGCCGGCTGCCGCTGGCTGTTGCCCGGAGGCACTGCGCACGCGTCTGTCCGAGCGGCCCTGGCCGGAGCGCGGGTGGCGCCGGGCCGCCGGGCATCCGATTCCCGCCGCGGTCCTGATCGCTCTGCTGGACCCACAGCATGAGCCGCGGATCCTCCTCACCCGGCGTGCCGGCGGTCTGCGCGACCATCCGGGGCAGGTCAGTTTCCCGGGAGGCCGTGTCGACCCCGGTGACGACACCCCGGAGGCCACTGCACTGCGCGAGGCGCATGAGGAGGTCGGGCTCGACCCGGAGACGGTGCGTGTCCTGGGTCGGCTGGGGCGTTATCACACCGGGACCGGCTTCGTGATCCAGCCGGTGGTTGCGGTTGCCAGCGCTCAAGCCGCCTGGCGCCCGGACCCTGACGAGGTCGAGTCGGTTTTCGAGTTGCCTCTGGCGCGGCTGCTGGAAGGGCGGGTCGACGGCGAGGTCCCGGTCCCCGGTCCCGGGGGGCAGGTCCTGCGTTTTCCGGCGATGACTTATCAGGGACAGCTGATCTGGGGCGCGACAGCAGGTATGCTCTGGCAACTCCGAGAGGCATTACAGGGTATGTGGGCTCAATGACCGGAAACGCGGCGTCGATAGCGATGGGTGCGGGGGCTTGGGGACGTGGTGTCGCGATCGTGCTGCCCGGCCTGTTGGCCCTGGTCCTGTTGCTGATGGTGCGGCCGCTGGATGCGCAGGAGGGTCCCCCTCCCGAGCAAGCCGGTGAAGGGGAAGAGGTCGATGAAGAGGCCTTCGAGGAGCGGGAGTGGGATCGGGGCCTGCATCGCTTCGAGCTTCAGGACGGGGTGGATATCGTCGGTGAGGAGCAGATCACCGAGGCCGGCGCGGACGACACGCTGCTGGACATCGCCAAGCGCTACGCAGTCGGCTACGAGCAGATCCGCATGGCCAACCCGGGGGTGGATACCTGGTTGCCCGGTGAGGGTACCGAGGTCCGCATCCCGTCACGATTTGTCCTGCCGGACGCCCCTCGCCAGGGGGTGGTCATCAACCTGGCCGAGATGCGTCTCTACCACTACCCGGAGGACGAGGAGGTGGTCGAGATCTTCCCGGTCAGTATCGGGCGCATGGACTGGTCCACCCCACTCGGGCGCACCGAGATCACCGGTAAGCTCGAGGATCCGGCCTGGTATCCGCCGGAGTCGATCCGCAAGCAGGCCGAGGAGCGGGGCGAGACGATGCCGCGCGAGGTGCCGCCGGGGCCCGATAACCCGTTGGGGCGGCACGCCATCCTGCTCGATATCAGTGGCTACCTCCTGCACGGCACCAACCGACCGTGGGGGATCGGAATGCGGGCCACCCACGGCTGTATTCGTTTGCACCCGCGGGATATCGATTATCTTTACGACCAGTTGTCGGTGGGGACGCAGGTGAAGATCGTCAACCAACCGTTCCAGGCCGGGTGGTCGGAGGAGGGATTGCTCTATCTGCAGGCATTTCCGTTCTTTGAGGAGGATGAGCCGCAGCGCGACGAGCGGGTCAAGATGGCCGTGGAGAGCGTCGCCAGTGCCCTGGGCGAGGCGGTCCACCGCGTGGACGGCAGCCGCGTCCGGGCCGCCGCCGATGAGCAGGATGGCCGGATTCACCGGGTCTCACGCGTCAACGCCACCTCCCGCTAGGGCGTCTGCCCTGGCGCGTCCCTGGCGGATACTGATCCCCGGAACGCAAAAAGCCCGGCGGAGAGCCGGGTTTTTTGCGTTCCGGGGAGCGGCGCGCGGCGGCGCCGTTGATCCGCCGGTTTACTTCTGCATCGTCCGCTCGAACATGCGGTCGATCTTCTCCTCGTTGTCCTCGGCCTTGCGCAGGGCCTCCTCGGCGATGCTGTGCGCCTCGGCCGCCTTCTCGTCGGCGCCCTCGGCGGTGTCCCGGGCCTCCTCGGCGATGGCGCGGGTCTCGTCCATCTCGGCGTAGATGTCCTCCATCTCCCGGTCCACGGCGGCGCCGATCTCGTCCTCGTCGACGGTGGCGCAGGCGGCCACGAGGCCAAAGGCCGCGCCGACGGCGGCGAGTTTGGCAACGGATGCGAAACGTTGAGGCATCGAGTATCTCCTTGTGATGTGAAGGTTTTTTGTCTGCCTGTACGTGCTTGAATGCTAGCGGATATACACGCGTGTGCCAATGCCCACCAACCGGGCCAGGGCCTCAACCTGATCGTCCTCCAGGGCCACACAGCCGTCGGTCCAGTTCACCTGTCGGTGGAACTGGACGTCGCCGTCCCCCACGCCGTGGATACCGATATGTCCGCCGAGGGCCGTGCCCTGGGGGGGTCGTCCGAGCCGGGCAAACTCGTCGAGGAAATGCAGGTACTCCTCCTGATCGATCGTCCCGGCATCCCGCGCCTCGCGGGCGTTGTCCATGCCCGGATAGTCCAGCCCAAGGAACAGGTGGTATTGGCTCTCTTCGTTGATGCGGTTGATGCGGAATTTGCCCAGGGGGGTGGTGCGGTCCCCGCGGCGGCGGGTCTCCGCCGTGCCGTACCGGCCGACGGCGGGGTTTTCGAAGTGAGCGAAGGCGCGCTCGCCGTCAAAGACGGTGATCCGGTACGAATCGGTGTCCACCAGGACCCATCGCTCATTCTCGTCCGGTTCAAAGGGCAGGTCATTTGGCGGCTCCTGCCGCGCGCCGAGCAGGGTGGGGACGAGGATGGCGAGATATGCGGTCAGGCGCAGCAGTCGGTTCACGGTCGGGATCCTGCCTGCAGCCAGTGATGGAGATCCGCGGCGTCGAAGGGCCAGAACAGGCGTTCCTCCTGTTGCGCCCCCTCGAGGAAAGGGATGCGCTCCTGGAGTTCCGGGGCATCCGGGTAGTGCTCCAGCACGTCGGCCTCCTGAAGGTCCAACGCCGCGTAGGCCGCGTAGCGCTCGATCTGCTCGCGGGCTCGGTCGCAAAGATGACAGCCGCTGGTACCGAAGAGCGTCACGGACTGGGTCATAGGGGTGCGCCGCTTGTACTCGTGTCTTGGCTTATAATACGCAGCCCGCCGATCATGGCAAACCGCCACGGCAGGATCTGGATGGAGGGGGATCGATGACCGAGCAGCCGCGCGTACACGGGCCAATCAGCGTGGCCCCGATGATGGATTGGACCACGCCGGCGTCGCGCTACTTTCTGCGGCTCCTCGCGCCCGATGTGCGTCTCTACACCGAGATGGTACCCGCCGTGGCGCTCTGGCACGGGGCGGCGGAGCGTTTCCTGCCGTTTCACCCGGCGGAGCACCCGGTGGCGGTGCAGTTCGGCGGCAGCGATCCGCAGGAGTTGGCCCATGCCGCGCGCCTTGCCGAGCAGTGGGGGTACGACGAGGTCAATCTCAATGTGGGCTGCCCGAGTGATCGGGTGCAGTCGGGGCGATTCGGTGCCTGCCTGATGCTCGAACCGGCACGCGTGGCCGAGTGCGTCGCCGCCATGCAGGCAGAAACACGCCTGCCGGTGACGGTCAAATCGCGCATCGGGGTCGATGATCACGATAGCGAGGCCTTTCTGGACGCCTTCATTGAGACCGTCGCCGCCGTCGGGTGCCGGACCTTCATCGTCCACGCCCGTAAGGCGTGGCTCTCCGGGCTCAGTCCCAAGGAGAACCGGGAGGTCCCGCCCCTCGATTACGCACGGGTGCATCGACTGAAGGCGCGGCGCCCCGAACTGGAGGTGGCCATCAACGGGGGGATTGCCGACGCGGCGAGTATCGAGGAGCAGCTGCGCCACCTCGACGGTGTGATGATCGGCCGGGAGGCCTTCTCCAACCCCTACGCCCTGGCGCAGTGGGATGCCATGCTCTTTGGAAGCGAGCCGCCCGAGCGCAGTGCTGTGGTGACGGCCTACTTGCCGTACGTGGAGGTGCGTCGGTGCGAAGGGGTGCCCATGAGCCAGTTGGTCAAGGTGCTCATGGGGTTGTTCAATGGCCTGCCTGGGGCCCGTGCGTGGCGGCGCACGCTGACCGAGGGCAGCCGACAGCCGGGGGCCGGTCCGGAGGTGATTGAGCAGGCGCTGGCCCGGGTAGCTCCGGCCGAGACCGCTTAGCCGCGGACGGCGACGCCCGTCTTCGGCGCTGCCTAGCGGCGGTGGGAGAGGGTTTCCAGCGCCCAGCCCCCGGGCCCACAGCGCAGCAGGCTACCCTGATCGAACCAGTCGCCCACCACGAAGCGCTTGCCCCACCCCAGGGGCGTGTCTAAGTCGTGGATCGCCGGGCGGTGCGTGTGTCCGTGGATCAACCAGCGCACCCCGTGCTCTTTCAGCGCCGCATCCACCGCCACCGGGGTGACATCCATGATCGCCTCATCCAGCTGCTGGTTGCGCTCGGTGCTGGCGCCACGGGCCTGGCGTGCCTGCTCGAGTCGCTCCGCCACCGGCAGCGCCAGGAACTGCTGCTGCCATTGGGGGTCGCGAACCATGGCGCGGAATTGCATGTACTCGGCGTCATCGGTGCACAGGCTGTCGCCATGCATCATGAGCACGCGTTCACCGTGAATGGTCACCACGCTGGGGTCAGGGAGCAGGTGGGTACCGCTGGCGGCGGCGAAATCGGCACCGAGGAGGAAGTCCCGATTCCCGTGCATGACGTGGATCTGGGTGTGCGCAGCGGCTGCGCGGAGGGCCTCCAGGACAGGGTCATCGGCGGCGACCGCGTCGTCGCCGATCCATGCCTCGAACAAGTCGCCCAGGATGTAGACGGCTTCGGCTTGGGGTGCCTCGTCTGCGAGGAAGCGCAGGAAGGTCTCCGTCGCAGCCGGGCGGCTGCGGTCCAGGTGCAGGTCGGCGATGACCAGAACGGGTCGGGGCATGGCGTCGGTCCGGATCCGGTGTTGCTCAAAGAGCGCCAGTGTCGCCCGCGGGCAGCGTGCGAGCAAGGCTGTGGGATGCCCCCGGAACAGGGCGACGCTGTTAAAATGCCCCGCCATGAACGAGATGACCGTCAAGACACGCTTCGCACCGAGCCCGACCGGTGCCCTGCACCTGGGGAATCTGCGCACGGCCCTGTTCAATGCCCTGCTGGCCTACGGCAACGGCGGGCGGTTCGTGTTGCGGATCGAGGATACCGATCGCGAGCGCTACAGCCCGGAGGCGACCCGCTCGCTGATGGGCGATCTGCGCTGGCTGGGACTGGACTGGCAGGAAGGCCCGGAGGTGGGGGGGCCGGCTCCGCCGTACCATCAGTTCGAGCGCGGCTTTCTCTACGACGCCTACTACCGTCAACTCGAGGCCGAAGGGTGGGCCTACCCCTGCTTCTGCAGCGAGCGCGAGCTGGAGATGGCCCGACGTGCCCAGCGCTCGGCCGGACAGCCGCCGCGCTATCCCGGCACCTGCGCACGCCTTAGCGCCGATGAGGTCGCGCGCAAGCGCGCCGAGAGGATGCAGCCCGCTCTGCGGTTCCGGGTGCCGAGCGGTGAGCAGGTCCGCTTCGATGACCGCATCCACGGTGAGCAGAGCTTCCGCACGGATGACATCGGCGATTTCATCATCCGCCGTGCCGACGGCACCGCCGCGTATCTGTTCACCAACGCCGTCGATGACGCGCTGATGGGGATCACCGATGTCCTGCGGGGGGATGATCACCTTACGAACACCCCGCGGCAGTTGCTCATCCTCAAGGCTCTGGGGCTGTCGGCGCCGCGTTACGGCCACA
>PULM01000031.1 GCA_003552345.1 Ectothiorhodospiraceae bacterium
CCGATACACCACGGAGATCGTCGCCAACGAGATGCAGATGCTCGACAGCCGCAGCGGCGGGGGCGGCGCCGCCCCGATGGGCGGTGGCGAGCAGCGCCCGGCCCAGGCCCCGGCGGCGGAAACCGGCGGCGGGGGCGCACAGGAGGCCCCGGCGGATTTCGACGACGACATCCCGTTCTAGCTTACGCCGCAGGCGCGACTGTTAAAGTTCGACTTACGAGGCCCGCAGGACGCGGGCCTTTTTATTGGTGGACCGCGGAGACCGGCCCCCGCGGGCGGGGGCGATCAGGCGGCGCGCGGCACCGGCTCCTGGGCCGGCAGCGTCGTGCGCCGCAGACGCAGGCTGTTGGTCACCACCAGCAGGCTCGAGAGGCTCATCGCCCCGGCGGCCATCATCGGTGAGAGGAGCACACCGAAGAACGGATAGAGCGCCCCGGCGGCCACCGGCATCAGGGTCACGTTGTAGACGAAGGCCCAGAACAGGTTCTGCCGGATGGTCCGGAAGGTCTGGCGCGCCAGCCCCAGCCCCCGCGCCACGCTGCGCGGATCGCCGGCCATGATCACCACGTCCCCGGCCTCGATGGCCACGTCGGTGCCGGTGCCCACGGCCACCCCCACATCCGCCCGGGCCAGCGCCGGGGCATCGTTGATGCCGTCACCGACGAAGGCCACGTGGCGTCCATCGGCCTGCAGATCGCTGATCGCCGACTCCTTGTCCGCCGGCAACACCTCGGCGCGCACCTCGCGAATGCCCAACTCGGCGGCCACCGCCTCGGCCGTGGCCCGGTCGTCCCCGGTGAGCATCACCGTCCGCAGCCCCAGCCCCTGCAGGGCCACCACGGCGTCCAGGGCACCCGCCTTGATCGGATCGGAGACCGCGATCAGGCCGGCGACGTGGCCATCGACCGCCACATACATCGGCGTCCGCCCGCGCCGGGCCAGGGCATCCGCGCGGGCGGCCTGATCCGCATCGATCTCCGCGCCCAGCAGCTCCATGTACCGCCGCGCCCCGACCGCCACCTCGGCGCCGGCCACCCGACCGCGGACACCGAAGCCGGCCACGGCCTCGACCCCCTCGGCAGCGGGTATGCTCAGGTCGCGCTCCTGCGCGGCGGTCACCACGGCCGCGCCCAGCGGGTGCTCGCTTTGCGCCTCTACCGCTGCGGCGCGGGCGAGGATGTCATCCTCCTGCCAGTCGCCGCGGGTGACCAGTTCGGTCAGGGCCGGGCGGCCCTCGGTCAACGTCCCGGTCTTGTCGAGGACCACGGTGTCGATCCCGGCCGCGGCCTGGAAGGCGGCGCCGCGGCGAAAGAGGATGCCCTGTTCGGCCCCCCGCCCGGTGCCCACCATGATGGCCATCGGCGTGGCCAGGCCCATGGCGCAGGGGCAGGCGATCAGCAGCACCGCCGCGGCCACGACCAGCCCGTGGTCCACCCCGAAGCCCAGGCCGACCCAGACCACCACCGCGATCAGGGCAAGCACGATCGCCCCCCAGACCACCACGCCGGCCACCTTGTCCACCAGGGATTGGATGGGCGGCTTCGACGCCTGCGCCCCCTCGACCATGCGCACGATCTGGCCGAGGACCGTGTCGCCCCCGACCCGGGTGGCCCGGAAGGCAAACGCGCCGCTGCCGTTGATGGTGCCGCCGATGACCTCGTCGCCGGCGCCCCGGGCCACCGGCACCGGCTCGCCGGTGACCATGGACTCGTCGACGTAACTCGAGCCCTCGATGACCTCGCCGTCGACCGGCACCCGCTCACCCGGGCGCACCAACACCCGCTCGCCGGTCTGCACCTCCTCCACCGGAACCTCGCGCACCGCGCCATCTCGCTCGATACGCGCCGTCGGCACCTGCAGGGCCATCAGCCGCTGGATGGCCTGGGAGGCCCGGCCACGGCTCTTGAGCTCGAGGTAGCGGCCAAGCAGGACCAGGGTGATGATCACACCGATGGCCTCGAAGTAGACGCCGCGGGCCTCCTCGGGAAACAGCCCGGGGGCGATCACGACCGCCGTGGAGTAGCACCACGCCGCCGAGGTACCAAGCATCACCAGGGAGTTCATCTCCGGGGCGAGGCGGCGCAGGGCGGGACCACCATGGGCAAAGAAGCGCCGTCCCGCCCAGGCCAGCACCGGGGTGGCCAACGCCCACTCGACCCACAGCCAGGCCCGGTCCGGCGCCAAGGCCGCCATGGCATCCGCCAGTGCCGGCCAGAGCATCGGCCCCATCGCGACAAAGACCAGGGGAACGGTGAGTGCGGCGGCGATCAGCAGATCACGCCAGAGGCCGGCCAGCTCGCGGTCCCGACCCGCGGCGGCCTCCTCGTCGCTCTTGCGCGCTACGGCGGGGAACCCGCCCCGGGTCAGGGCCTCGGCGATCGTGGCGGGGGTCACCTGGGCAGGATCGTAGGCGATGCTGGCCCGTTCAGTGGCCAGGCTGACCGAGGCCTCGCTGACCCCCGGCAGCCTGCCGGCGATCCGCTCCACGCGCGCCACGCAGGAGGCGCAGGACATCCCCTCGACACTCAGCTCGACGCGTGCCTCGGCCACTCGCCCTCCCCGCCCCCAGGTTCCGGGGCGCTAGTCGTCGGTTACCATACCGGTAAAGCCTAACTCTTCCAGACGCTGAGCGACCATCGCCGGATCGGGACGCCCTTCCACCGCGGCCTCATCGTCTGCGGCGCTGACGCTGACCACCCGCTCGACGCCGGGCAGGCTCTCCAGGGCCTCGCGCACCGAGGCCTCGCAATGGGCGCAGCTCATGCCCTCAATCCGGATTCTGACCATTTCCATGACTCGCTCCGTCTACTTGGATCCGTTGCTCCAGTCGGTCGACTTTCGCGTGTAACTCGCGCAGGTGGCGCAGCATCTCTTCGCGCTCATCGTGCGCCTTCTGCTCCGAGGCGACCCGCTTCTCTTCCTCTTCTTCCCAGTGCAGGGACTGCATGCTGTTGACGATGATACCGATGAAAAGGTTCAGGACGGTAAAGGCCGAAACCAGGATGAAGGCGACAAAGTAGAACCACGCCCCGGTGTGCTCTTCCATGACCGGACGCGCGATGGCCTCCGACCAGCTCTCCAGGGTCATCACCTGGAAGAGCGTGTACATGCTCGCGCCGATGCTGCCGAACCAGTCGGGGAAGGTATTCCCGTAGAGCTCGGTCCCCATGACGGCGAAGACGTAGTAGACCAATCCGAGCAGCACACCGATCCAGCCGATGCCGGGCAGCGCGCGCAGCAGGGATTCGACGATGACCCGCAGCCGCGAGACCTGGGAGAGCAGACGCAGCAGGCGCAGGATGCGCAGCGCCCGGAGCACCGTGTAGGCGCCGGCGTCGGGGACCAGGGAGATGGCCACGATGCTGAAATCGAACAGGTTCCAGGGCCCGCGGAAGAAACGCGGCCCCCAGGCGAGGATGCGCAGCGCGATCTCCACCACGAAGAAGGCGAGGATGGCCTCATTGATCAACGGGATGGCGCCGCGGCTCCAGGCCACCAGATCGTCGGAGGTCTCCAGGCCGAGGGTGACGCCGTTGATGCAGATCACGGCGATGACGGTGTTCTGGAATACTCGCGCCTCGACCAGCGCCTGCAGACGCGCGTGCCACGCCCGCAGCAGGGACGGTGCCCCGGACCCGTGGTCACTTGAAAAAGCCAAACCCGCCTCCATCTTTACCGGTACGGACGGGGAGGCCGCCCACCGGCCCCCGCTCCGAGGAACCCCCCAGTATAACCAGACAGGAGGTGATGCGTATGGCCATCATGCGTTACGACCCCTGGAGCACGCTGCGTGATCTGCAGAGCGATCTCGACCGGATCTTCGCCCCGGGCTCCGCTCGCCCCGGCGCGATGATGCGCTCCGGCGAAGACAATGGCGAGACTGCCAGCAACTGGCTACCCGCCGTGGACATCCGCGAGGATGAGCAGAACTACGTGGTCCACGTGGACCTGCCGGGCGTCTCCCCCGAGGAGATCGACGTGGCCATGGACAACGGCATGCTGACCATCAAGGGCCAACGCGAGTCGGAGGAGACCGAGAGCGGCGCCAACTGGAAGCGCATGGAGCGGGTCCGCGGCACGTTCTTCCGCCGCTTCACGCTGCCGGACAACGTGGACGCGGAACGGATCGAGGCCCGCGCCCACAATGGCGTTCTGGAGGTCACCGTGCCCAAGCGTCAGGAAGAGCCCGCCAAGCGCATCCAGGTGCAGCCCGCCAACGAGTGAGGCGCTGCGTCCAGCAACACCCAACCGCCGCGGCCCCGCCGCGGCTTTTTCGTGTCGTCCGGCCGCCGGCAACGGAGCGGGGTTCCCCGACGGCGCGACGAGGCGCATACTGCCGGGCATGAAGGAGCGAGGTTGGAGAGCGCGAATCGGCCCTAGCCTGCTACTCGGCGCGCTGTTGGTGAGCGGGTGCACCGGTTACGGTCAGCAACCCGGTGCGGAGCAGCCCGAGCCGCGGCCGGACTACGCCGACCCGAGGCAGTGGCCCGGCGGCCAGCAGCTGGACCCGGACGCCGGAGACCGCCAGGCCCGGGACGAGATGCGCGCCACGGGCACCGAGATGCGCAACCTGGGCCGCGACGCCGAATTCCAGGAGGGTTTCCGGGAACTTCAGCAGGGGATCCGCCGTGAGCAGTCGGAGATCCTCGGCACCTTCCCGGAGATCTACGGCCGCGACGCCTGGCGGCGCTTCCCGCAGCGCTAACGCCCCTAGCCGTCCCGGCCGTGGGGCACCACCACCACCGGGCAGCTGGCGTGCTGCAGCACCTGGTGGCTGACGGAGCCGAGCAGCAGACCGGCAAATCCGCCGTGCCCGCGGCTGCCCACCACGAACAGCTCCGCATCCTGCCCTGCCTGGTCGAGCAGCGTGCCGACGATCCCGTGGCGCTCGGCGTGGACGACCTCCCTGCGGATCTCCACCCCGGCCGGAACCTCGCCGACGCCGCCCACCGCGCGGTCGAGGATCGCCTGCGCCTCCGCCTCCAGCTCCGATGCGGCGGGCGCCACCAGGACGCCGAGATCGGAGTCGAGGTAGCGCCGGTCGATGACGTAGACCGCCCGCACCGGGCAACCGCGCAGCGACGCCTCGTGGACCGCCCAATTGAGGGCGCGCTGCGCGCCTTCGGAGCCGTCCATACCCACCACTATCGAACTCATAAGCCCCCCTTGGGTCGTGCAGGCTGTTTTTCGGCGCACCGCCTGGATTATAGTCCACTGACTACCGGCACAGACTACGGGGAAAGGAAGGCGAAATGAATGCCATCTGGCTTGCTGTTGCCGTCGTTGCCCTCTACATCGTCGGCTGGCTCTGGTACTCGCGGTTCCTTGCGGAGCGGATCTACTGCCTGGATCCGCGTTTCACCCCCCCGGCCCATCGCTACCGGGATGGCGTCGACTTCGTCCCGACCAACAAGTGGGTACTCTGGGGGCACCATTTCACCTCGGTCGCTGGCGCCGCGCCGATCGTCGGGCCGGCCATCGCCATGTACTGGGGCTGGGGGCCGGCACTGGCTTGGGTGGCCCTGGGCACGGTCTTCGCCGCCGGCGTCCACGACTTCGGCGCCCTGGTGCTCTCCAACCGGCACCGCGGGCAGTCGGTGGGCACGATGGCCAACCGGCTCATCGGCCGCCGCGCCAAGCTCCTGTTCCTGTTCATCATCCTGATCCTCATCCTGATGGTGAACGCCGTCTTCGCCTGGGTGATCGCCAATCTATTCATCACCAATCCGGCGGCCGTCCTGCCCGTGATCCTGCAGGTACCGGTGGCGATCTGGATCGGGTACATGGTGTTGCGCCGCGGCGGCAGCCTGCTGGTGCCCTCGCTGATCGCCCTGGTGATCATGTACGGCACGGCGATCCTGACCACGCATTACGAGTTCCTCCAGATCGACCTGGTGCGCTGGTTTGGCGGCGAGGGTGAGACCACGGCGCTGTTCGGGCTCGAGGCCACCCCGGCAAGCTTCCTGGTCTGGATCCTGGTGCTATTGGCCTACGTCTACTTCGCCAGTACGCTGCCGGTCTGGAAGCTGCTGCAGCCACGGGACTACATCAACGCGCAGCAGCTGGTCGTCGGCCTGGGCATCCTCTACATCGGCCTGTTCGTGATGCAGCCTGAGGTCACGGCACCGGCCTACAACACCGAGGCGACCACCTCCTGGTTCCCGTTGCTGTTCATCACCATCGCCTGTGGCGCCATCTCCGGCTTCCACGGCCTGGTGGCCTCGGGCACCAGCTCGAAGCAGCTGGACAAGGAGACCGATGCCCGCACCGTGGGCTACCTGGGGGCGCTCGGCGAAGGCACGCTGGCGCTGATCACCATCATCGCGGTGGCCACGCTGTTCGCCAGCACCGCCGAGTTCACCGACAGCTACTCGAGCTTCGCCGCCGCCGGCCAGGCCGGGGTCGGCAACTTCGTCGAGGGGGCTTCGCAGCTGGCCGGCGGCATCGGCATCCCCTCCGACGTGGCGGCCACCATCGTCGCCCTGATCATCGTCTGCTTCGCCGCCACCACGCTGGACTCCGCGGTGCGCCTGCTGCGCTATATCATCGGCGAGCTGGGCACCGAGTACCGCATCCCCAACCTCACCCGCCGTCACGTGGCCACCTCGCTGGCCGTGGGCCTGACCGCCTTCCTGGTGCTGGTCCCCGACGGCGGCGAGGGGCTGGGCTCCGGGGGGTATCTGCTCTGGCCGCTGGTCGGGACCTCCAACCAGCTGCTGGCCGGGATCACCCTGATGCTGATCTCGCTGTGGCTCTACCGGAAGGGCCGCAGCCCCATCCCGACGCTCATCCCGATGGTCTTCCTGCTGGCGATGACCATCTGGGCGATGACCGAGCAGGTGGTCCTGGAGTGGTCCGGGCTGCGCGAGGCGGATGCCGAGTGGCTGCTCTTCGGCCTGGGCGCGGTAATCCTGGGCTTCGCCATCTGGATCCTGCTCGAGGCGGTGCGGCTGTTCCGCAGCCGTGACGAACTCGAGGCGCTGCGCGACCCGGCCGACGAAGAGCCGGAGCGGGAGCGCTCATGAGCCCCGCCGAAGGCTCCTGGTGGGAGCTGCTCGGGCGGCTGGTCCGCGGCTACGACCAGTCGCTGCGCCTGGGCCACGAGGCCGAGGTCCGGCGCGAGCTGCAGGAGCAGGAGGATATTGTCCTCCTGCTCCTCTTCGGCGAGGCCATGGGGCTGCCCAACCCGGCCTCCTACTACACTCTGGAGCTCTACCCGGCGCTGATCGAGTCCTACCATGAGTGGCACCAGCGCATGGGGATGGACCACTCGCCACTGGATCACATCCGCTGCTGCTAGGCGGCGCCACTTGGGGCCCGGATGCGTGATGGACCAGCCGATCCTCTTTTTCTCCGGCAAGGGCGGCGTGGGCAAGACCACCACGGCGGCCGCCCATGCCCTGGCCGCGGCGGACAGCGGGCAACGGGGCCTGCTGGTCTCCACCGACCCGGCGCACAACCTCGGTGACGCCTTCGGGCGACCGCTGGGCGGGCAACCCACCCGGGTGGCCGCGAACCTCGACGCCATCGAGATCGACCCGGATGCCGAGTGTGCCCGCTACATCGAGCAGGTGAAGCAGAACATCCGGGCTACGGTCCGCTCGACCATGCTCGAGGAGGCGGAACGGCAGATCGACATGGCCGGCCGCGCCCCGGGGGCGTACGAGGCGGCGCTGTTTGACCGCATGGTGGCCATCCTGCTGGACGAGGCGCACCCGGGCGAGGCGCGGGGCTACGATCGGGTGGTCTTCGACACCGCACCCACGGGGCACACCATCCGGCTGCTCAGCCTCCCCGAACTCATGGGCGCCTGGGTGGACGGACTGCTGCGTCGCCGCTCGGAGCACAACCGGGAGCGCTCGCAGTGGCTCGGCGACGGCGAGGTGCCCGAGGACCCGCTCTACGACCTGCTCAGTGAGCGGCGCCGGCGGATCGCCCGGGTGCGTGATCTGATGCTGGATCCGGCCGTGACGGCCTTCGTGTTTGTCCTCACCCCGGAACACCTGCCGGTGGAGGAGACGCGGCGCGCGCTGGCGGAACTCGACAGCCACCAGCTGCGGGTGGGGGCGCTGGTGATCAACAAGGTGCTACCCGAGGAGGCCGACGGCGCCTTCGTGGCCCGCCGCCGGGAGGCGGAGGCGGAGCACCTGGCGGCGATCGAGCGCCACTTCGGTGACCGGCGGCGCTACTACGTGCCGCTGCAGGCCGCCGATGTGCGCGACCTGGACGACCTGCGCGCCATCGCCAGGCACCTCCGGGACTGACCCGGGTGCGGGGGAGGCCCCCTCCGCACCCGGGTCAGTCCGCCGCGCCGAGGTCGAGTACCGTGGCCCCGGTGGTCGCCCGGGCCTCCAGGTCCGTGTGGGCTTGCGCCGCCTTCTCCAGCGGGTAGCGCCGCCCCACCCGCGGCTCAATCACCCCCTGGGTGAGCGCATCGAAGTACGCCGAGGCCCCGGCCAGCAGCTCGTGGCGGTCGGCGACATAGTGGAACAGCACCGGGCGGGTGAGGAACAGCGACCCCTTCTGCGCCAACAGCCCGGGCTCGATCGCCGGCGGCGCCCCGGAGGCGCTCCCGTAGCTGACCATCAGCCCCAGCGGACGCAGGCAATCCAGCGAGCCCTCGAACGTGGCCGCCCCCACCGAGTCGTAGACCACGTCCCCCCCCCGGCCGCCGGTGATCGCCTCCACCTTCTCGCGGAAATCATCCCGCGTGTAGACGATCGGATGGTGGCAGCCGTGCTCCGCGGCCACCTGCGCCTTCTCCTCATCGCCCACGGTGCCGATCACCGTCGCCCCGAGGGCGTCGGCCCACTGGCAGAGGATCTGCCCCACGCCCCCGGCGGCGGCATGGATCAGCAGCGTGTGCCCGCGCCGGACCGTGAACGTACGGTGCAGCAGCAGCCAAGCGGTCAGGCCGCGCAGGAGGGTGCCGCCGGCCACCAGGTCATCGACCTCGTCGGGGACCGGGATCAGCCGCTCCGCCGGCAGGACCCGCGCCTCGGCATAAGCCCCCGGCGGTGGCGTGGCGTAGGCCACCCGCTCGCCCACCTGCACCTCGCGGACCCCTTCGCCGACCGCCTCGACCACCCCGCAGGCCTCCACGCCGATGCCGTGGGGCAGATGCGGTAGCGGATACAGACCACTGCGGTGGTAGCAGTCGATGAAATTGACCCCGCAGGCGCTCTGGCGCAGCAGTACCTCGCCGGCTCCCGGGGCGGGTACCTCGACCTCCTCCACCTGCAGTTGCTCGGGACCACCGGTTTGCTGGATGCGGACGGCACGGGGCATGGTGTCCTCCTGTCGGCCGGGGCGGCTCAGGTGTGACGCCCCAGCCCTTCGAGATAGGTCCGGAAATCCGGACCGAGTTCCGGGTGTTCGAGCCCGTAGGCCACGGTAGCCTGCAGGTAGCCGAGCTTGCTGCCGCAGTCGTAGCGCTCCCCGGCGTATTCGTAAGCGTACACCGGCTCCTCGCTCATCATCGAGACGATGGCATCGGTCAGCTGGATCTCGCCGCGGTGATCGGGCGCCGTCCGCTCAAGGTGATCGAAGATGCTGCGCGAGAGGATGTAGCGCCCGACCACTGCCAGGTTGGTGGGGGCCTCATCGGGCCGGGGCTTCTCCACCATGCCGCGCACGGCGGTGACGCCATCGGCCACCGTTTCGCCCTCGACCACCCCGTACTTGTCCGTCTCGGCCTGCGGCACGCGCTCGACGCCGAGCACGGACCCCCCGCGCTCGGCGGCCACCCCGGCCATCTGCGCCAGCGCCGGAGCATCTTCACCGGCATTGATCAGGTCATCGGCCAGGATGACGCCGAACGGCTCGCGCCGCCCCACCGCCGGGCGCGCGCAGGCCACCGCATGCCCCAGCCCCAGGGCCTCGCCCTGGCGGATGTAGATGCAGCTGACCCCCTTGGGCACCGTGTCCTTGACCAGCTTGAGGAGCTTCTCCTTGCCCTTGGCCTCCAGCTCGCGCTCGAGTTCCGTGGCGGTATCAAAGTGATCCTCGATGGCACGCTTGGTGCGACCGGTGATGAAGACGAGGTATTCGGCGCCGGCGGCCACCGCCTCTTCGACCGCATACTGGATCAGCGGCTTGTCGACCACCGGCAGCATCTCCTTGGGGCTGGCCTTGGTGGCCGGGAGGAAGCGGGTGCCGAGGCCGGCCACCGGGAAGACGACGGTACGGATCGGGTGGTTGGCGCTCACGGTTCGACCTCCTGACGTTGTTCAGTCATTCCCTGTCCGCCAGCCGCGCCCCGGGGCACGGCCGGCACTCACTACCGGTCGAGGTGGGGGCCGACGTCAGCCAACCCAAGCCCGCGCGTTGCGGAACATGCGCAGCCAGGGCCCGTCCTCGCCC
This sequence comes from Ectothiorhodospiraceae bacterium, assembly GCA_003552345.1. Classification (GTDB taxonomy): domain Bacteria; phylum Pseudomonadota; class Gammaproteobacteria; order Nitrococcales; family Halorhodospiraceae; genus Halorhodospira. The sequence goes on from PULM01000031.1 coordinate 10,363, forward strand.
CACTCGGGCGGGTGCCAGGAGTATTGGACACTCCGGAAGACCCGCTCGGGGTGGGGCATGAGGATGGTCGCCCGACCGTCTTCGCTGGTGAAACCGGTCAGACCGCCGACCGACCCGTTGGGGTTGGCCGGATAGGTCTGCGCCGGCTGCCCACTGCCGTCGATATAGCGCAACACGGCCTGTGCCGCTGCCTCGTCGCCGGCACTGAAATCGACGCGCCCCTCGCCGTGGGCCACCGCCAGCGGGAGACGCGAGCCCGCCATGCCGCGCAGCAGGACCGATGGCGACTCCAGCACCTCGACCAGTGCCAGGCGGGCCTCGAACTGCTCCGAGCGGTTGCGCACGAACCGCGGCCAGGCCGCGGCGCCGGGGATGAGATCGCGCAGATGGGCGAGCATCTGGCAGCCGTTACACACCCCCAGGGTGAAGGTGTCCGGGCGGTGGAAGAAGGCCTGGAAGGCCTCCCGGGCGCTGTCGTGGAAGCGGATGCTCTTGGCCCAGCCGCCCCCGGCACCGAGGACATCGCCGAACGAGAAGCCACCGCAGGCGGCCAGCCCGTGGTAGCTGCTCAGATCGTCGTGGCCGCCGAGGATATCGCTCATGTGGACGTCCACGGCTTCGAAACCGGCGGCGTGGAAAGCCGCCGCCATCTCTACATGGCCATTGACCCCCTGCTCACGGAGCACCGCCACGCGCGGCCGCGCCCCGGTGGCAATGTACGGCGCCGCCACGTCCTCGGCAGGATCGAAGGCCGCGCGGGTGGCGCTCAGACCAGGGTCGTCGCTGTCCGGGACGGCATCGAAGGCCTCGGCGGCACACTCGGGGTCGTCGCGCAGGGCCTGCATCCGGTAGCTGGTCTCGGCCCAGATCCGCTGCAGCTCCCGCCGCGGCCGATCCAGCAGCGCACCCCCCGCGCCGCGGACCACCACCCGATCGTCCGCACGCGGCTGCCCCAGCCGGCGCACCCGGACGCCCTGCGGGGCATCGGCGGCCGCGGACTCCAGGGCATCGGCCTCGGCAGCGGTCAGCTGCAGGACCAGGCCAGGCTCCTCGCTGAAAGCGGCAGACAGGATCCCGTCCGGGCCCTCGCCGGAAACGGCGTCCAGATCCACCTCGAGCCCGCACCGCCCGGCGAAGGCCATCTCACAGAGCGTGACCAGCAGGCCGCCGTCGGAGCGATCGTGGCAGGCCAGGATCCGCCCTTCGCTGAGCAGACCCTGCACATGGTCGAAGGCCCAGCGCAGGGCAGCCGGGTTGTCCAGATCGGCCGGACGCTCGCCGGTGCAGCTGTAGACCTGCGCCAGGGCCGAGCCGCCCAGCCGGTGCCGATCACCACTGAGTTCCAGCGCCACCAGCACGGTTTCGGGCTGCGACTGCAGCTGCGGTGTCACCGCCCGGCGCACATCGGCGACCGGCGCGAAGGCGGAGACCACCAGCGAGACCGGTGACGTCACCGCCCGCTGCTCGCCGTCCTCCTCCCAGACGGTGCGCATGGACAGCGAGTCCTTACCCACCGGGATGGCCACGCCAAGCTCGGGGCAGAGATCACGCCCCACCGCGGCCACCGTGTCGTAGAGGGCGGCATCCTCGCCGTCGTGCCCGCAGGCGGCCATCCAGTTGGCGGAGAGGGTCACCGCCGACAGCCTCCCCACCCCGGCACTGGCCAGGTTGGTCAGCGCCTCGGCCACCGCCAGCCGCCCGGAGGCGGGGGCATCGAGGATGGCCACCGCGGGCCGCTCGCCCACCGCCATCGCCTCGCCGGCATAGCCCCGGTAATCCGAGACGGTCACCGCACAATCCGCCACCGGGACCTGCCAGGGGCCGACCATCTGATCCCGCACCACCTGCCCGGTGACGGTGCGATCGCCGATGGTGATCAGAAACTCCTTGGAGGCCACGGCAGGCAGCTGCAGCACTCGCTCCAGGGCCTCTGCCAGGCTCACCCCGGTCAGCTCCAGCGGCGCGCCGGCCACGGGCCGGCGGCGGACATCCCGCAGCATCTTCGGCGGCTTGCCCAGGAGCAGCTCCATGGGCAGATCCACCGGCGTGTTATCGAAGTGGCCGTCGGCGACGACCAGCTCGCGGGCATCGGTGGTTTCGCCCACCACGGCGTAGGGGCAACGCTCGCGGGCGCACAGCGCCTCGAACTCGGCCAGCCGCTCGGGGTCCACGGCCAGGACGTAGCGCTCCTGGGACTCGTTGCACCAGATCTCCAGCGGCGACATCCCCGGATCGTCGATGGGGATGGTGCGCAGTTCCACGCGACCGCCACGGTCGGCGTCGTCGAGGATCTCGGGGATGGCGTTGGACAGGCCGCCGGCCCCCACGTCGTGGATGGAGAGGATCGGGTTGTCATCGCCGCAGGCCGTGCAGGCGTCGAGCACGCCCTGCGCACGGCGCTGCATCTCGGGGTTGTCACGCTGCACCGAGGCCAGATCCAGCGACTCATCACCGCTGCCACTGGCCACCGAGGAGGCCGCCCCGCCGCCAAGCCCGATGAGCAGGGCCGGGCCGCCGAGCACCACCACCGGCGTCCCGGCCGGCAGGCTGCGCTTGTGCACATGGGCATCGCGGATGTTGCCCATGCCACCGGCGATCATGATCGGCTTGTGATAGCCGCGCACCTGCTCGCCGCCTCCGGGCGCCGGCGCGGCCAGCTCGAGGGTGCGGAAGTAGCCACTGAGCGCCGGTCGGCCGAACTCGTTGTTGTACCCCGCCGCCCCCAGGGGCCCGTCGAGCATGATCGCCAGCGGTGAAGCGATCCGCCGCGGCCGCGCCTCGGGCCCTTCCCAGGGCTGCCGGAAGCCGGGGATGCGCAGATTGGACACCGAGAACCCGGTCAACCCCGCCTTGGTGCGACCACCGATGCCGGTGGCCGACTCATCACGGATCTCACCGCCGGCGCCGGTGGCCGCACCGGCGAAGGGCTCGATGGCGGTGGGGTGGTTGTGGGTCTCCACCTTCATGACCAGATGGGCCGGCTCCGGGTGCTCGCGATAGGCCCCGTCCGCGCCCGGGTGCAGGCGCCGGGCCTCAAAGCCGGCGGCCACGGCGGCGTTGTCGCTGTAGGCCGAGAGCACGCCCTCGGGGCGGGCCTCGTGGCTGCGGCGAATCATGGCGAACAGCGACTGCGGCTGCGACTCGCCGTCGATGACCCAGTCGGCGTTGAAGATCTTGTGCCGGCAGTGCTCGGAGTTCGCCTGGGCGAACATCATCAGCTCGACATCGGTGGGGTTGCGCCCCAGACCGTCGTAGCTCTCGAGCAGGTAGTCGATCTCATCCTCGGCCAGCGCCAGGCCCAGTTCGGCGTCGGCGCGGACCAGCGCCTGACGCCCGCCACCGAGAACGTCCACCACGGCCACCGGACGCGGCTGGCTGTCCCGGAACAGCGCCTCGGCCGCCTCGGGGCCGTCGAGCACGGCGTCGGTCAGCGGGTCGTGGATGGCGGCGGCCACGGCCTGATACGCGGCACCGGTCAGGGGCCCGTCGGTGGTGATACGGAACAACGTGCCCCGCTCGATGCGCTCGACCTCGCCGAGCCCGCAGTTGCGGGCGATATCCGTCGCCTTGCTCGACCACGGCGAGACGGTCCCGGGCCGCGGCACCACCAGCAGCGTGGTCTCCTCGCCTTCGGCGTGAGTCGGTGCGGGGTAGTCGGCCCCGTAGTCGAGCAGCTGCAGCAGGACCGCATGCTGCGCTTCGGAAAGGGACTGCCTGGCGGCCACGAAATGGCAGTAGACGGCATCGACCCCGCGCACGGCTTCGCAGGCGTCCTGCAGCTCGTCACGCAGCTTGTCGAGGCGGAAGGGGGAGAGGGCGCGTTTTCCTGGAATCTGCAACATGATCAGTAGAGCTGGCGATCGAGCAGGGTCAGCAGCCGTTCGGCCACCGCGGCGGCGGCCGGCTCGCCGTCCTCGTCGCGGACCTTGGCCACCACCTGCCCGTCTTCACGGGCGATCTGGATACGAAAGCGCTGGGGCGAGGTGTCGATCCGCTCGGCGCCGCGGAACCAGCGGGCAAACACCCCGGGCTGCTCGATCTCCTCGTCCGCCCGCGGCTCGTAGCGGATCAGGTAGTAGAGATCGTCGCGCTGGCGCTCGAGCACGGTGAAATCGAGCCGGTTCAGCGCCGCACCGGCGCCCGTCCACGCCTGGTTGATGCCCATATCCAGGACGAGTCGCGGGTCACCGTCGACTTCCGTCAGGCGCGACGGGATGGTGCGCGCTACGTCCACCGGCAGCTCCGCGTCGGCATCCGCCTCCGGATCCGGCGCCGCATCCTCCTCGGCAGGCTCGGGCTTGCCGACCAGATCCGGCGGGATCACCAGGTGCTCCGGGTAATCGGCCTCGTCGCGGGTCAGCGGATCCGTGGCGCAACCGCCGAGCAGGCCGGCCGCGAGCAGCACGGCCGGCACGCAGCGTGCCATCCTGGCGGTTGCCCCCCTCACAGCAGACCGGCGTCGGTCATCGCCTGACGGACCCGGGCCTGACCGGCCTCGGTCAAGCGGGTCATAGGCAGCCGCATGCCGGAGCCGGCCATGCCGAGCTGCTCCACCGCCCACTTCACCGGCACCGGGTTCGGCTCGCAGAACATCGCCTGGTGCAGCGGCGTCAACCGCTCGTTGATGGTCTCGGCGGTCTCCATGTCGCCACTCAGAGCGGCGGCGCAGAGCTCGTGCATCTGCCGCGGCGCCACGTTGGCGCTGACCGAGACAACCCCCTTGCCGCCGACGCGCATCATGCCCAGGGCGTTGAAGTCATCGCCGGCGAAGACGTCCAGTCGGTCACCGCAGAGGCGGATCACCTCCTCGGCACGCTCGACGGTCCCCTGCGCCTCCTTGAGGCCGACCACGTTGGGCAGCTCAGCCAGACGGGCGACGGTTTCCGGGAGCATGTCGCAGCCGGTGCGCCCGGGCACGTTGTAGAGGATCTGCGGCATCGGCACCGCCTCGGCGATGGCCGTGAAGTGCTGGACCAGTCCCTCCTGGGTGGGCTTGTTGTAGTAGGGCACCACCAGCAGCGCCGCGTCGCAGCCGGCCTCCATGGCGCTGCGCGTCAGCTCGATGGCCTCCCAGGTCGAGTTGGCGCCGGTGCCGCCGATCACCGGGATGCGCCCGGCGGCCGCCTCGACGGTCGCGCGGATGACGTCCCGGTGCTCCTCGTAATCGAGGGTGGCCGACTCGCCGGTGGTGCCGACGGCGACGATGGCGTCACTGCCCTGCTCGACGTGGAATTCGACGAGCTGTTTGAGCGCCTTCTCGTCCACGGCGTCCCGAATCCCGTCCTGCGCCTTCATCGGGGTGACCATCGCCACCATGCTGCCGCGGAACATCAGCACCTCCGTCGTCGGTCTCGAGTCTAATCGGCAAGGCGATCATGGTACTAAGCGGGCCGCGCGCCGCCAAGCAAGGGATTCCCCACGGCGCCGGCGCATTTCGGAGAGGGTCCGTGCTAGACTGCCGCCGCACACCCAAGCTAGGGCGAGCAGTGCGATGCACAACCTGATGGTCATCACTGCCCTCGGCCACGATCGCCCGGGCATCGTCCGCGAGCTGGCCAGCGCGGTCACCGAGACCGGCTGCAACATCGCCGACAGCCGCATGAGCGTGCTCGGCGGCGAGTTCGCCATGATCCTGATGGTCTCCGGGCGCTGGAACGAACTGGCCAAACTCGAGAGCAGCCTGCCGCATTCGGCCCGGCGCATGGGCCTGGAGATCCACATACAGCGGACCGAGCCGGCGAGCACCGGCGAGCACCTGCTGCCCTACTCCGTGGAGGTGGTGGCCCTCGACCACCCGGGGATCGTCGCCGAGCTGGCCAACTTCTTCGCCACCCGCGAGATCAACATCCGCGACATGAATACCGCCAGCTACGCGGCGGCGCACACGGGCACACCGATGTTCTCGGTCTACCTGACCGTGGATGTACCCGCCGGGGTGCACATCGCCAGCCTGCGCGACGAATTCATGGACTTCTGCGACCAGTTCAACCTGGACGCCATCATGGAGCCGGCCAAGTAGCCGCCGCTTCGGATGACCAACCCCGGCACGGGGACCGAACCGTCATGAGCCAGCCGCTCACCCGCCGTATCTACGTGCTCGACACCTCCGTCCTGGTGCACGACCCGACGGCGCTGTTCCACTTCGAGGAGCACGACGTCTGCCTGCCCTCGGCGGTGCTCGAGGAGCTCGACGCCGCCAAGGAGGGCCTCTCCGAGGTGGCGCGCAACGCCCGCCAGGTCAGCCGCTTTCTCGATGATCTGCTCACCGGGCAGACGCCCGGCTCGCTGCACGACGGCGTCCCCCTCGGCCAGGGCGCGCCGGGCGAGCCCTCCGGGCGGCTGTTTTTCGAGACCGAGGGGCACGGCCGCGGCGACAGCGCCATCCTGGCCGCCGCCGGGCGACTGCGCGAACACCACGCCCAGACCCCGGTCCTGGTCTCCAAGGACATCAACCTGCGCATCCGCGCCCAGGTCGGCGGCATCGCCGCCGAGGACTACGAGAGCGACCGGGTCATCGACGACGTCGATCTGCTGCCCACCGGGGTCGCTGCCATCCCCGCCGCGGCCTGGGCCCGAGCCCGCAGCCACGGACGCGGCTACCGCGTCCCGGTGCCCGATGACACGGTCTGGCGGATCAACCAGTGCCTCTACAGCGAGGACGGATTCGAGGGCGTGGTGCACGGCTTCGACGGCGGAGACGCCGAGCTGACCCCGGTGACCGATTTCCGTGAAGGGCAGTCGGTGTGGGGCGTCCGCGCCCGCAACCGGGAGCAGAACTTCGCCCTGCACCTGCTCATGGACCCGGAGATCGATCTGGTCTCACTGCTCGGTGCCGCCGGCACCGGCAAGACCCTGCTGACCCTGGCCGCCGGACTGGCCCAGACCATGGACCGGGGTCGCTACCGGGAGGTGATCGCTACCCGCGCCACGGTGGCCATCGGTGAGGAGATCGGCTATCTGCCCGGCACCGAGGAGGAGAAGATGACCCCCTGGATGGGGGCACTGATGGACAACCTGGAGGTGCTCAGCGCCCCGGACAACGGGCTCGGCAGCGACTGGGCGCGGGCGGCCACCGCCGACCTGCTCCACTCGCGCGTGCGCATCCGCTCGATGAGCTTCATGCGCGGGCGCACCTTCCTGGAGAAGTTCGTCATCCTCGATGAGGCGCAGAACCTGACCGCCAAGCAGATGAAAACCCTGATCACCCGGGCCGGCCCCGGCACCAAGGTGGTCTGCCTGGGCAACATCGGCCAGATCGACACGCCCTACCTGACCGAGAGCACCTCGGGACTGACCTACCTGGTCGACCGGCTCAAGGACTGGCCGCACAGCGGCCATGTGACCCTGCGCCGGGGCGAGCGCTCGCGGCTCGCCGACTACGCCTCGGACGTCCTCTGACGCCCTGACGCCGTCGCCCCGGCGCTCAGGGGGTCAGCTCCTCCTCCACCCCCATCGACTCATCGTCCGGCGGCTTACGCCGACGCACCCACGCCTTGATGATCGCCTGGATGAAGGTGGCCAGCGGAATGGCGAAGAAGATCCCCCAGAACCCCCAGATACCGCCAAAGACCAGGATCGAGACGATGATCGCCACCGGGTGGAGGTTGACCACCTCGGAGAAGAGCAGCGGCACCAGGACGTTGCCGTCGAGGACCTGGATGATCGTGTAGGCGGCCAGGACGTAGACCAACTCCTGGCTGACTCCGAAGTGGAAGTAGGCGATCAGCGCCACCGGCACCGTCATCACGAAGGCGCCGATGTAGGGGATGATCACCGACAGCCCCGTCGCCACCGCCAGCAGCATGGCAAAGGGCAGGCCGAGCAGCGAGAAGGTGATGTAGGTCACCGCCCAGACGATGAGGATCTCGATGAACTTGCCGCGGACGTAGTTGCCGATCTGCTGATCGACGTCGAGCCACACCTCCGAGGCGAAGGCGCGGTGCCGCGGCATGTGGTTGCTGACCCACTGCAACAGAAGCCGCTTGTCCTTGAGCAGGAAGAAGACCAGAAAAGGCACCAGCACGGCGTAGATGACCAGGGTGCCGAGGATCATCAGCGACTGCACGGTGACCGAGGCCACCCCCCGCTGCCCCAGATCGGTGATCTCGCGCCGCGCGGTGTCGAGCATCTCGCGGATCTGCGCCTCGGAGAAGAGCTGAGGATACTGCTCGGGGAGCTGGAGCAGCAGCATCTGCCCCTGGGCCAGGATCGCCGGCAGCTGATCGACCAGCTGCCCGACCTGGCGGTAGAGCAACGGGATCAGGGCAAAGAGCACCAGAATCAGGAAGGTGGTGAGAAAGAGGATGACCACCACCACCGCCAGCAGCCGCGGCACGCCGAAGCGCTCAAAGGCCCGCACCACCCCCTCCAGCAGGTAGGCGATGACCACGGCGGCGATCACCGGCGCGAGGACGCTGCCGAGCATCAGCAACGCCCCCAGGCCCAGTACCATGAGGACGATGAAGGCAGCGATCTGGGGGTCGTTGAACGTGCGGCGCAGCCAGCTTCGAATCAGCTCCAAGGGCGCATCTCCTTCGCGGATCGCGCAACGATGATAACGTAGCCTGACGATACCTGCGCCGGCAGGAACCTGCATCCACCCCGCGGGTCCAAAGCATCACCATGCTCGATCGCCTCTTCCGAACCGCCACTGCGCTGCTGATGGCGGCACTGCTCCTGACCACCGCGGCCCTGCAGCCGTTGCAGGCGGAGCGGGTTCAGCTGCCGCAGCTCGGCACCCCCGGGGCCGACGCCCTGCCGGTGCACAAGGAGCGGGAGCTTGGCGCCGAGATCATGCGCCAGGTCCGCCAGCACCTGCCGCTGCACGAGGACCCGGAGAGCAACGAGTACCTCCAGAGCCTGGGGCAACGGCTGGCGGCGCACAGCAATGCGCCCGGGTTCGGCTACAGCTTCTTCCTGGTCGAGGACGACCAGATCAACGCCTTCGCCCTGCCCGGCGGATACATCGGGCTGCACACCGGGCTGATCCGCGAGACCCGCACCGAGAGCGAGCTCGCCGGCGTCGTCGCCCACGAGATCGCCCACGTCACCCAGCGACACATTGCCCGGCAGTACGCCCAGTCCCAGCAGCTCAATCTGCAGACCGCCGCCGCCGTGCTGGCGGCCATCCTGGTCGGCTCGCAGAACCCGCAGGCCGGCAGCGCCGCGGCCATGGCCGGCATCGCTGCCCCCATCCAGCAGCAACTCGGCCACTCCCGGGCCCATGAACAGGAGGCCGACCGGGTTGGCCTGCACAACCTGGTGGCCGCGGGGCTCGACCCCCAGGGCATGCCCGGATTCTTCGAGCGCCTGGCCGACGCCTCACGCTTCGCCGAGGACCCGCCGGAGTACCTCAGCACCCACCCGCTGACCGATCGACGCCTCAACGAGACGCAGCGCCTGGCCGAGCGCCTGGAGGGCGGCGCCGTCTACGAGAGCGGCCACCACGCCTTCATCCGGGCCCGGCAGCAGGTATTCAGCCATGAGCAGCGCAGCACCAGCGCCGTCGCCTTCATGCAGGATCAACTGCGGCGCAGCGCCGACAATCCCACCGAGCGGGCCGCCGCCCTCTACGGCCTGGCCCTGGCGCTCTCGCGCGAGTCCGGGCAGCACAGCCAGGCGCTGGCGCTGCTCGATACCCTGAGCGCCATCGAGGGTGAACGGCTTTACGTCCTGCTGGGCCGCGCCGAGATCCTGCGCGCCGCCGGCGACACCGAGCAGGCACTGACCACCTATCAGGAGGCCCGCTCCCTCTACCCGGGCAGCTGGGCGACCACCTACCGCCTGGCCGAGACGCTCCTGGATACCGGCGACGCCGAAGAGGCCCGCCGACTGCTGGCCCGCGCCACCCGCGGGTCCGACGGCTCGACACAGCTGCTTCGCCTGCTCGCCGACGCCGCCCACGCCTCCGGGCGCGAGGCCGAGGGCTACATCGCCCTGGCCGAGCACTACCGCGCCCGCGGCGAGCACAGCCTGGCCGTGGCGCAGCTCAACAATGCCATCCGCCACGCCGGCGAGGATCGCTACCAGCGCGCGCGCGCCGAGGCCCTCAAGGAGCGCTGGACACAGCGCAACGCGGACTAGCCAGTGCTTCCGCGACGTTAGTAGACTGCCGCGGCACCCTGGGAGCGCGGTCATGGCGTCCGGCGAAGCTTTCAACCACGAATGGATCCTGCGCATGGGCGATGCCACGCCCGTCGGCGTGCTGTGGCGCGCCCTGCAGGCTGACGGCGGAAGCCCGGGGCCGGCCTGCGACACGGCCTTCCAGGGCCTGCGCAGTCAACTCGACACCACCCTGAGCGGGCTGAACGCCGTGGCAACCTCGGCTGGCGCCACCGGCGAGGACGGCGTCGACCCGGCGAACGAGACCCCGCAATGGCTGACGCCGTGGCTGCAGACCCTCGCCCGCCTCGGCCCCTGGCAGCACGGCCTGGAGCGCACCCAGGGGCTGCAGATCGCCCTGGATCGCTACCTGCATGCCCACGTCGAGTGCGCGCGAATCCTGCTGGATTCGGTCCGCGCCGGCCTCGACACCCTGGAGCAGCGCCTGCAAATGGCCGCGCAGGACCCGCAGCGGCCGCTGCCCGAGGACTACCGTACGCTCTACGAGTGGTGGCTTACCGACAGCGAGGCCTGCTACGAGCAGGCCCTCGCCTCGGCGCAGTGGGCCGAGGCCTTCGGTCGCCTGGCCAACGCCACCACCGCCCTGGTCGATCGTTACCAGAAACAGCTCGACGCCGGCCTGCGCACCCTGGACCTGCCCAACCGGGATGACTTCCTCGACACCCAGCGCCGCCTGGTTGAGCTCGAGCGCAGCCAGCGGCGCAACACACCGGGCGACGAGCTGGCCGCCCTGCGCAATGAGGTCGCCCGCCTGCGCGATGAGGTGGGCGCCCTGCGGGCGGAACGCACACCGGGACACCGGGAGCGGTGATGGCGCAGTCGCCATTCGACCACCCGCTGCATGACTGGCAACGCCGCCTGATCGAGACCCTCGAGCAGGCGGCGGAACTGCCCGTGGACACCCGTGGCGCCACCCCCTTCACCCACCACGGCGAGGTGGGCCCGGGGATGCACCTGCGCCGCTACGCCCCCCAAGCGGCTACCGGGCAACGCCCGGTGCTGATTGTCTACTCGCTGGTCAACCGCCCCTTCATCCTGGACCTGACCGAGCGCCGCTCACTGATCGCCGCCCTGACCCGGGCCGGGCACCCGGTCTACCTCCTCGACTGGGGTTACCCGAAAGGCGCCGACCGCTTCCTCGACCTGGGCGACTACATCGACGACTTCCTGGCCACCGCCGCCGAGGAGGTCGCCGCCAGAGAGGGCGCCACAGCGGACCTGCTTGGGGTCTGCCAGGGGGGCGTGTTCGCGCTGTGTCTGGCCGCGCTGCAACCGCAGCGGGTCCACCGACTGGTGAACCTGGTCACACCGGTGGACTTCCACACCCCCGGGGACCAGCTCAGCCGTATGGCACAGGGGGTCGACTTCGATCAGGCGGCGCAGACCCTCGGCAATGTCTCGGCGGAATGGCTCAACAGCGTCTTCGTCGCCCTCAAGCCCTACCGACTGTTGGCCCAGCGCTATATGGAGCTGCCCGAGCTGGCAGACCACCCCGAGGCCCTCCACGACTTTCTGCGCCTGGAACGCTGGATGTACGACAGCCCGGATCAGGCAGCGACCGCCTTCGCCGAATTCGGCCGCGAATGCTACCAGCGCAACGGTCTGCTCAACGGCACCCTGACCCTCAACGGCCGGCCGGTGCGCCTTTCCGCCATCGAACAGCCGGTGCTCAATGTCTACGCCGAGCAGGACCACCTGGTCCCGCCAGCGGCAGCGCGCGCACTCGGCGCCCATGTCGGCTCCACGGACTACGGCGAACTGGCTTTCCCGGGAGGGCATCTGGGTGTGTTCATCAGCCGCCGGGCTCACGCGGAGCTGCTGCCGCGGATCGTTGCCTGGCTCGCGGAGTGAGGAGGGATGACGCACTGCCACATGACGGAGGCTTGCAGCCCCCCGCCGCGTTGATCACAATCATGCACCCATAGCGGGCGGCGACCGGGCCGGGGTCACGCCCAAAAAAAACCCCCTCAAAGAGGGGGCAAGGAGTTGGCGACATAGGTCTCCAGGGAGGAGACGCCGCCAGGAGGAGACCGGCTAACAAAACGTTGGCTCCCTCGGGAGCCCTACCGCTGACTCACCCGCATCCGCGATCGCGCGCTTCGAGTGATTCGGCGTTGTTGCTACGCAACATGATAGCCTCGTCACATTGCGCTGTCAAATAGTTGCCTGCCCCGCACTATTAATGAGCTGCGGGGCAGGCAGCCCCAAACCTAGAAGCTGCAGAACTGCCCGCCGTTGACCGGCACATTGGCCCCCGTGATGTAGCCGGACTCATCGGCCACCAGGAAGGCGATGACCCGGGCGATCTCCTCGGGCTCGGCCATGCGTCCGGCCGGGATCTGGGCGACGATCTGCTCACGCACGTTGTCCGGGATCGCCGCCGTCATGCTGGTCGCCACGTAGCCCGGCGAGACGGTGTTCACCGACACCCCCTTGCGCGCATTCTCCTTGGCCAGGGCCATGGTGAAGCCGTGCATGCCCGCCTTCGCCGCGGAGTAGTTGGCCTGACCGAACTGCCCGGTCTGACCATTGACCGAGGCGACATTGACGATGCGCCCGAAGCCGCGATCCCGCATGCCGTTGAGAAACTGGCGCGTGACGTTGAACACGCTGTCCAGGTTGATGTCGATGACATCCTGCCAGTCCTTCTGTTCCATCTTGTGGAAGAAGGCATCGCGGGTAATCCCGGCAAGGTTGACCAACACCTCGACCTCACCGTACGTCTCGGCCAACTGCCCGGCCATCCGCTGGCAGGATGCGTAATCCGCCACGTTGCACTCCACGTAGCCGACCTCGTGGCCCTCCTCGCGCAGCTGCGCCTGCCACTCGTCGATGCGCTCCGCCTTGGCGTCCACGCAAGTGGTAACCACGCGATATCCCTGCGCGGCGAGTTCGCGACAGACAGCGGTGCCAATCCCACCGTTGCCTCCGGTTACCAGGGCCAAACGACCTGCCATAACGGTATTCCTCGCTTTTCTGCATTGGGCTTGCACACCGGGGCGCACGGCGTTTGCCGCGCTGCACCACTATTGTGCATCGCAGCATCTGCTGCGCTTACGAAGCTTATGCTGCGATGCAGCGAGTGTCAACGACACAAGAAAACCCAACGACCCCGGGGGCGGGCACGGGGCAGGCGATACAGAGGCAGGCGGGGTACAACCGGGGTGGGTGCAGGAAGCGGGGCGCGGGCCTGGCGGCCCTGCGCGCCCCGCGGGGGGCGGTCTAGTCGCCCTGCGACTCGCCGCCGTCCTGATCCTGACGGTGGCGCCCGGGTCCGCGGTTGGAGGCGGGCGGATCCTCGAAGCCGCCCCCCTCCTCTTCACGGCCGCTGTCCAGCCCGCTCATCTGCCGCCACAGGGCCAGATTCCGCTCCGCGAACTGGGTCATGATGTTCATGGGGTTGTGATCCATGAACTCCCGGGTGCGCTGCTGGAAGACCCGCTGCTGATCCGCCCAGAGCTCCAGGCTCTTCTCCAGATAGCTGGTGAGCATGTTCTGCATGTTGCCGCCGTAGGCGCGGATCAGCTGCGCCAGCAGCTGACTAGAGAAGATCGGCTCGCCCTCTTCCTCCTCCTCGCTGATAATCTGGAGGAGGATGCTGCGGGTGATATCCTCGCGGGTCTTGGCGTCAACCACCTGGAAATCGACGCTCTCGAGCACCAGCCGCTTGACGTCCGCCAGCGTGATGTAGCTCGAGATCGCCGTGTCGTAGAGACGGCGGTTGGGATACTTCTTGATGATCCGGGTATCTGACATTCAGGGCCTCCGGCGCGGGCACACGAACCGTATGCTGCAGTGCATAGAGTGTCAAGCGAGTTGCTACCATGGGGGCAGCTCTCACGAGACGCTGGCCCGCCCCGGCCGGCCCTACCGAACCGCAACCGAGGTCAGCACATGGGCAACGCCGAACGGGCGGCTACGCTGGAGCGGCTGGGCGATTCCGACACCCTGCCCGCCCTGCCCTACGTCGCCCACGACATCCTGGTGGTCACCAGCCATAACGAGGTGAACATCAGCGAGGTGGCCGAGACCCTGGCCCGCGAGCCCGGGCTGGCGGCGCGTATTGTTGCTGTTGCCAATTACGCCTTCTTCTCCCGGCGCGAGACGGTCTACTCCCTGGAGCAGGCGGTGATGCGCATCGGGCTCAACCGGGTGCGCGTACTGGCCACCTCCCTGCTGCTCAATGACCTCTTCCGCACCGCCCCGTGCCCCCACTTCCAGCTCCAGCGCTACTGGCACGAGGCCCTGGGCACGGCCTTCTGCGCCGCCCGCCTCGCCCCGGACTGCGCCCCCGGCGAGAGCCGCGACGCCGCCTACCTGGGCGGCGTGCTGCACAGCATCGGCCTGCTGCTGCTGGTGCACATCTTCCCCCAGACCATGGACCAGGTCCTGGCCGAACACGAGCGCGACCGGGAGCGGTCGCTGGCCGGACTCACCTTCCGCGCCCTGGGCTGCGACTACGGCGAGGCCGGCGCGTTGCTGCTGCGCGAGTGGTCGGTACCCGAGCCGATCGCCGTCACCGCCGGCAACGCCCATCGTGAGCGCTACGAGGGCCCCCACGCGGATCTGGTGGCCACCGTCCGCTTCGCCAACGAGTGGCTGCAGCGCGGCTTCGACCCGACGCAGTGCGCCGACGCCCCGGCCATCGCGCAGCCTAAACTCGAGCGGGTCAGCGCAGCCTGCCGCGAGGAGTACGAGGCCCTGGCCGCTTTCGCCCAGCTGCTCAGCGGCGACGCGTGAGCGCGCCGCCCTCATCGCCGTCAGCCAGCGAGAGGAACCCGGCGGCCTTGTCCTCGGTCTCCTGTAGCTCGGCGGCACAGGTGGAGTCCGCCACCACCCCACCACCGGCCCAGTAGGTCATGCAGCCATCGCCGCAGGTGGCGGTGCGGATGGCGATGCTGGTATCCATGCGCCCGTCCAGCCCCAGGTAGCCGATCGCCCCGCAGTACACCCCGCGCGGCCCGGGTTCGAGCTCGTTGATGATCTCCATGGCCCGACGTTTCGGCGCCCCGGTGATCGAACCGCCGGGCAGACAATCGCGGAGCAGGTCGGTGGCCCGCCTGCCCGGGGCCAGGCGCCCGGTCACGGTGCTGACCAGATGGTGCACAGAGGCGAACCGCTCACCCCGGCACAGCGAAGGGACACGGACGCTGCCCACCTCGCACCCCTTGCCCAGATCGTTGCGCAACAGGTCGACGATCATCACGTTCTCTGCCCGGTCCTTGGCGCTGCTCATCAGCTCGTGCCGGGCTGCCGCATCCTGCCCCGGATCGGCCGACCGCGGGCGGGTGCCCTTGATCGGCTCCGTGGTGACCTGGCCGTCGGCATCCAGGCGCAGAAACCGCTCCGGCGAGAGGCTGAGCACATCCACACCGGGCACACGCAGCCAGGCCGCGAAGGGCGCCGGCGAGGCGCCGCGCAGGGCCAGATAAGCCGCCTGCGGATCACCGCGATAGGGCACCGTGAACCGGCGGGCCAGATTGACCTGATAGCAGTCGCCGGCGTGCAAGTAAGCCTGCACCCGGCGGAACGCCGCCGCGTACCCGTCGGCCTCCGGCTCGCGCCGGATCGCGCCGACCGTGGACCAGGGGCACGGATCCGAGGCCCCCTCCTGGCGCTGCACCACATCGGCCAGCCAGGCCTCGTCGAGGTGTCGCCCCACGGCCATGGTCCAGCCCTGCTGATGATCCGTGATCAGCGCCTGCTCGTAGAGCCCCACGGCCATCTCCGGGAGCGCCGGATCCGCCCCCGCCACCCCCATCAGCCGTCGCCCCAGGTCGTAGCCGAAGTAGCCCACCGCCCCACCGGTGAATGGCCAGCGCGGGTCAACCGGCAGCGGCCCCAGGGCCTCGAGCTCGGCGGCCAGGTGGCTCAGCGGATCGCCGCTGCGCTGCTCCACCTGCTCACCCCGGCGGATGGTCGTCTGCCCGCCGGCGGCCACCAGGGTGGCCACCGGCCGGGCCACGAGGATGTCGTAGCGCGCCGCAGCGCAGCCGCCATGCCCCGAGTCGAGCCACGCCGACCACGGCTCGCCGCCGAGCACACGCAGGGCCGCAGCCCCGTCAGCAAGATACGGCAGGCTTCGGGATTGCAGGGATGCAGACACAGTGATGATGCTCCGGACTGATCAGATCGTTTAACCTCGGCACGATAAAAAAACCTACGCTCGACGGAGGAGAAGCATGAACGATCACGGCGCCGCCGCATTCTACGATGCCCGCCCGTGGGAGCGGTGCTACGGCACCTCGAACGACCCCGACCCGGTACTGCGGGAGCTGACCACGGTGGCGGAGATCGCGCGGCGCCGGGCCGAGCGCACGCCGGATCGCATCGCCTACACCGCCTGCCTGGAGAACGGCCTGCATGCGAGCCTGGACTTCGCTACCGTCGACCGGCTGGCCGACGCCTTCGCGGCCTGGCTGATCGCCGAGGCCGGCATCCGCCCCGGCGATCGGGTGGCGGTGCAGATGCCCAACTCCCTGCCCTACCCCATCGCCGTGTTCGGCACCCTGCGCGCTGGCGCGGTGCTGGTGAACATCAATCCGCTGTTCACCCCTCGCGAGATGCAGCACCAACTCCGGGACAGCGGCGCGCGGGTGCTGGTCCTGGTTGACCTGTTCGCCGACAAGCTCGCCGCCGCGCTGACCGGAACCGCCGTGGAGGAGGTGGTGCTCACCGGCGTCGCCGACCTTTTCCCCTGGCTCAAGCGCGGCCTGATCCACGGCGTGCTGCGGGCCAAGCGCGAGATCCCGGCAGCACCGCCGAGCACCCGCCGGCTCGGCGCCGTGCTCACCCGCGGCGAGCGCCTGTCCCCCCAGGCGTGGCCCGAGCGCGGCCCCGACGACCTGGCCCTGCTCCAGTACACCGGTGGCACGACCGGCCTGCCCAAGGGCGCGGAGCTGCGCAACCGCAACATCCTCGCCAACCTCGAGCAGATCGACATCATGGCCGGCGACGCCATTCGTCCGGGCGAAGACGTGGTCCTCACCGCGCTGCCGCTCTATCACATCTTCGCCTTCACCTTTAACCTGCTCACCTTCCACCACCACGGCTGCCGCAACATCCTCTGCCCGTCGCCGCGGCCGGTGGAGAAGCTGCGCAAGGCCTTTGAACAGTTTCCGGTCAGCAAGTTCTCGGCGGTCAACCTGCTCTTCTACGGCCTGCTGCAGGCGGAGTGGTTCCGCAGCAATCCGCCCCGGCACCTGGATTTCGCCATCGCCGGCGGCACCGCCCTGCACCGCAGCACCGCCGAGCAATGGCAAGCGCTGCTCGGCCACACCCCGCTCGAAGGCTATGGCCTGACCGAGACCAGCCCCGTCCTGGCGGTGAACCCGCCCCACGGCGAGAACCGCCTGGGCAGTGTCGGGGTGCCGCTGCCCGGCAGCGATGTGCGCATCGTCGACGACAACGACCAGCCCGTCCCCCAGGGGCAGACCGGCGAGATCGTCGGCCGCGGCCCCCAGGTCTTCGAGGGCTACTGGCAACGGCCCGAGGAGAACCGCCAGGCACTGCGCTGCGGCTGGCTCCACACCGGCGATATCGGCTACATGGATGCGGACGGCTACATCCACATCGTCGACCGCAAGAAGGACATGATCGACGTCTCCGGGTTCAACGTCTATCCCAACGAGGTCGAGGAGGCCCTGGCCGAGCACCCGGCCGTGGCCGAGGTCGCCGTGGTCGGTGCCCCCCGGGGCGAGGCCGGCGAGGCCGTGGTGGCCTTCGTCGTCACCCCGCGCGATCAGGAGCTGGGCGAGTCGGAGCTGCTCGACTTCGCACGGCAGCAACTGACCAACTACAAGGTGCCCCGACGGGTGATCTTCCGCGACGCACTGCCGAAATCCGCCGTGGGCAAGCTGCTGCGTCGCGACCTGCGCGACGACGCCCGGGCCGCGATCGAGGCCGCACAGGCGTGAGCGGCGCCTCGGAGCCGACCCGGCGGGCGTGGTATCCTGACGCGCTCGAGCGACCCCCGCGAACAAGCCTGTAGAGGATCCATGGCCGGACACAGCAAGTGGGCCAACATCAAGCGCCACAAGTGGGCGCAGGATGCCAAACGGTCCAAGATCTTCACCAAGCACATCCGCGAGATCACGGTCGCCGCACGCCTCGGCGGTCCCGATCCGGAGATGAACGCCCGGCTGCGGCTGGCCCTCGATCGCGCCTTTGCGGTGAACCTGCCCAAGGACCGCGCCGACGCCGCGATCAAGAAGGGTGCCGGACTGGATGAGGCGGAGACGTACGAAGAGATCCGCTACGAGGGCTACGGCCCCGGCGGCTCGGCGATCATGGTCGACTGCATGACCGATAACCGCAATCGCACCGTCTCCGAGGTCCGCCACGCCTTCAGCAAGCACGGCGGCAAGATGGGCACCGACAACTCGGTGGCCTACCTGTTCCAGGAGCGCGGCGTGCTGGTCTTCGCCCCGGGCACCGACTCGGATCAGGTGCTGGAGATCGCCCTGGAGGCCGGCGCCGACGACCTGGTGGAGAACGAAGACGGCTCCCTGGAGGTGCTCACCGACCCGGAGGCCTACCGCAGCGTGCGCGACGCCCTGACCGAGGCCGGGCTGGAGCCGGCCCAGGCGGACGTAACCCAGCGCCCGGACCTGACCGTCCAGATCGAGGGCGATAACGCCCGCAGCACCGCGAAGCTGATCGAGCGCCTGGAGGACCTGGACGACGTGCAGCACGTCTACACCAACGCCGATCTGCCGGCGGAGGCCTACGAAGAAGGCTAGGCGATGACCCGCATCCTCGGCATCGACCCCGGCTCACGGGTCACCGGCTACGGCATCGTCGACGACGGCCGTCCCCACCGCCTGGTGGCCGAAGGGACACTGCGCCTGCCCCGACAGGCCGGGCTGGCCGAGCGCCTGGGCCGCATCTTCGATGGCCTGGCCGGGCTGATCGCCGAACACCGCCCGGACGAAGTGGCCCTCGAGCAGGTCTTTGTTCATCGCAACGCGGACACCGCGCTCAAGCTCGGCCACGCCCGCGGTGCGGCCCTGACCGCCTGCGTCCAGGCCGGACTGCCGGTGGCCGAATACGCGCCGGCGCGGATCAAGCAGGCGATTGCCGGCAGCGGCCGCGCCGACAAGGCCCAGGTGGGCTACATGGTCCGCGCCCTGCTGCGCCTGCGCAGCCAACCAGCCGAGGACGCCGCCGACGCCCTGGCCGCCGCGCTCTGCCACGCCCACCATCGCAGCGCCCCGCTGGCGCAGGCCGCCTCCGGAGGCCAGTCATGATCGCCCGGCTGCGCGGCACCCTGCTCGAAAAACGCCCGCCCACGCTGGTGGTCGAGGCCCACGGCATCGGCTACGAGGTCGAGGCGCCGCTCTCCACCCTGGAGGCCGTGCCCGAGACCGGCCAGGAGGTGGTGCTGCACACCCACCTCAGCGTCCGCGAGGACGGGCAGACACTGTTCGGCTTCCGCTCCCGTGCCGAGCGGGACCTCTTCCGCAGGCTGATCCGCATCTCCGGCGTGGGGCCGAAGCTGGCCCTGGCGCTGCTCTCCGGCGTGGACGGCGAGGAGCTGGTCCGCTGCGTTCGCGATGACGACCCCAAGCGACTGACCCAGGTCCCGGGGGTCGGCCGCAAGACCGCCGAGCGGCTCATCGTCGAACTGCGCGACCGCCTGGAAGGGATCGCGCCGGTGGGCGCACCCGCCGCCGTGGCGCAATCCGGCGCCGCCGACGGCGCCAGCGATCCGGTGGGCGAGGCCGTGGAGGGGCTGGTGGCCCTGGGCTACAAACCCCCGGAGGCGGCGCGCATGGCCCGTAACGCAGCCGAGCCCGGCCTTGGCTGCGAGGCGATCATCCGGCGCGCCCTGCAGCGCGCCGTACCGCGGGGGGCGTGACCATGAGCGATCAAAACGGGCCGCCGGAGCGCATCATCGACGCCGCCGGCACCGGCGATGACGCCGCCCTGGAGCGGGCCCTGCGTCCGGTATCCCTGGATGAGTACGTCGGCCAGGCCGGGGTGCGCGAGCAGCTGGAGATCTTCATCCATGCCGCCCGCGGGCGCAGCGAGCCCCTGGATCACACCCTGCTCTTCGGCCCGCCGGGGCTGGGCAAGACCACCCTGGCCAACATCATCGCCACGGAGATGGGCGCCAACCTGCGCCAGAGCTCGGGCCCGGTCCTCGACCGCCCCGGCGACCTGGCGGCGATCCTGACCAACCTGGAACCCGGCGACGTCCTGTTCATCGACGAGATCCACCGCCTCTCCTCGGTGGTCGAGGAGGTGCTCTACCCGGCCATGGAGGATTTCCGCATCGACATCGTCATCGGCGAGGGGCCGGCGGCGCGCTCGATCAAGCTCGACCTGCCGCCGTTCACCCTGGTCGGCGCCACCACCCGGGCCGGGCTGCTGACCTCGCCGCTGCGCGATCGCTTTGGCATCGTGCAGCGGCTGGCCTATTACCCGGTCGACGAGCTGACCCGCATTGTCGAGCGTTCCGCCGACCGCCTGGGGGTGCAGACCGAGGCGCACGGCGCCGCGGAAATCGCCCGCCGCGCCCGCGGCACCCCGCGGGTCGCCAACCGCCTGCTGCGCCGGGTACGGGACTTCGCCGAGGTGCGGGCAGACGGGCGGATCACGCGGGAGGTCGCCGCGGACGCCATGGAGCTGCTCGACGTCGATCGCAACGGCCTCGACGAACAGGACCGGCGCCTGCTCGAGGCGGTGGTGCACAAGTTCGGCGGTGGGCCGGTGGGCCTGGATAACCTGGCCACCGCCATCGGCGAGGAGCGCGGCACCCTGGAGGACGTCGTCGAGCCCTACCTGATCCAGGAGGGCTACCTCATGCGTACCCCCCGCGGGCGTGTGGCCACCGAACACGCCTACACCCTGCTCGGCGTCCCCGGGCAGCCGGCCGGCCCCGGCGACCTCTTCGGCTAGCGCCAACGGCCGCTGGCGGGCACGGAGCGCCGCCCGGGCGCTTCTTGTCATTCCGGTGGAACTTGTTTCTATAACTCACTGTCGTTACATTCGATCCCTCCGGCCTTGCCAGCGCGAAAGACCCTATGACCGCCGACGTCTCCTTCCTCCGCCTCATCCTCGACGCCAGCCTGCTGGTGCAGGCCGTGATGCTCTCGCTGATCCTCGCCTCCATCACCTCCTGGGCGCTGATTCTCTACAAGCGCCTGAGCCTCAAGCGGGCCGAGCAGACCGCCATCCGCTTCGAGGAGGAGTTCTGGGCCGGCGGCAACCTGGCCGAGATCTACCGCCGGCTCAGTGACGAGGGCCCCGGCGAGCACGCCGGCATGGAGCGCATCTTCCGCGCCGGGTTCCAGGAGTTCTCGCGCATGCGCAAGCAAAGCGGCGCGCCACCGGCGGCGGTGGTCGAGGCCGCGCACCGGGCCATGCGCGTGTCGGTCAGCCGTGAACTGGACAACGCCGAGCGCCACCTGCAATTCCTGGCCACGGTCGGCTCGGTCAGCCCCTACGTGGGGCTGTTCGGAACCGTCTGGGGCATCATGAACTCGTTCCGCGCCCTGGCCGGGCAGCAGCAGGCAACCCTGGCCACCGTGGCGCCGGGGATCGCCGAGGCCCTGATCGCCACCGCGCTGGGGCTGTTCGCCGCCATCCCGGCGGTCATCGCCTACAACCACTACGCCAACCGCGCCGAGCGGCTGGCGAACCGTTACGAGACCTTCGTCGAGGAATTCACCAGCATCCTCGAGCGGCATACCCATGCGGCCGGCGCGGCGCCGGCGAAGTAGGAGGGCACCGCCTTGTCACGGGTGACACCGACCGGGACGCGCCGCAGCCGACGGCGGCCAATGTCGGAGATCAACGTCGTCCCGTACATCGACGTCATGCTGGTGCTGCTGGTGATCTTCATGGTCACCGCGCCGCTGCTCTATCACGGCGTGGATCTGGACCTGCCTGAGGTGAGCAGCACGCCGCTGGATGAGGACGAGGCCGAGCCGCTGATCGTCAGCATCGACGCCGAAGGCCGGGTCTATCTGAACATCGCCGACGACCCCGACGAGGCCCTTTCGCGGGAGGAACTCCTGGAGCGGGTTGGCGGACTGATGAGCGATGAGCCCGACCGGCGTGTGCTGCTGCGCGGCGACCAACAGGTGGCCTACGGTGAAGTCGTGGCGCTGATGGCCGAGCTGCAGGCGGCCGGCGTGCCGAGCGTGGGGCTGATGAGCCAGCCGCCGGACAACGGCCCGGCCCCCGAAGCGGGATGAGGCCGTGCCCATGCGCTGGCTGAGAGTGCCAACCCCCAGGCTGCCGAACCGGCTGGCAAGCAGCCCGTCCCGTTTTGTGGTCTACTCCACGCTGGGCCATGTGGCCGTGTTCACGGTGATGGGCGCGAACTTCGCAACCTGCACCCGCACCCCGGAGGCCCCGGAGTTCGACGGCCCGATCATCGAGGCCACCGCGGTGGACAGCGCTGCGGTGGAAGCCGATATGGAGCGGCGCCAGGAACCAGAGCCGGAACCCGAGCCGGAGCCGGAGCCGGAGCCAGAACCGGAACCAGAGCCGGAACCCGAACCGGAGCCAGAGCCGGAGCCGGAGCCCGAACCGGAACCCGAGCCAGAGCCGGAACCGGAGCCCGAGCCAGAACCGGAGCCGGAACCGGAGCCCGAACCAGAGCCCGAGCCCGAACCAGAGCCCGAGCCCGAACCAGAGCCCGAGCCCGAACCAGAGCCCGAGCCGGAACCCGAACCAGAGCCCGAAC